>JAJEFL010000189.1:0-17334 GCA_022820435.1 Rhodothermales bacterium
CTGATCCATTATTGCGAGAACGCAATTATGATTGTGGGCATCCAGCCCGAAATAAACCTTTTTGTACATGTGAATTGAGGTTAAATGAATAGTGTGACAGACGATACGAAAATGCGACCATCTTTTCATATTACCTCGTACAGAACTTCCTTAACAGCATCCATAACGGCGAAATGGGCAGACCCGTGATCCTGCTCGTCGCCGGGTTGAGTGCAACGAAGCGAGCCTTCAAAGATCTGGGCGTGTCCAGATTCAAGGACAACTGCTATGTAGAGTTGGGCCCGTTAAAACCGGAAGCGGAACGGGAGGTGATCAAGGACTGGCTTAAGAAGGATGGGCGGGCGAAGGGGGATCCCGCGCCCTGGATTGATGTGATTATGCAGAGGACCCATGGCTGGGCACAGCATGTGTCTGCCTGTGCGCAGGCCGCTGCCTTCCAGGTGCGGACAGATAAGAGAAAGATGACTCCGCAGGGTCTTCAGACGGTGCTCGAAGTGGGGCGCATGAAACGAATGAAATTTTATAAATCCCGCGCGGAGGGACTGGACGAGGATCACCGTATGGCCATTGCCAGAGCCTTTGCGGGTGCACATGAGGATCAAACACAGACCAGAAAAGCAATTATGGCATCTCTATTGCAGGATGCAGGGAATCAGGAGGCATCTGACATCTTTGAACTAGCACTCCAGAACGGGGTACTTGATAATCGGAACGGGCGCTATGCGATCCCGATCCCATCCATGTTGGACTGGTTCATTGACAATTACTTTATCGAGCCGAATCCACCCGATACCCTCTCTTCTGGTCAAAACTTCCCGCCTGATAGACACTCAGACTGAATTCCCATTCTATGATTTGCAGGTAACTGAGGATATAGGGTATGGAGGCGGGATATTTGGGTTAATCTGAGGTGATAAATGAATCGTGCGGTTGTCTTTTCAGGGTTTCTCCGAGATCTGGAGGAATCGTTTTGTACTCTGTCCGATGGGAGTCTAGCAGCCCGTGGATAAAGTATGATCACAGAATTAGACAGCACAACTGCGTGTCGTAGATGGCCAAATCATCTATTTTTCGCCCTTTTTGAGACTCCAAGAGGCGAAAAACCTCTCTTCTATGGCTATTTTGAGCAGTCTAATCTCCAAAAACCAACCCGAAAAGCGTTCCTCAGATTTTTCTTGACTTTATCCACAGGCTGCTAGGTTAGACACAGCCATGTTGAAGATTCATTCAAATGTTTGACACCTCGGGCAATACCCAAGGCTTACGTATCTCGGGCGAGCGTTATCAAATACCAAGTAGGTCAACCTGAATCCACAGATCCCCCTTTTGGACTCACATCTATCACTACGATACGGATTTTTTCGCTGTGGGGAGGATCAAGATGCTCTTCAAGTAGACTTTTCAATTCTTCTGGCCTTTTCGGGGGGCGTTCCTGCGGGGCTATAGGTTTTTTCATGTAACCGGGACCAAACCAGAGCACCAGATAGATTCCGAAACCATCGGCTTCCGGATCCCGGGTATAATTGGATATGAGCTGCTCTGAGATTCCACGCCAGATGTCACGATGACAGTTTTTCTTGATCTCTATCGGAATTGCAAGGTCAGCACCAAAGGATACACGAATATCTGCTCTTTTGTTTTCTGCATATTGTCCCTCTGGCTGCGCATCAATCTGATATTTTCGGAGCTCGCCTTCCAAGTGTGAGAGCAATATATTGCGGCATTCGTTTTCGTGCAGGGGTTTGATGGGGGTGTTCGTTTTCGAATCCCGGTGCCAATACCGGCACCAGTGATTGTATTTTCCATTCCGTATCCGGTCTGCCAATTGTTCAAGGGTGTCCGTTGTTAATACAGCAAGGTCGGCGGCATTTGCCGGGGGGCCGCACTGGAGTGCGTTCTGAATTTTTTCCAGGTTGAGTTCCGGCCGCACAGCTGTACGGAGACTCCGGCCTAGTTCTTCCTGTGCCCGTGTGATTTCGGGCATCCAGGCAGTCAGGCAGGGATCAGTTGCCAACGATTCAAGAGCTTCTACGGCATCTTTGCCGCGCTGTGCAAGTTTCTGGATCCATGGTGTGAGAATGGACAAAAATTTGTTCCGACTGGCTTCTTTCGCGCTAAGCAGGTGCGGGCCATATTGAAAAGCTGGACGTTGTGTCTGCTTTCCGAATGTCTGAATGAGTTGGGACATTTCTTTAGAACTCCAGTCGTCCTTGTCTTGCAGGATGAAGTTTTGACCATCCGGGACAAAAAAACGAAGTACACGGTGCAGACGGGACTCCTGGCCTTTTGAAAGAAACTCTGGCAGAAGCGGGAGAAATTGATCTCTGGCAGCATAGACTCCTGCACAGAGCCACAGGGTTCTCTGGGCAATGTCCATTTTTTTGCGATTCAGGCGTGCTAGGGCAATCTTCTGCAATTCTTCCGTGGACATGCCGTTGGCGAGAATCGCACTCCAGAGAATCACGCGAAGCGATTCCAGTTGCGGCTTAGTGCATCTAGTTGGAAAAACAGAAAACATCCGGCGCACAGCGAGCGGCGCAATTTGCGCATACTGCTTATCAAAGGCCATCTTAAACAGATCCTGTACCGGTGAAAATTTTGCGCGAACACAGGCTCTGTTGATGAAAACCATTGAATCGGCCACGGCCTCTGGATAATGTATAATTGCCTGCTCATACCACGGCGATCGGCGATGGTCATCGATGATGAAGATGTTATTTGAGTCCCGACGAGGTATGCCCGTGACAAGGTAAAACCCGATGGCCCTTCGCCGTCCCCCATCCGACAGGCGTTCCAGTACATTAACTTTTTCTTCCTCCATTCCCGCAAGAAATGGTCGTGAGAAAAGAGATCGCCTTTTATTTTGATGGAGTTGGGCAATCTCGCCAATATCCGGCAATTCGTCCCGATCCAGTAGGCTCCGAAATCCTGTCAATGCTGCCTGCAAGAGTTCCCTGTCATTGTCTAAATAGGATTTCAAATGACGGACGGGATCGTCATTTTCCGCAGCATAGCCATCAAAATAGATAGTAGCAAGATCATGGAGCAGTACAGGTGAGCAATTGCCGGCGGCTAATTCGATTTTGTGCTTCCGCAGGTACTCAAGTTCTTCCTGTTTCTCTGTGCGAAACGTTTTTTCGGACTGTGCTTGTTCTTTTTCCCATTCCGATTCATCCCTTTCAAAGTCGTTACGGGTACGGATGCGGCTGCGGTTCCATTCGAGTAAGCCCGGTATCCCTGACACGGCTTGCTCCACTTGGTCATCAGACAGTGGTTTCTCCCATCCTTCCCGTTTCCAGACAGACCAAAACGCAAGATTCTCTGCGGCTTTTGGATGGGAATTCCATATCTCTCCTGCACGAGTGAGACACCATGAACGAAATCCGACCGGTGCATCTTTTCCCACGAACTTAAAGCCGGTCAGATGTTTGCGTCCATTATTTCTGGATCTAGACTCCCATGCAGTCAGTTCGTGTTCAATGAGTGCAAGTCGAATGGACTCTCGTTCATTCAACCAGTTACGGATTGCTTCATTCGCCTTGTTGTCTCTCCGCCGATTATGTGCTGAGTCTGAACTATGTATTGGAATTAGCTTAGATGTGCTAAAATCAAACTCAATCAGTTCGAACCACCGATATAGGTCTGGGATGGACCGTTCCTCTCCACATAAGTCCAGTCCTCTTGCAAGGAGCGTTAGAACCGTATCTGCCAATCTGTTCTTGGCCAATTTCGGAATTATTTCGAAAGCATGATCACAAAGCGAGTCAAGCAGTTCTTCGATCTGATTTTTCCGGGATCGGTTTGCCAGACGATTCCAGAATTTCAAGTAGATGTTGCAGCCGTATGGCAGAATTCCGTCTACGAGGTAGTCCCATATTTCCAAGGGTTGCAGTTCGGATGAATACAGGATGTCCAGCAACTCCCCTCTTAGATCATTTCTCTCATCCTGCAGACGACCTTCGTTCAAACCTACGAGAATCTTTCGTAGAGTGGCTGCCCAATTTGGAGATCCGATGAGCATCTGGTTCAATGCACGAAGCGCCTGACGGCGAATATCGGGATCCCAACTGGAATCAGAGATGATTTTCAGTAAGTGTTCGCGGTCGGTTTTTGACTGAATTTCTGAAGAATGCTTCCCATGGAGGGGCAGATTAGAGTGTCTTTCTGAAATACCGCGGAGCAACGCATAAACAAGCTGTTGCCGATGATCTGAGCGTTCAGGCGAGTCCGTCAATTTCCAGACAAGTGACCTGCTCTGGTGCCCGGTCAAAGCGCCCAGAGCGGCTGCTGAAGGCCATGCGCAACTGAGTTCAATCCTTTTCTCAAGATGAGTGAGTAATTCCTTCCGTTCTTCATGACTGAATACGCTTGCATCGCCGTTGAACGCTACCGCAACCGGATCAACTGGGATTAAGGCTGTTCGTGCCTGGGGATTAAAGGTTGCGAGCCAGGCCGTGAGCCCCCGCAGATCAGGAAAAGGAACTCCATCAGGCCCAGTGAGAAGGGCTAAGATCCGCCGCCTACTCAGTTCATCCTGGATATGGCCGGCCAGATACCGGCCCGACAGGAATTCAGCAAGGAGTGGATGGATTGGAGTCCGGCAGTCAGGGGGCCCCTGAAAGAGTCCCGAGTTCAATGCTACGCGGAGTGCAGAAGGATCTTGAGTCTCCACATCTCGCAAAGAGAGAATTCCGGGAACCTGCGTATCATCTATTGTCCAGCCAGACTGATTGGCGATCAGCATGAGTGTAAAAAGTTGACCGGCTGCGCTCAGGACTGCTTCATGGTTCGGGAGAATTTTAGATGCCCGGGAATCTCGGTGCTCACAGTTCCGTTCTCGGATGAGTTCCCGGCAGGCATGCTCGAAGGTCTTCGTTGGGCTGTCCGGCCAGCCGCCATTTTTCAAAGATGTTAGTAGTACGTTTAGCAACTGTGGATTTCCAAGAAAGCCTTCCATATTGTGCTCATAGGCCTGCCGGATAAATTCATCGGCTTCCTGCCCAGGAATGATTTCCCGAATATCGTGGTACCCCAGTGGATTCAGTTGTAGCACTGGTATCTCTTTGGAGTCTGAGAGTGTGCTGAGTTCTCTCCGGTCTCCGGCTCCCAGCCAATGGATGGACCGGCACGATATACGGAACCGGGGGTTTCCCAGGGACTCAAGGCGGTGGATGATTTTATCCATCGCCCCCCTTGGATCCCCATCCTCCGTACGCACCTCATCCAGCCCATCAATAAAAAGGGGCCCCTTTTGCCAATCGGGATGATTATCAGGATTTCGGCTGATAAATTGACGTGCAGAGATTGTGGGAGGGGCATGAACCCGGTGAACTTCTTTGTTGAATTCCGTGGTCTTTCCGATTCCTGGCTCGCCGATGAGTACATAACCATGGTCAGATTCAAAGTCGATCAGCGATAGCGAGTCCTGTTCAAGATGCGGATCATCTTCCGGGTTGATCAGGCGAACCGAACGTTTTACAATTAGAATCATAGTTGCTCAATCCATTCGTCGGTGGTAAAGGAAAAAAAATCTTCGAATGAAATACCATCTGGTCCAACGATCATTGTTTTGGCATTTGGGAAGCGGTCTTTGAAGCGGGCCAGCCCAGGATGTGACCGGATTCTTCCGCTTTTCACCTCCAATCCCACAAGATGTGGACCGCGTGAGATCACGAAGTCAACCTTATTCGCACCACTCTTGTCACGCCAAAAATGAATGCGGGTTGAGACATTACGAGTATTATATAAATGTGCGCCTACTGCGCTCTCCATGATACGGCCCCAAAAGGACCGGTCAGCCTTTGCTTCCTGAAATGAATAACCGGACGCCGCCGTCATGAGTGCCGTATTCAAGACGTTAAGTTTTGGGGAACGGGGCCTACCCAGGTGTGGAGATGCTGTGTAGGGAGAGAGTGCCACCATCAAGCCCGCATCGGATATCAGATCCAGATAATTTGCCAGGGTTGTCGCATTTCCTGCATCCTTGAGTTGGCCGAGGAGCTTGTTACAGGATATGGGCTGGCCTGAGTAGCTTGATGCAAGATCAATCAGTTGGCGCATCAGGGCAGGCTTTCTGATCTGTGTAAGTCCCATAATGTCCCGTTCAATAATGGGCTTCAAAACTGAATCAGAAATGTACTCTTGCCATGCTTCAAGTACGATAGGTCTTGATTTATCTTTGAAGGGAGTGGGATAACCGCCAAAGAACATAAATTCCTCAACCGTCAGTTCAAATGCCTGGATCATTTCGGGAAGCGACCAGTGGGTGACCCGAATGGGGTCAAAACGTCCGGCAAGGCTTTCATTCCGTCCAACCTGCATTCGCCAGGCGGCGGATCCTAAGATGACTGCGCGAATGGGATATCCTCTCCTTCGATCTGTATCCCAGAACCCTTTCACAATGTTTGACCAGCGTGGAATCGTTTGAATTTCATCAAGAAACAGCACCAGGCCTTGATCAGACTCCTGGGAAGCCCTTTGGGCCTGTGTCCATATTTCGGCAAGCATCCCGGCATCAGGTACGGTTCCCGGCTGCGCGTCGTCACGGATCTTTTGCATATCAGGCCAGTCTGCTTCACTGGTATCTATGTTATCTATGGACATATACCAGCATGGAATTTTCTCTTCAATCAATTTCTTTCGGACCTGAAGAGCAATCGTTGTCTTGCCAACTTGCCGGGGACCGATGATGGCGGCAATGCGCATGTTTGATCCTCTTGACAGCCGTTTGAAGAGGTGATTTACGTGAGATCGTTGATACATTTTCAACTCAGATTTTTCTATTGAACAAATTTGTTCAATAAAGTACCTATTGCAATATGAATGGTTCTAAAATGGGTTTTAACCCTACCCCGAGGGCTTGAGGTATGGTTTCTCCGAACTATGCGAACATTTGAAAGAAAGCAAAGGACGGGAAATACTTACCTGCCTGACGGACATGTTTATGATGGCAGCTCCATGGAAATGTATACGGTCTCATTCTGATCGCAGATTAGACCGGTGAGCAACGATGAATGTGACGGGCCTCCCGTTATTCCGTACATCGCCAATCTGCCGGAACTGCTCAGGCCCGGCGGGGAGGCGAAGCATGGGAACTGGAGCGCGGAGACTCAACAAATTTATGGTTCACGGGAACCGTTTTGGTCTGGCTGTGGTTTTAGTAGTGGACTCAATCTTAATGTATTCATGAGCAACTCCGTCAACAAGGATCCGAATGTGAAAATCCCACCTCGCGCGAAGCACTTTCACGGGAGGAGAAGAATGCTGAGAACCGTCCAGACACATATGGACTGGGCGGAGGATAAAGAGAGTTTCTATGTGGGAACCAACATCCTGTTCCAGGGAGCGCACGGTTCAGGGAAAAGTGCACTGCTTGCGGAGTGTGCACACCTGGGCGAAGCACGGGGATGGGCAGTGGGCGTGATCTCCACGGCGGCACTGTATGATCCAGAGGAACTGCACAAGGCGTTCCCTATGGTCCCGTTCTCCCGTTTCTCTGACGACATGCTGATCGCCACGAAGCGTCCCGTCATGCTCCTGCTGGATGACATGCACACGATGCGCCCCGCCGGGCGGTTCTTATTCAGTGACCGTCTTGATTTATTTCCAGGGATGTCCCACAGGCAGATTGGAGAGGCGGTAAGCTTCATTAACATGGTACATAATGAGAGGGTGAAGCATCCCATCATGATGGTCTCCGTCGGGATGCCATGGACACGGCAGGTATTCGATGATCTGGGGGTAGCAAGGTTTAATTCGGGTGCCGTCGTTGACTTGCGGGAGGTAGACTCGGAAGCGGCGCGGAGCATCCTGGGCGGCTGGCTCCGCGAGGAAGGAGGTGCACAGGGAGATATCACCCCCTGGATTGATGCGCTGGTACCGGAGACATACGGGTGGCCCCGGCATATATCCGATTATGCGTTGCTGGCGGCGGAGCAGGTGAAATCTGATGCCGGGGAGATGACCGAGCAAGGGCTGGAAGCGGTGATCACGGCGGGACGGCAAAAGCGGGCGCGGTTCTACGAAGCGTGTTTGGAGGGGCTGACAGAGGCGCACAGGGCCGCAATTGCCAGAGCATTGATGATAACGCAGGAAGAGGATGGATCACAGGATAGAGAGGTGATCAAGGGCTGTCTGGCCCAAGTATGTGCGGATAAGCAGGAACGAGATGTCACATTCCGTCAGGCACTCCAGTGTGGGGCTCTGGCGATGCGTAATGGACTTTACATCATGCAGGACCCGGCCATGCACGACTGGCTGCTGGAGAATTACGGCTCCGCCCCGGGCGTTCAGTGAGGCTGAGCGGTGTAGCTTCGCCTGCCGGTCACTTCATGCCGCCGCCTCCCTGTTCCAGTGTCCGTGGTTCTTCAGGGACGTAGTTTCCGTTTGATCGTGTCAGGGGGGAAGGATTCAGTCCGCAACACGCGTTCCCCGCCGAAGTTATATGGTTTCTATCTTTGATTCTCCAAACAATCTTCTTCCGACGGCGACGAATTTGAGTACACAATAAATATGCCCCCCTTAAATCGTTATGACTGAAAGTCCTGAATTTCTTTCCGACTTGACCAGATTATCCTGGTCACCGGTTGCGAGTTCTGGGCTCCGGCAGGCCGGTCTTTTTATTGGCAAGGGGCAACTGGCCCTGGAAATTACGGTTGCACATGCCGTAAGGCGAATAGGTGACGGGGAGATCAGAAAAGTGTGGAAAGACCGCAAAGGAAACCGGGGCGCACCTTTACTCCTGATTATTCTGCATTCCGGCAAGGCATCCGTATGCGGCCCCGACCGTGAGGAGCCGCCAATCAGTCACGACACAGACATTGGACAGGTGGAGCGGCTGTGTAGAAAATTGCTGAAACAGCCGGATCGACATTCAGCCCTGAAACTGCTGGAACAGACACTGCCTACGTTCGAAAATACTGTTCCCGGGCTCAGGAATGAGGGGCTATTAGCCCTGCACGAACTTAAGCATGGGGTTCCCAAACGAGCAGATCTGAGGGATGCCCGAAGAAAAGCTCAACATGCCGTTAACCTTTCGGGGCAGGATCTCCTGGCCGCACTGGGGTTTACGATAAAGGAACTGGATAATCTGACAAGTGTGCTGTACAGTAATGACCGCAGAACGGCACTGGCCGTGATGCTGCATGAGGGGGAACTGATTGAGCACAAAGAGCAGCGTTTTAATCAGTTATCGCCGGTGAGTTATGCATTCCGTAACGCGGATGCCGAGAATCTTGATTGGATCATATTTATTCAGGAGAATCGTCTTCGTCTCTATTCAACAAATGTAGATGTGGGTGTAGGCAGGCGCGGACGTACGGATACTTTTATCGAATGCCAGCCGTGGCTGCTTCCAGACGAACAACTACATTACCTGTGGCTACTTTACTCGGCGGAGGCGCTTACGCGCGGAGGTAGTCTATATGAACTGCTGGAAAGATCTGAACGCTTCGCGGGGGATCTTGCCAAGCGCCTAAGAGAGCGAATTTACGAACATGTGATCCCTGTTTTGGCGCAAGGAATCGGTCGCGCACGAGGTATCACAGTACCTGACACGGAAGACCTCGCTCTGACCTACGAGATGGCCCTAACCGTATTATTTCGTCTTTTATTCATCGCTTACGCAGAAGACAGAGATCTGCTTCCCTATCAGCACAACGATGCCTACCGGCGTAGATCTCTGAAGCAGAAAGCACAGGAAATGGCCGATATGGTTGCAAACGAGACTCCAATTGCCGAGGGAGCCACATACTGGCGCGAAACGGAACATCTCTGGAATGCCATTGCAACGGGCAATACGGAATGGGATGTGCCTGCGTATGGCGGGGCGCTGTTTCAGGATGACGGGGAGATTTCCAGGGCGGGTGCTGCATTGGCACAGATCACACTTCCGAATGAATGTTTTGAGGAAGTCTTGCGCAATTTACTTGTGATTCATACTCCAGAGGGCGTACCGGGTCCGGTTGATTTTCGCTCGCTCGGTGTGCGTGAGTTCGGCACCATTTACGAGGGGTTGTTAGAATCGGAGTTAGCAAGGGCCGACATGGATCTGGTACTCAAGCAGCAAAAGAAAAATGTGGTCTATGTTCCTGCCAAGAAGAATGAGCCGCCCGTTGTCAGGAAGGGGGAAGTTTATCTGCACAACCGCTCAGGTGTGCGGAAAGCATCAGGCAGTTATTATACAAAATCCTTTGCCGTAGAGCATCTTTTAGATGGAGCACTGGAGCCAGCGCTGGACGATCACTTCAAACGACTGGATGCACTGGACGAAACGGATGCCAGCGAAGCCTTCTTTGATTTTCGTGTTGCGGACATTGCGATGGGATCGGGCCATTTCTTGATCAGCGCCATTGATCGGATGGAGAAGAGGATGGCCGATTATCTCTCCAGACGCAGTCTGCCGGATGTCTTGAATGAACTGTGCAAATTGCGCTCTACGGCAAAAAGCCGACTGAAAGGCATCCAGGAAAGCGACCCCATTGAGGATAGTCAGCTCTTGCGCCGCCTGATTGCCCGGCGGTGCATCTATGGTGTCGACCTAAATCCGTTGGCGGTGCAACTGGCGCGGCTTGCGGTCTGGATCCATACGTTTGTACCGGGACTGCCTCTATCCTTTCTTGACCGCGCACTGATCCTTGGCAATGCACTGGTGGGTGTAGGGACGATTGCAGAGATACGGGATATGTTCGAGAAGATCTCTGTACCACTTTTTCCTATTGATGCCCAAAAACTGCTTGGCAGGGCGGTGAAGCCTCTTCGACGCCTTGCCAACAGCAACGATATCTCTTTGGAAGATATTGAGGAAGCACGCGCAGCGCAGGATGATATTCGATCAGCCCTTCAGGAATCAGAAATCCTCTGCGACCTCTTGACCGCTGCACCGATTGAAAATAATTCGGATGTCAAAAAAATCATCGAGAAATGGGATGAGCTTTCGGACTCTCTTAACCTGGAAGATATCCAGATATCCAAAGCATTAGATGCGGTTCATAAGACACTAGGCCCTCTCTCTGTACTTCATTTTCCGATTGCCTTTCCAGAAGTATTTCTTCGAAAGCGACCAGGATTTGATGTAATCCTCGGCAATCCGCCCTGGGAGGAAGTAACTGTCGAGGAAGATGCCTTCTGGTCACGACATTTCCCAGGATTACGTGGCAAATCGCAACGGGAGCAGGAGGGTGAAAAAGCCCGTTTGAGTGAGGAGCGCCTCGATCTGCTCACACTGTACGAGCATGAACAGGACGAAATGCACCAAATGCGCAAGGTCCTCGTGAGCGGTCTTTATCCTGGAATGGGCAAGGGGGATCCAGATCTGTACAAGGCGTTCTGCTGGCGTTTCTGGCGACTCTCCAGTGCAAATGGAGGCTACATCGGCGTTGTGCTACCGCGCAGTGCGCTTGCTGCCAAGGGATCAACGGATTTTCGCAAGACGATGTTTAACGAAGCTGCAGATGTTGCAGTTACCATGCTGACCAATCGCGGAGAATGGATATTTGAAGAAGTACACCAACAATATACGATTGGCCTCGTGTGTGCAAAACATGGAGAGTCTGAAGGACAATCAATTCATCTCCGAGGACCTTATACCGCGCTATCCGATTTCAAGGCAGGTATTTCAAAAAAGCCTGAATCGTTTACCTATGCAGAGATTCAGCAATGGAATGATACCGTCTCACTTCCTCTTCTGCCGACTGCGGATTCTCCAGGAGTATTTGCCCAGCTTCGGAAGTCTCCTCGGCTTGACCTGAACAAGGCAAAAGAATGGAGAGCACGCCCGGATCGCGAATTAGATGCCACGAATCAAAAGCTCCTCATGGATTTGGAGAGTAAGGAATGCCCCGATGGCTTTTGGCCGGTCTACAAGGGAGAATCCTTCAATCTATGGGCACCAGATACAGGAATCTATTACGCATGGGCTGATCCTGAACCTGTTCTGGATTTTCTCCAACGCAAGCGGCTTCGGGCGGGAAGTAACCGGCGCAGTGCACATTCCGAATTTCCCAAACAGTATCGGCAGGATCGAAAAACACTGCCATGCTATCGGCCGCGTATAGCCTTTAGAGACGTGACAAACCGAACGAATCAACGGACGGTCATTGCCTGTCTCGTACCTCCCAACGTATTCATCACTAATAAAGGCCCATATTTTTTATGGCCCACTGGAGAGGAATCTCTCTATCCTCATTCAGACGAAAAGGATCAGGCTTTTATGCTTGGAATTCTCTCTTCCATACCCCTTGACTGGTACGCACGGCGATTTGTTGAATTAAGTGTCAATTTTTTCATCCTCAATCCATTTCCCATCCCCCGCCCTCCCCGTGAAAATATGCTATGGCAGCGCGTTGTTCAGTTGGCTGGAAGACTGGCGTGTCCAGATGACCGCTTTACCGATTGGGCAAATAACGTGGGAGTCATCTGCGGCTCCATGGATGAGGGCGAGAAAGAAGACCACATCCATGAACTGGATGCTGTAGTCGCTCATCTATACGGACTCAGTGAATTGCAGCTCATCCATATCTTTGAGACATTTCACGAGGGCTGGGATTTTGAATCAAGACTGGCCGGTGTGCTACGTCACTACCAATCATGGAAGGCACGAATATGACTCTCTCATACGCACGAACGTGAGGGCAGAACTTCTATAATGGGCATGAAAATGCGGTCAGATAGATCCAGAAAAACGGTGCAAACGATTCCCAAACATGACGATCGGGAAAGCGGTACGGTATGGATTCAAAATTAGCTGGAAGTCGGAATAGATCTCCCCTGATGGAAATGAGATATATCCCGCCCATCACATGGCGGGGCGAAATACACCCCGCTCAAATCCCCATATTATTTGAAGATTCATTCGGTCACCCTTCTACGTCTCTCTATATCTGAACTGAGATACAAGGCGTACTCGGTGCAGAGTTGACTGTCTGGCGAAAATCTGATACCATAGTAGGATTTTGAGACAGGAAGGATCCATTATTCAACCAGCGGACAAAGTCTGGAGTGTTCTTTGGGATTTAAAGAGTCCAATCCATCCGGCGGTATTTTAATAATTGCAATCCACGCAGCCTAATCATTTTTCTGGTTGAACGGCCTGTATTCAACGAGTACTGATTGTCCAGTGATATCAACAATAGTCGCCATCATCTCAACCCCATATGCATCGGTAAGTCTCAAGGGTTTTCCCAGACGGAAGGAGACGGGCTGCTGCCTGCCCTGCTCAATTGCAATATTGTCCGTGTAAAGGTAGGTCCGATCCAAATTGTCACGTTGGGGATTCAGCCGTCCATGTAGTCCGGGAATATGACCTGAAGCGTTTGAGAAAATGACTGCACCTCCGGCTGTAAGTGGATCAAGTTCTAATAATAATCCTCCACGCGATGGTGTCCAAGACCGTACAAAACCCGCTCTATAGCCCGGCATGGCAGCATAAACGGTCATCGGCAAATGAGCCGTGTACAAATCAAAATCTACTTCACCATTGCTGTCGGTTGTTGCCCGTTGCCACGTTTTGTTCGGAAAGAGGGCCAAAACATCCGCACCGACAATCGGCTCTCCTCCCGAATGCACCGTAATAATGGCATCCGACGGCACAAGTTCAAGTCGTGCAGACGGGATAATCAGAACCAAGTTTGTCCCATCAACAACTTTATACTCCGGCAGACTGCCAGTAATTTGATGGGTTTCTTGTCGAATGATTGGGACACCGTCCCCCCGCCGTTCCATCATGTTTTTGCGGTGACGAGACCCGGGGATATCCCCTACAGAGGTTCGCCCAAATACAGAAGCAAGAGCCTGATTACGGGTTGATTGGCTTGAATCCATCCCATCTATCGTCATTCCATTGGGAAGAGGACCGGGAGAATCAATCTCCAATCGATTTTTGAACATTGAGAGCCGAATACGTCGGGTTGACCGGGAATAGTCACGGTGAACAACTGCGTTCACCACGGCTTCAAACACGGCAGCCATACTGTACTGGGGGATATCTTCACGGGCGGGAGTCTTCCGTGCAGCGACACGCATATTCCGTGCGACAAATTTCGTTGCCTCGGCAATCTGAACAGAAAGCGGCCCCTGAATCTCCTGGGTATCCAATTGACCGGAAGATCGATCTTGACCACGATACATTGTGGCGATAATTGTCGCTTGGGGTAGCCATTCATGGGGGGAATTGGTGCAGAGTAATATTCCGGCAACAGTCGCTCTGTCCACCCCAAATTCATCCGATGCCAGTAGCCGCAAATTCGTCAGCGCACGACGAGGGTCATCTGCGCCGGTTGCACTGATCAGTGGCTCCCACAGTCGCTCAAGAAGTGTTTCAAATCCAGTATTTGGGACCACCTGTTGATCAAACCATGTATATCGGCTCTGGGCTCGTTCTTGTGCTAACCGAAGATACTCATCACTTTCCATAAGGCGTTTGGAGTCGCCGACTCGGAGAAAGGCTTTACCAGAGCGCTCATGTACATAGTTTCCTCCAGGTACCTCAACAAGCATGAACATCTTCCCGTCAAGCTCTCGTTTCTCAATATGAATACGGATAGCAGGTTTTACGGTATCGGTACTTACTTCGACTAACATTCGGCTGAGGGCAGAAGCCTGCTTCGGGGTCATCCCCTGAAGTTCTCCACTGTCTGAAACTCCGCAAAGCAGTATCCCACCCTTCGTATTTGCAAATGCTGTCATTTCATCGGCGAAGTCATTTCTGCGTGGGCTCTTTGGATGATCGTCAATGAACTCAATCTGCTTGAATTCCCATCGACTGTCCTCACCTAGTTGCAAGCGTCTACGAACATCTGAGTCGGTGATATTCATGATAAATCTCTGGGGGTATTACGACAGTTGGGAGATGTTTTCCAACGGATAACTCAACTCAAGGTTGCTAAATCAATATCCAACAATGGATATTTGCTGACGGTGGCTCCTAGAAAGAAAAGAACATGGCAGAGATAAATTACTTCAATTTTACTGAACTCTCTGGTCACTTGTACTGCCTGAGAGCGGATGAGGGAAAGAAGATCACATCCATGAACTGGATTCTGTAGTCGATCATCTATATGGACTCAATGAGTCGCAACTTATTGACATCTTCTGAAACATTCCACGAGGAGGGTGGGGATTTTGAATTAAGATTCGATGGTGTACTACGTCACGATCAATCATGGAAGGAGGGGATGACATCCCCACGCCTGAAATTCTGCAACGGGCCTGCAAGCATAAGCAGGCAGATCCAGAAGGGTTGCGCAACCGGTTTCCAAAGTATGGCAAATGGGGAGGCGGTGCTGAGAAGAACTGGATGCCCTTCCAGAACGAAATCCCGTATTTTAGGAAGACGGTAACGATGAGGGACGCTGTCTCCCCAAGAATTTTGTTCATCACAAAACACATCAACTGAAATGCCAAAGCCAAATTTCAAAATGTTAGTCAAGATCCAGCTCGGAGAAGAGTCTGCGATATTTCCTCATGCTGCTATTGTGCCCGGAGGTGCAAAGCGGGGGGAGTTGGTACTGGTCAAAAGCAGGGATGCCGCAAAGGAAGATAGCTGGGCTGAATTGACGGCTCCGCTCCTCGATAGCGAAGTCGAGTGGATCTATATGCCATTATCTGCCGAGGAAGTTTGCGAACGGCTGGCGACCCGCCTCCATGAGAACAACCCCAACATCACCGGCGAGGAGTTGATTCAAAGATTGAAGAATTCCGACGAAGCAGAGCACCGTAGCACCCCTTACTCGTGAGGCATTACTGTTCGATCTTAACGGTGAACTCATTGATTCGAAATCATACATGCAAGGCATACTGGGCGAAAGAGCGACATGTAATATCTGGAAACATTCTGGAAGTTCATCGTGGCCGTTTGGCTACGGAGACGATCCAGTTGGTTACTCCCAGCCCGAGATCCCTGTTGTAGAATCGGAAGCCTGCAGGAATGGCTTGTTAGTCATAATATCTGGAGCGCGTGCGATTATTTCCAGAGGTTGCATCACTGCATCAGAGTATTCCTCCGGATCGTTGGGCGATTGCCCCGCATATATCTGCAATCCGAATGCTTCGCCATGTCAATTTACCACTACCGAGTGTTTTTTCAGCGGAGATGGCATTGGTCAGAAAAAACCAGTGATTGGAACCTATTTTCGTCTGAGTGCATACACTGCTTCAGTCGAAGTGCCTCCTCTTGTTTTGGACTGTTCGGACAGATTCGATGAGCAAATCACAGAACCCCCCCATCGTGAAGCCAGCCACGCTGGAGCGGGGCGAGGCCCGCTATTTTCATGGGCGAGTGAAAATTCTGGATAATTTCAAGGAGTTGCTGGGTAGGGCGAAGGCGGGAAATTCCGGCACATCTGTTCTGATTCAGGCCGCACCCGGTGCGGGTAAGACTGCATTGCTCCACGAATGTGCACGAATTGCCGGAGGGCGGGGATATGCGGTGGCAGAGGTAGAACCGACTTGGTTTCTGGACCCGAAGACACTACATAAATCGATCCGTTCGTCCTGGAAGAACTGGATTGCGTGGCTTGAACAAGGGGCGGTAAACATAGACATAGGTGTACTCAAGGCGGAGTTGATCGCAGGACGCGGAGCGAAAACCCCTATTGATGTGATCAAGAAGGGAAAGGGGCCGCTACTCCTTCTACTGGATGAGGCGCAGCGTCTGGTACGCATTACGCACGAACATGAGAGGGAGCGGTTCATGCAGGTGGCGGACATGTTAAAGGTAATCCACGCGGGCGGGGCAGGCAGGCCTGTGATCCTGCTGGCATCGGGGCTGGGCGCAACCAGACAGGCCTTTGTGGATCTGGATATATCAAGATTTGATCCAGGATGTGACATCAACCTGGAACCGCTGAGCGAAGGGGCAAGGCGGGCGGTCATTCAGGACTGGCTCCTGGAAGAGGGCGGGGCAAAGGGAGATCCGGCCCCCTGGATTCATGCGATTGCACATGAGACGCATGGCTGGCCGCAGCACATCATGGCGTATGTGTGGCCTGCCTTGAGGCAGTTGAAGTTGACCGGGGGGGAGTTAACTTCAGAGGGGCTGAAAACTGCATTGGAGGAAGGGAGGAAAGGGCGGATTGAGTTTTACAAAGCGCGGACTCGGGGTATTCCTGGAGAGCAACTTCACTGCATCGCAAGAGTGATCGCACATGTTCCATCCGGTACGAGTGTTGCGAAGATGGATATTATGGCCTCCCTGCGCATGGACTATGATCATGATACGGCCGAGAATATCTTCACGCTTGCCCTGCATAAGGGGATACTGGACGAGCGGAAGAACTGGTATGTGGTTCCGATCCCCTCTATGCACGACTGGTTGGTGGATAACTTTGCCCGTATCCC
>JAJEFL010000088.1:0-5652 GCA_022820435.1 Rhodothermales bacterium
TCAGCATAACCGCGAAGAGACGCAGGTCTTATTCCAGTTGCTGGCCGAGCGCTACGAACGCGGCAGCGTCTTGATCTCCAGTCATCTGCCATTCTCGCAGTGGGAGCCGATCTTTCACGATCCCATGACCACCGCGGCCGCAGTCGACCGACTGGTACATCACTGCGTGGTTCTGGAACTCAATCTTCCCAGTTACCGGCTGGAAGCTGCACAGCGTCGCCAGGTGGCCCTCCAGGAAGACACGAACCCCGTTTCACTTTGATGAAATTCTCCCGACTCTCACGGATGAGTCATTCCTGTCTCGTGCACCTTGGTGGCCAGGTCACCAGGAAGATGGAGTCCAGGAAAAAACGACTTTGGGCGCGGGCAACTCGGCTTCGCAGCTCGCTGCTCCGCCTCGTTGCCCGCGCCCCTCCTAGATTGAAACTTTTAAGTGTCCGCCTAGAATAAAGTTAATGTCGCTAGACACCTGAACCTGTCCTCCCCTCTCTGTGATTCTGTGGAACAGTTCTATATCACGTACCAAATCCAGACTTCTGGTCTGCACGACCAATTTTGGCTTGTGGTGGTCGGATAGGGTTTGCAGCAGTCTCCGGGTTAGTTTTAATTTCCGTTCAATCGGCTGGTACGGATCTGTGACACTGCTCATATAAATTCGTGCCCCATCCAGACGACCCGGCTTACATCGGCGTAGCACCTGAACCGCGTTTTCTTTGACCTTTACCCAGTGACCCCAATTATCCCGCTCTTCCTGAGTGGTGGCAAAAAACGCGGCATAGCAGTATGTGCATCCAAATGAGCAACCTGAATAGGGATTCAGACTGTAATCATATTTGTCCAGAAACCCTGATGTACGCGTAAGGATACTCCGCGCCTTCTGATAGGATATTTCCGCACTACCGACTTTCCTGGGACGGCTTAGAGGTTTGGTGCCTGAATCAGATAAGTTGAACTGCTGATCCGACTGTGATGTGGTATTCCCGTTCATTAAATTGCCTAATTGTGCAGCATCCGTTGGAATTTTTATTGAGACAATGCAGGTGTGATGTAACCGGTTACAGGTTTCCCCGCTATTTCCACGGAAAATTGAAAAATCTAAAGAGTACAATAATCAGCAAAATCTAAAAGATGATCATGAAGATTGAACTCTTCACTGACCCCGCCTCTCCCGATATTTCGGAAATAGATGAGTGTGATGATGCGCTGATATTCATGATGATATTGGAGCCTAATGCGGCTTCGAAAAATATCACACACATTCAAACCCTCGGCTGACAGATCAAAGTTCTGAATTATCCAATCTTTGACCGAACTTTTTCGAGATTCATGGGATTTTTTCATAGCTCCTCCGCTATTCCGCCGGGGACGATAATCGTCACGCGTAGGATGAAGTTTAGACCATTTTCATTGCAGGATTTTGTCTAGGTTCTTGGAAATTTTCTCCGCTATCGAAAGAATTTAATCAGTTTACTGTGACTCCACAACCAGTATTATTGGGTTTTGAATGAGCCATTTCTGTAAAAATTTACGGATTAAGCCAGTCACGATCAGGTCGGGCTATCAAGCGGGCATTGTTGTACGCCATGTCTATAGTCAATACTGTTCTAATTCTATAAAGCGGTGCATGCGGATCTTTCTCTGCAACGAGAGCTAAATCAGCACCAGATTTACTCTCCACCTGAAGCGGGAGCAGTAACTGAATTCGATTACGATACCAATGAGGTATAGCAAGTTTATAATTTCGAAGAACTTTCCCTTCTAGTTGAGTTTTTTGACCTTCAATGATAGCTCTGATTGTAAGGTCAGGCATTTTTTTCAGTATGTCAGGCAAACGGTCACGATTATCCTCAAGAAGATGTTTATAATTAACAACAATTTTACAGTTCGTGTCAAATACAAGATCCCTCGCATCAGTGATATATGTGGCAATTGGGGGGAGTTCAGGCTGCCGAAAGCGTGTTAGTTCCTTTCCACCATCATAATCATCAGAGTAGCCCTGGAAATTCCAATTCATCCCTTTTTTTTCTTCTACGCTTTTATTACGTTTAAAGATCGCGTATATGTCATGATCATTATCAGTCTGGAGGCCCGTATTGAAACAAGCCCAATTTTCACATTTTGAAAGGACAATTTTTCTTTCATCTTGAAGACGAATAAATGTATAGTTTAAATACGATCTTAGGATTGGAAATTTGCTTCCACCTTTTGTCTTGGAATTGCGAAAATTCCAGTCTTCATCCTTAGCGAGTTCTGCAAGATCTCTGAATGGCTCATCCCAATGTTTCTCTCGAAAAATGAAACGAGCAAAGACCTCATTGGATGGCTGTTCTTTGTATCTGGGGAATAATGACTTGTACATATGACTGCGGCTATTGAGTTCGGAGTCAATAATGTCCATCATTGATTGTTGAGGTTGATTGAGCATTGGTATAGTTGAATCACGCGACATCTCGTCTAACCGACCTACTTTGATAAGGTTCATATCAACTGAAACAAAAACTGTGGTAATCAAATTTGTACATCTGAAGACGCACACCTTGGGAGATTTGCGGATACTGATTATCTGTCCTCCATCCCCATAGAATCTCCGGCAATTCCTGAATTTCTGTGATATCACATGACCATCAAGGACTCAGTTTGCGTGGTTCAAAAATGGATGTTGGTACGTTTTATGCCGTAGAGTTTGGCGGGCACTCTTCAGTGATTGAAGCCGATTTCCATCCGAGCTGCCTCAGGATGGGGCGGTATCTTAAAGTGATTTTTTCGTGCGGATTGCAATCAACAGTTAAAACTCCCGAAATGATCACTTCGTATCCGCCCGAATAAACTTGTTCTCCACCAGTTGCGTGACACGTATCTTCCCGGTGGAGTCTGGGTCTCTCCATTCTCAGTGGAATTGATCCTTCCACTCCGCACCGACCTCGAACATACGGAATGTCTGAGATTAGGCAGAAACGTTTCCTGCCCCTACACCATGCTGCCGAAAAGGATCAGAATCCCAATCACCATGGCGAGGCATCCTGTGGCGAACCCGAACGGCACTCCCAAAGCCCTTGCTGAAATCCGAACGCTGCCGGGGTTTTCCCTTGGCCGGGGCGATGATATTCCGGATTTCCCTGTGATTCCGTCATGGTTCCTCTACCGTTGCGGCTTCAGCGTAAACCTGCTACCCCTGCCATGAACCGGATCTGGTTACCCTGTTCAAAGTTGGCCTTTGCACCCAGACATACAAATTCCCGTGGATGGTTTAATATGGACATGTCGGTTCCTATATATCCGAATCGCCTTGAAAACAACCCGCTTCCAAAGCTTCAGTGTCTGATGGACAAGGTTACGGTGACTGCGTGGAAGCTGTTCTTGCAAACACCACATGTCCATGCCACGACATCAATGATTCGTGGGGGATGGGGGCGTTCGCTCCGGCGAGTAGATCGTAGCCTCTATGATCAGATTTTTGCGGTGATCATACAGCGTCCCCCGACTCCCCCGTCTCTGGACAAATCAGTGAACTGCCTGAATGAGATACGTATACATCAATTCGCATCCTCTCCCTATCAAAGGTCAGACGGTCAACCTTCCAGCCGTCATCTAATCCTAAACTGTAACGAATGAATGAATGAATGAATCCGTGATTGTGATCTTACTTGCCATCAAATTATCTTGGGTTGGTGGAACCGGAATTTAAACATTTTCATACAAATGCCGATAGAACCTTTTACATAAAAAAACATAATCCAAATCAGGGCATCAAACGGTAGATATAGGGAGGGGATTATAGGAAATGAGGTTACGATATGGACAGTGTCTCGTGCGAAAGCTCGTTGAATTCCTCGTGAGAGGCCAAAGACGGTAGAGACAAATAAAGAATGTCTAAGAATACGATAACTTTTCGCCAGCCCATAGTTTTCAAGCTCGCCATTGCCAGAGTCCTTTTTGCCGATATCCGATTCCGGTTCTAGCCGATTTTCTCGAAGACGACAAGGCCTGCAACACGCCTGTGCGCATCAGCCCTCCAATTGCACTCGCGTCGCTTCTTAGTCATCGGGCGGATTACGGATCAAATCGACAATCTCAGCAGCAATCTCTTCCACCGTATGCGTTGCGGTGCTGCGAGCCACACGGTCGGCCAGAGACGACGAGTAGCCCATGACTTGGCGCTTGGTGACATCGTGCCAGACCGGTAGCAGGACCTGCTCTCCCGCCACCGCCCGGGTAACTAGGCCATCGAGTTCGTATTCTGGCCAGCCGCGTCCAAAGAAGGCCTGGGAAAGCACCACCGCTCCGAACCGGCTGTTCGCCAACCCCTTGTCGATCTTACGCCGCAGGCTATCGCCTATACGAAGCTCGAACTCGTCGTACCAGACACTCAGCCCGGCATCGCGCAGAGCGATGGCAAGGGGCCGCACGACCTCCTTCTTGTCTTCCGACGTGTGACAGATGAATACGTCGAATACCCGCTCGTCTGCCGTATCGATTCCTGGAACTTCCTCATGCGTGACATTCCGGATCAGGGAGGGGAGGTCGCGAAGCGATCCTTGATTGATCGTGGGCAACGGCTTCAACGCCTCCGCAGGAATGACCCGGATACTGGATCGGACCTTGCCGCGCAGCCCCTGCATGTCCACGGTGACATGCCATGTCCCGGAACGGGGCACTCGCAGGCGGAACGGAGATGTCTTGGCCAACCCTCCATGGTAATGGTGTCTGCGGCCAGCCTTGTAGTTGTTGAAATTCGACTGGTCCATCAGCCGCACATTCGCGGCACTTCCACGAAGCGTCACCTCTGCGACGGTACCAGCGGCAACATGACCGAGGTTGTAGTGCGTAAACCTCATGTGATCACTCCTATTCTAACGCAATTCGGTGACCGCCAGATGGATGTCCTCCAAAGGGGAACGGTGGCCAAAACAATCCCAGGACTGGGAGGCCGCTTGCCCGAACGTAACCACCCGGCTTCTTCGTGCATTCGGATATGGTATTGAGCATGATTCGATGTATACTCTGGTATAGTAGGACACTCATCCGGTGAGCCTAAATGGGCGCTATGTTGCGTTAACGTTACATCATGATTTTAGTTTGACCTATGGAGAAGCGATCTGGCGGCTTCTACGGCTCATCAATCTGGTATTCGCATGTTTGGCTCAAAAGAGGACTATAATGCATGATTTCGGGGTCGTACGGAATTGCCACCATCTAAAAGCGCGGGTTCATCCATTCCATGAATTGACTACCGCAAGGGAATTTCGTGGATCCTCCAACTGTGCCAATCGCTTCTCCATAATCATAATCTTCACATAGGTATCGTTCAAATTGTCGTTAAACACTCTGGAATCACCCCCTGCTGAAAGAGCACGGAGAACTCTTTCGGCTTCCATGAACAGGCGATAGACTCCGTGACATCGCAGGTCATGTTTCATGCATACTGACTGATGTAGTGTGCCACGAACAAAATACATGGAGGTAAGGCAATGACTTAGCCACAATGTATGAAACTGTACAAGGGATGGAGGCAGGCCCTCCACAACCGCTGTGCAGGCGGGGGTTGTAAACCACCCACAGCTGCGACATTTAAGAGGTGTCGTGGTGAGCGTGTCGGGAAAAGGCAGGTGTAGGAACCTGTCAGGTGTTCATCGTAGAGTCGAACGAAAGTGA
>JAJEFL010000158.1:0-21180 GCA_022820435.1 Rhodothermales bacterium
CGATGCCGAGATGGCAAACCTGAATCTGCAGTCCCATCAAACCATACCCCAATGGAACTACTCCATCAAACCGCAAACAAATCGCATAATTCTGGTGTCGTAATGGAAAATTTAGAGGATAAGTTGTTTTTTCGCCAGCCCCAATGTCAGTTGATGACAATGGGCTGCCTCTGGCGAGTGCATTTAAGCTAAGATATAAGGAAGAATATCTCTCTGTAAATTGGCTTGAGTTTTTCGAAACATCAGACTTCCCCCAAAGAATAGATTTCGTTCGCAAAGCTTTTCGCGACAAGAACTATACGATTAAACCCAACGGCAGACTTGCTGTATTGAGGGTTGGAGAAGTGAAAGATCTGATATCCAAACTAGGGCTCTATCCTGTAAGAGTCGAACACCTTCCAGGGAAAAATGATCCATCCCATAGCGGCATCTTTGGATACACTGCTTCCGACCGATTAATCGCTCTGGAAATCGCTGGCCTTGTTCGTATCACAGATATGTATCCGACCAAATTGTCAAACAACTTGTAATCCTGCCCACGTATATTTACGATCAGGGAATTCCTTGATCCGTAAGCTAACCTTACTATCAGTAACTTCAAAATAAGACGGATCCTATCTAGTGTCAGGCTGAAAACTACGTGTTTTTTCACGAACGAATTTTCCGGGGCAGATTTCGGGTTCAATTTTCCGATGATTTTTGTCGATTTGCGGTCCAGCGTGGGTTGGCGAGTCTAAAAATCGGGATATTTAGCCTCATCAAGAGCAGGAAAGAGGGACGGTACGCCCATTTTCACTACAATTGGACACACCTCGGGCCCTCCGGTCAATGGAGCCCGATCTGCATTTTAAGAATGCGGGGGGAGTTGCTTACGCTGCCTTCCGCAACTGTTCCCGATCCTGTGCCATCAGGAACCTTCCAATCTGACACAGATTGGTCGCAACAATACTTGCGGCAACGGTTCGTGCAAATCCATCCTTGCCGCCTTTGGTGCGAACCCGGTCGCCGCCATGATGCTCCAGACAGTTAATCCGGGATTCAATCAGAACATGTTGCTTGCGTGCTTTCTTGAATTCCGGCGTGGACTGGCGCTCCCGGTCCGCCTTGTTGAGACGGCCCTTCTTCGGAAGGATCGGATGCGGCAACAGGGACTGGATCGCTTCCAGATTCTCCTTCGAAGAGAAGCCACGATCAAAACTGAGCGTATGGATCGTCGGATAGCTGTCCAGGATTTTCCGTACCACCTCCTCGGTGATGGCCACATCCACCTCCGTCCACATAATCTTCCACCACAAAATCAGACCGAGCGGACTCTGACAAATCGTTACCGGAACTCCCAATTCCACCTCCTTCGGACGAGACTTCCCTTTGCGGATCCAGCGCGTATGCGGGGCGTGTAACGAATAAATCTTCTCCTCATTCGGAATATCCTCGCCTTCCACTAAACGTCGACGAACCTGATCGTGAAGTTTCAGGGCCTGTTCGGAGAGGATTTGAAGTTCCTGCACCCACTCCGAGTCGGGAAACCGCTTCTGGATCACTTCCAACTGCGTGAGACACTTATTGATGCGGAGCATGCAGAGATCCAGATACGATAGAACCGCCTCCGGATTGGTTCTGCACTTCCTTGTCGTGCTTACCACCAGATAGGCCGCATACAAGGATTTCCTCAGATGAGCGAGTTGTCGCCATCCCTTCAGACTGCAGACCTGCCGCAACTCCAGGACCTTCCAGGCTTTGTGCGAACGCCGCAATAATTTCCATGTGGCATCATGAAGCAGGCGAACATCGGTGGAAAAACCGGCAGAAAACACGATTTCCGTACGGATACCAATGGTGTACCTGCTTGATATTGATATGCCAAACGCGCTCAGAGTTGCCGGCATAATCGGTGCCTGCGGTCAGGCGCACAACTATGATGTTACGGCCCCGGATGCTGTAACGCACACCATAGATGAGATCGCACGTAATCACGACAGGTTGGATATCCTCGTAAACAATGCCGGTGCAGGTTACATTGGCAAACTTGATGCGACCACGGAGGAGGATCTGGACCGCATGTATACGATCAACGTTCGGAGCGTATACTTCTGTACGCGTGCCGCTTTAGCCCACTTGAAAAAATCAGGCGGGGGAAGTATTATCAATCTTCCCTCCATTGTATCCACCGTCGGGATCCCTGACCGGTTTGCATACTCTGCAAGCAAAGGTGCTGTCGCCGCCATGACCCGCAGCATTGCGGTAGACTATCTGGAAGACGGGATCCGCTGTAATAGTGTTGCTCCTGCACGCGTACATACTCCGTTTGTGGATGCCTATCTTGAGAAACACTATCCCGATGCCCAAAATGAAATGTTCAGCCAACTATCCAGGGCCCAGCCCCTGGGACGCATGGCTACACCTGAAGAAGTTGCCGCACTGATCTGTTATCTTGCATAGGATGAAAGTGCATTTCTGACCGGTGCCTCCCTCCCCATGGACGGCGGTGCCTTTACCTTACAACCCTAAGACTACTGTACCGTGAAACTCATTCGTATTGGCCCTGACGGCCAGGAAAAACCCGGACTGCTTCTGAATGACGGCCGGCGTATTGATGCTAGCCTCGTCACCGATGACTACAATGAACATTTTTTCGAACAGGGCGGGCTTGCAAAATTGCAGGCATGGATCGACACCGGTGTATTGAAGGATGAATCAGATCCTAATGCGCGGATGGGGCCTCCCATTGCGCGTCCATCGAAGATCGTTTGCGTGGGACTGAATTATGCGCTGCACGCCAAGGAGAGCGGGATGAAGCCCCCTCCTGAACCGGTCCTGTTTTTTAAGGCCAGTTCCGCTATCTGCGGCCCTTATGATGATCTCATTATCCCCGGTGAGAAGACCGACTGGGAAGTTGAATTAGCCGTAGTCATTGCAAAACGCACCCGCTGCGTCACTCCCGAAGATGCCCCCGATTCCATTGCAGGCTATGTGCTGCACAACGACTACAGCGAGCGTGAAAGCCAGTTAGAACGTGGCGGACAATGGGTTAAGGGGAAGAGCTACGATACCTTCGCCCCCCTCGGACCATTCCTTGCAACCGCCGATGAAATACCCGACCCCAATGACCTGAAACTATGGCTGTCGGTCAACGGAATGATGCTGCAAAACAGCACGACTTCCGATTTCATTTTTGACGTATGGGAGGTCATCAGTTATACTAGCCAATTCATGACACTTCTGCCGGGAGATGTAATTTCTACAGGTACACCTGCAGGCGTTGGTCTAGGAATGAGTCCACCGAGATATCTGAAGTCTGGCGACATTATTGAATTGGGGATTGATGGGCTTGGCGAGGCACGCCAAGTTGCCCGCGCACGCCATTCATAAGTGCGATGCTCACGCTATGATAAAACGGATCTATGCCCACTATTCCAGACGGAGATAACCGATTTCTGCGATATCCTCCCCCCTCACCGTGTATTACGAACGTAGATCCATAATCTGAACTATGCGTGCACTTGTCTACATCGGGGCGTTTCATATCGGCCTGCAACGTGTACCGGATCCAAAGCCACTGCCTCACGAGGTGATTGTACAGGTAGACTCGGTTGGGATTTGCGGGTCTGATGTACACGGATACACGGGCATGACCGGCCGCCGCCTCCCCCCGCTCATTATGGGACATGAAGCCGCTGGCCGAGTTGCAAAATCTTCAAATGGATTTTCTGCCGGCGAAGAGGTTTGCTTTGACTCTACGATTGGATGCAACCGATGCCCCGACTGTGCCTCCGGCCGAATAAACCGCTGTCCTGAACGCACCGTATTCGGTGTAAGTACGCTACGGTTTCGGCGTGATGGTGCCATGGCAGATTTTGTCTGTGTGCCCGCCCATGTGCTCAGGCGGATTCCCGCCGGATTGCCCCTCAACGTTGCCGCCCTGTTTGAGCCACTTGCGGTTGGACTGCATGCCGTTCAGAGAGGCGGCACCATTCAAAACAGCAGGGTGCTGATTGTTGGTGCCGGGATGATCGGACTGAGCATCCTCCTCGCTGTACAATTACAAAAAAACAACTGAACTGATCGTCATTGAGCCCCACGAGAACCGAAAGAATGTGGCCCTGCAACTGGGCGCTGACCAGGTACTTGACCCTGATGAATCTGGACAAATCCTGGATGCAGACATCACTTTTGAGGCCGTAGGTGCTGCTTCAACTGTTGCAGAAGCCATTTACCATACAAAATCAGGTGGCCGCGTTGTGCTTGTGGGAAATACCGCCCAAACCCCACAAGTTGACATTCAACGCGTGGTTGCAAAGGAATTGACGTTGGCCGGCACATACGCCAATGCGGGGGAGTACGATAAAATCATTGACCTTGTCGCCCGAAAAAAACTGGATCCATCCCCGCTGATCAGTGCGACCCTGCCGCTCGAAGACGGCCCGTATGCCTTTGCCCGACTACACGAGCAGTCGGAACCAGATTGGATTAAAGTGATCCTGCATACCTGAGTGCATTTTCCATTCTGCTTCAATATTCACATTAACCATTCGATCACCTTACATCAAATTTTGCTGACACAGCAGTTCCTCCGTGCTGTAAGCAAGATGTATCCTTCTCCTCCAGGAATTTTCCAGATATCGAGAGACGGTATTCTTGTTGCCCGATAGTACTTATGAGGATATCATGGATAGACATTCACCATTTTGCATCACCTCATAGCACTGATCTAACACAGTGCACGTACGAATGAATGCATCCGGGGAAGCCGTATTAAAGGTAAACATGTCGTAATGACATGGAATTACAAGCTGCGCTTCAATATCCTTTGCGAACTGTGCTGCCTCCCTCCCCGTCATATTGCCTGCAACCCTGCGGCAGGGATCATGCCCGTTAATGGGTAATATTGCGACATCTATCTTCCACGGCTTGACGCGCTCAATGATGCCGTCATAGAGCATTGTATCTCCACTGTGATAGACGTTCCAGTCTCCAAACGAAATGATATATCCCATGAACCGATGCTGTCCAAGTTCATCCGTCTCCAAATTCTCATGAGCAGCGGGGATCCCAATAAACTCAAATTCTCCCACCTTACATCGCAAGCCATCCGTCATCCCTATCGGCCAGCCGGGATCACATTGCAGCCGATTCGCAACGAATGTACGATTTGCCTCCGGAATAATCATCGCTAAATTCGGATTCGCCTGTATGAGCGGCCTGAGTGTCTCCCCATCCAGGTGATCGGTATGGTTGTGACTGGAGGTGACGACATTTACAAAATCAAGGAATTCCGGGGCGAGAACCCGTTCCGTCATACGAATATGCGGCTTATCCGTGTTGGCGTATTTTTTGGTCAGCGAATCTGACAGGTACGGATCCAGCAGGCAGTACTGATCCTCCCACTTGATCAAAAATCCGCTCTGGCCAAGCCACCAGATGCGCCAGTGCCATTCCCCTTCGGTGCGATTAAGAATATCGGCCAGAAGCACCTCGTCTTTCTGTACCGGCTTAATCAGTTTCATCTACGAATCGCTGTGTGACTTCCCCGGAAGCGGGATCTTTCAGAATCAATTTCACCTTGCCATCCGGCAGGCGCTCCCGTTTGACCAGTTCCAGTCCATCCACCGTCTCTTTGAGCCCCTGGATCCGTGCAACGTTCGTACGCCCACGCCAGTCCTTCAATTCGATCGGTTCCCATTTTTTGGACTTCGCAGAACGGTAACATGCATCAATAACCGCATTCACGACGTACCCGTCATAAAAGGTCTCCACTGGATCACGCCCTTCGTCCATGGCATCAAACATGTCGGTGAACATGTCCGTATAGCCCAGTTCATGTACTTCATCCCCCACCGGGAATAACCACCCGGATTCCTGCTCTGTTTTCTCTGCCACATAGCCCCCTGCGCCGCTGGAGAACATTTCGAAGCCGGTTCGCAGAAAATGATTAAGCCAGATTGTCCCCTCTGTTCCGGCGACCTCATCCCGCAGATCCATTCCCCCTCGAAATGACCAACTCACCTCAAACTGTCCGACCGCGCCATTCTCAAAGCGAATCATCGCAATACCGTTATCTTCCGCCTTAATGGGATGTACGAGGGTATCGGCCCAGCAGCTCACCTCGACGGGGCGAATATCTTTCCCGATAAAACTGCGAATAATCTCGATGCAGTGACAGCCCAGATCAATAATTGCTCCACCGCCAGCCTGCTCCACATCCCAGAACCAGCTGCTGTGCGGCCCACTATGGGTCTCACGTGAGCGTGTCCAGAGTATTTTCCCTAGTGCACCACTTCGGACCGATGCCAGTGCTTTGAGTGTTTTGGGTGTATAGACAAGATCCTCCAGATATCCCGCAAAGATCCCGCTTGACTCCACGATATCCAGGATGCGCTGTGCCTCTGCGGCAGTACGCGCCAGGGGTTTGGTGCAGAGCACTGCCTTATTTGCCTCTGCGCAGAGCCGGATCGCTTTCTCATGCAGGTGATTCGGCAGGCCGATCACGACAACATCACTGGATGGATGCTGAATCGCTTTGGCCATATCCGTTACGGCATACTCAATCTCCCATTTTTCGGCAAACTTCTCAGCACGGTCCGCGTCGCGCGAATACACGCAACAGACACGGTCACGCCCCCGCTGCCCGTGAAGTGTCATTGTATAGAACAGGCTGATCAGGCCGGTTCCCAGCATTGTTACATTGTATTTTTGTGTCATTTTGATCAAGTCTTCGTTAAACCGTCGATTACACGTTCAAAAAACTGCCTCCCAAATTCTTCGACGCTACTCATTCGCGGACGCCCATTCCGCGGCCGAATGACAAAACGCTCCTTCTTGATTTCGTAGCCAATCTCCACTGTACTCGGTAAATGTTCAGCCCTCATATATTCTATCGGTTCATAATGATATGAATTCATTGGTTCTTCCCGCGCAATATGAAGTGTCACCAAGCACCGCTCTTGCATCTGTTTCCTTGCACTTCCAAAGAAAAACAGATACCTCGCCGTGACATCACCTTTCAGGAAATCAATTCGTAGAAACCAAGTTCGTTTGGCAGATTCATTGATGCGTAGTGCAGAATACTTTTCGAATTCAAGGTTCCCAAAATCTTTGAAGCGCAACTCATATTCGTACGCTCCTTCGTTGACTGCACTGACTGTTTGCCGAAGGTGACTCTTCAATAGTTCCATTGCATTTTTCCAGACCTCGTACTCGTTCTGTGCTCTTAAACGTGCGGGCTGGGAAAATTTTTCTCCGATCCTTCGCGCCCATTCACTATGTTCCTCTTGTTCCTTCGCGGCCAACTCATACTCCTCAAGGCTCTCTCCAATACATTCAGCAACAAGTACAATGAAGGGTGTTAAATTAGAGGCCTGAGACTCTTCAAGTGCATCATAATACCGGATACGATCCTCCTTGGATATGATTGCAATTGGATAACCATATCGCATAAGCAATAGATTCAATAATAGCCGTGCCACACGGCCATTACCATCAATAAAGGGATGAATGGTAACAAACCATGTATGAGCGGCGGCAGCCGCGATCAAACCTGATGTACTTGCAAATTCTTGCTCATTCGGCATGCTGACGGTCGCTAACCAAGATCCAAACTCCTCCATGTGTGCCGGAACAGATTCGTGTCCAGGTGGCTTATAGGCAGAACCACTAATCTCTACAGGTACTGATCGATATCTACCTGCCTGATCGGACAAACCCTGTAACACGAGTCCGTGAATTTGACGGATATCCGTTGCAGTAATCGGTTCTGCACTGCTTTGTGCAATTTCTTCAAAAAAATCCAAAGCATGAGATAGATTCCGAGCTTCTGCCTGATCTTTGAGTGGGATACCGGTGATCGTGAGTCCAGCCTCAACCACGGCACGGGTCTCGCCGACATCGAGTATATTCCCCTCAATGGCGTTGGAATGGTAAATGGTTTTGATTCGAAAGTATTTCCGAATCCGATAGAGGACCTCTGGAGAAAGACTCCCCTGCTTTCGCATGACCTGCACGCGATCCGCAAGGTTTTTAAGATCCTGCTGCATTGTAACGTCGTAGCAGTAGGGGGTATTTGAAATATCAGTCGTATCCATACACATTTACAATTGGGCTAACTTTGAGGGAATTTATCTGTATCCCCCGTTCTTCGTAATTTACAGTATCCGGCTCATTTTGAGCACCATTGAATTGCAGTCGAAGTACCATTTAAGATACAATCAAAATGAATCCTGCCCAAGCCTACCTGAATGAAGCCAGCGGTGTACTGGAACGAATCCGCAACACCCAAATGGATGCATTGGAAAAAGCATCGGCTATCTGCGCACAGAGCATTGCTGAAGGTGGCCTGGTGCATCTCTTTGGATCCGGTCATTCGCGTATGGGGGTGGAGGAAGTATTTCCCCGCTATGGCAGTTTTCCAGGATTTCATCCCATTGTGGAACTCTCTCTCACCTATCATAATCAGGTGGTCGGAGCCAATGGCCAACGTCAGGCGATTTTTCTTGAACGAGTGGAAGGCCTCGGAAAAACCATCCTTCGTAACTTCATCCTTGCACCCCCCGACAGTTTTATCGTGTTCTCCAACAGCGGTGTCAACGAGGTTGTCGTCGAGGTGGCACTAGAAGCCAAAGCCCGAAATCTGCCCCTCATTGCGGTCGTCTCCGAAGCGCACTGCAATGCATCCTGTTCTCGGCACAGCAGTGGAAAACGTCTCACGGATCTGGCAGATGTTATTCTCGATAATTGCGTGCCTGCAGGAGATGCCATGGTTCGTGTAGCGGGACATCCGGACCTCATCGGACCAGGATCTACCGTTGGGGTGGCGCTCCTGGTGAACAGCCTCAAATGCCTAGTTGCCGAAAAACTCACCGACCTTGGGATGCCGCCGATTGTTCTGACGAGCAGTTACCATATCGGCAGCGAGGCATCTGCAGCCCGATTTGATGCGTGCTTTGATGACTACCGTGCGCGGGTCCGACGGGTTTACGGAACTACCGAAGGACAATCAGCGGCTTCGTCTCCCTGAAAACCGTCGCAGCAAATCCGTCCACCAGGATCCGGTACAGATAAACGCCATCCGATAAGGTGGAGGCATCCAGGGTCGTAACATACCACTCCCCGGACTCCCTGTGCTGACGTTCACCGGCCAGCACCATTCTGCCTGCAAGGTCAAAGACCTCTATCGAAACGACCCCTGATTCGCCTGCAAGAAAATATCTGATCGTGGTCTCACTGGAGGTTGGATTCGGGAAAGACTGCGCCAGAACACTTGCAAGTTCAGGCTCCACAGAAATTTCTGCGATTGCCAGCCGCTGCCGCTGACCACCGCGGTTTAGGGCAACGAGTTCATAAACGTGCCGCCCCACACTGGGAACATCAATCGTATTTCCGTCGACCGCCCCCTCCCCCCGGGTAATTTCCACCGTACTTTCATCTTTTTCACGCCGCTGCACGACGAATTCGTCAATGCCGAAATCTGCGGTAAATTCCCATTTGAGTCCGACAACGCCCGACTGATTCAGCCGGGCGATGATGGTTCCGCCTCCCAATAGATTGTTGCCTGTCAAAAGCAGATCTTCCACCTTCGACATAAAATCTGAAAGCATCCGATAGTTATTATCTCCCGGGCATGATGTACTGCCAAAATCACGATGCCCCCGCATGTCCTCTGGAGATACATCATAACGCTCCGACATAAACCCAAACGTCACCACCAGCGAGTCAATGGCCGGAAGGGTCATTGCATTCCGGCATCTCGCACCCTCTGGAGGATGATAACATCCCATCAGGGAAATTCCAATATTCCCTGTGTTGGCCCCTCCGGCATGGGCGCCTTGTACCAAACGCGGTCCCTGATCAAAAGGAGCTGACTCATTCAAAAACGGACGCCCCTGATACAGGCGTCCTTCCTGATCCATCAAAAACTGATATCCAATATCACTCCAGCCCCGGCCGTTCTGATGAAAGTCCTGGATCCGGCGGACCTGCTCCAACCCCTCTGCCAGTGTCGTTGCTGCAAACCCTGCAGTATGGTGCAGGGTCATATAATCATAGCTTGGCCGGTTCAATGGTATCGGGGTACCCCGGAAGGGCTGTGCGCCCCATTCCGTCCGTCGGCGAATGCGAGGGGCACGAATCACAAAATCCTCTTTTCCGCCAACATCCCGGAATGACTGACCGACTTCGTACTCATCATCCAGGCGATGATCAAAGACACCTGCACTCAACAGGTGCAGTTTATCGGAGGAATCCACTTCAAAGCGAAGCTCAAACCTTAACGCCTCAAGCACCTTCTCCCCTCGATATGCCGCCAGAAATGCATCATCCGTCGCACTGCGGACAATATAAAGCGACTGCCATTTGCCCCAGACTTCCTGCTCAAAAAACCGAATAGAACCCGACAGGAAATCACTCGCCGAAAAGCCCTGTAGTGCAATGCCGGTAAATTCGATAGCAAGATCCTCACTGATCACGCTCACGGTGGAGGTCTTGCCCGCAGAAATCGTCGCAGATGCCAAAAGCGCAACCTCGGCGTGAATCACATCATGCAGAAGCTGTGCCCGGGTGGTTGCTGTGAAAGAGAACAACAAAAAAAGACCAAGAAACCATGACCTCATTAATCCTAAAAGGAGAGGTTGAAGGTAAACCAGTGGGTTTGGGTCAGGCGGCCAAAATCAGCATACGCATAATCAAATCTTGCTGCCAGATCACGATGGATCCGAACCATGAGGCTGCCGCCGGCGGTCAAGCCCTGTTCGGTATCCGGCTCAAACAGATTCCGGTATCCCGCCCGGAAAGCAATGAGGTCACGAAAACTATACTCTGCTCCCGCATTCACATATTCCGCATTATCATTCGGATGCGCCGCATCGGTTGTAACGAGGATACGGTGGGTTCCGGTATCCATCGCATCCCAGGCTACCCCCACCCGAAAAATAAGAGGCATCGAAAATCCGTCCATGCGATACTGTGCATTCACGATTTCAGCGGTTCCCTGCGTATTCGGGCTCGGATCTTCACTGAACAGGATATCCCGCCCATCCATTCGCATTTTTGGACCGAGGTTTGACATACTTGCCCCCAGACGAAGGCGTTCAAATGGTGTGGTAAACAGGGTTCCCACATCAAAGGCGATGGCCGATGCCTTGCTGTGCCAGATGCGTTCCTGCACAAACTTTAAACTTCCGCCAATCGAAAACTGATCACTGAGATTTCGAGCATAGGTGAGTTGAAGTGCAAAACTCAGCGTATTGAACTGTTCGCCGGTCCCCTCCGGCTGCATTTCTGTACGGACCGCCATATCTCCACTATCCACCATCAGCAGGGAGAGGCCAATAGACCCGACGGGCTCCACTGCCGTTCCGAACGCGACAAAATTGTAATTGATATCTGCCAGATACTGCGTATTGCTCAACTGCAGGTGACTCCCGGAAAGCCGGGCAAATCCCGCAGGATTCCAGTATACCGCACTCATGTCACTCGCTTCTGCCACGTACGCACCCCCAAACGAGATGGCCCGGGCACCTGCGCCCAATTTCAGAAACTGCGCCGCCGTCGTTCCGACACGGGTAATCGTTCCTTCTTCAAGCGAAGCAGGATCCTCCTGCGCCACAACCGGATTATTGGCGGACACCCCGAAAAGCACAATAAGTAACCAAACCGGCTTTCTCATAGAGGCATTACTTGATTACAGCAAATTTTCCAATGTACGATCCTTCGGGGCTATCCACATGGAAGATGTAGAGTCCGTACGCCAGATTCATATTGTCCTTGGTTCGCATATCCCAGAATACTTTCCCGTCATCCAGGGTAGAGTCATGGTACAGTGTCTCCACCAGTTCGCCTGCCAGAGTATAGATACGTATGGTGCACTGTTTCGGCACATTCGCAAAATAAAGCCGCCGCATGCCCCTTTGTGTACGGGAGGCTGGATTGCGCGGTTCAAATACGGTCGTTGCAACGTAGGGATTCGGAACCACATAAATATCCTGCAGCTCCTGCGCCGCCAGAGTTTCATCGGTCGCCGAGGCGACGGTACGGAACATGTACTGATCGGACTCCGCAAATGGCTTTCGGGTCGCGACAAAAAGCACATCCCCGTCCTTCGGGACTGTGCCAATATCATCCATACGCACTTCCCATGTCGCGGTCAATACGCCGTCAATCTGTTCAAGAAACACAATCCGCTCACTCACATCCCATTTCCCATTGCGATTGACATCCGGAACAAATACCTGGATAGGAAGATTGGCCTGGGTTACATTCACCACCTCAAACGGAATCGGGATATTATTATTAAAACCAGTCCCGACCGGGGAATTTGCAAACCTGACCTCATAATCAAAGGGCTGGATCATGCGCCGGGGCCCGGTGCTTGCCCGCTGAAACTGGTAGGGAATATCAACGCCGCCACCTGCCCATCCAGAGGCTTCCAAGTCAAACTCCAGCGGATCTTCCTGTACAAAAATATGAAGCCCTTCAAACACAATATTCGCTTCTTCGCTCTGCATATGTCTGCTTTCAAAAACTGGCGCATACTGAAAGGATGCCGTCAACTCTTCTCCAGCGCCTACCCCGGCGCTCTCATTAATCACAATCGTTCCCAGACGGCCATTCACACTGAAATCAGTATCTCTGGACAGTTTTCTGCCGTTCTCAGTCGTAAGTTCTACTGAACTCTCAATAATATTTCGGTACAGAGTCGTCTGACTCTTTCCGGGTGCTGCCCGGATTACTGCCGTGACCGGCCCCTCATTGATCACCGAATATGCAATGCCCGCTTCGGTCTCATCGAACTCAATCCGATAGGACTGATTGTCTCTGACCGCCAGTTCATCCACCACATTGATGACGATAGAACCGGTGGCGTGGCCCCTGCTGTGCGTTAAGCCGGCTGGGTCCAGCGCGGAGGCAGGAACATATCCGGCAACCCGCGGCCCCGGTATGACAGAAATAGTATTCACGTCAAAAATGTAACGATCCGTTGTCGGATCATAGGTGATCGTCTTGCTGGTCTCGCTTGGTGGAATTCCGGTTGCAAAGGCATCCCCCGCATCCCCCGCATATCCACGATCATATGCGGCAACCGAGTAATAATAGGTCTGCCCGTTCACCACATTATTGGAGTCCACAAACGTATGAAATAATCCCGTATCATCTCCAAGATCATAGTTGACTCCCCGTCCGGGGAATGGAATGGAACTGGGGCCACGCAGTCCGTTGTCTAAGTCAAATCTTGCATCTACCCCGAGAGTTGTCTTGAGCGGAGTGAACAGAAAATTACTCCCGTTAATATCTGTTATCGTCTGCTGATCGGAGAATTCGTGATCCGTAGATCGATAGATCACATACCCTTCAAAATCATTTTCCCGTGTGAGCGGGTCAACCGATGCCTCTGCAACATCATCCCAGTACAGGGTCACCTTCTTATCTCCCGGCACTGCCCGGAGTGTCGGCTTCTGTGGAGGTTTTGCGAAGACATATCCGACATCATAGATCTGCTGGGCGACGTTTGCATTGAGCCGCAAGTCCTGCCGATTTTGGCCAACAATCAGTGCAATAGAAAATCGTTTGGTTGCACCGGCTTTAAGCCGAAAAGACCCTGATCCGTAGAGAAATACATAGTCCCCCGGCGTAGTCGGCACAACGTCAAACCGCCCTGGCTGCACAAATCCCCATACCCGATCATCGTTGCTGACGCGATTCCCTGCAAAAGGGGGCGATGCAAAAGATGTCAGTCCAAATTGATCACTTTCGTCAATGTCCGTGAATTCAAAATTGGGCTCGCCGGGCTTTGTAATATCAAACTGATCGCCCGCAGTCGGTACACCATCCCCCTCTCCTTCATCCCCTGTTCCTGGAATCCCATCTACCCCAACATCATCCAGAGACGGATCCCAGTCCCCGTCATTATCAATCCCATCCGTCCAGGATTCGTCTACAAGACCATCATCATCATTATCAATCCCATCATCGTCAACTCCCGGACTTTCCAGGAATTTGTATCCAAAGTATCCCGGTACACGACCGGCGATATCACTGCGGCCGTCATCGTCCCAGGCAAAAACCATATTGAGTTTTTCATCATAGAAAGCCCAGTCATCCGGCCAGTCATTCGGGCCGCCCACATGCGGGTCGCCCCACATTCCAAAAATTACTTTCTCAAGATCCTTCTCGCTCTTATTGGTAATCTTGTAGATCAGGAAGATGACATCCTCGGCAAGAGGGTTTGCCCACTGATATAAACGGACTTCCACTTCAAGCCCCAACCCCCGCTTTGTGCTGTCACTGGGAAAGGGCCAATAACTGAACTCACTGTTGTTGTAGTCATTCATAAAGTAGAGCGTCTCCTTATCTGCATTGGAGGCTCCCTGCTGCAGCGCACCAGGCCACAGGTAACGTTCTGCGGACTCATTATACCAGTCATCCGGCCAGGAATCCGGCTTCCCGTCCAGATCATTATCCTCGTCGTCATTCGTGGGAATCTTGATGGATTGGGGGTTCACAACCTGCAGACCGCCGAAACTGCCTACGGGCTCCGCACAGGATATCGGCTGCCAGCCCCAGTATGTAGATCCATCCGGGGAGATTTCCCCGCCATTGGATACTAAGCCGTCCGACACGATCCGCATCACATACACCTGATTCCCATTCTCATCCAGAACGGGCCTGCCGTTATCATCATACAAGGGCGTACTCTGGGGATCACGGGGCCGCCCGTCTTCCCGATAGGTATCTATGATCTCTGCCGCCACAAGCGGTCCGAACTCATAGCCATAGCCGAGCCCGTTCCATACAATATCCGTTATCGTATTGCCCGGTGCGGAGATGGACCCAAAATTGAAGATCTGCGTGGTGATCCGGTTGCCGTTCAGAATTGCATCCCGACGGTTGGTCAGTCCTTCTTCGCAGTCCTGATTTGCTCCTTTCCGGAAGGGAATCCTGCCGATGTCTGTAAGCCAGGCATTGACCTCATGCTGATCCCAGCCCCGCAAACGCTCGGTTCCGCTTTGCTGTGCATAGACCTGACTTACACCTAGTGCAAAGCCCAGAATAAACAAACATCTGTAGTGGCAATTCATCAAAAGGATACCGTTAACCCCACGCGTACAAGACGCGGAGAGGAGTACCAGTGTGGACGCGTATTGTATTCTTCCAGTGTTTTGATGCCGGGAAGATGATAATTCGGTTCCCATGTCGCATGAACGTTCCGCTGGCCTGAAAGTGAATACGTTGCCCGCCCGGTATCGTTGAAGACAAAGTTTTCGTTCAGACGATCCAGTAAGTTAAATACTTTCACAAAGGTACGGATCGGGATCTCTCCCAGATTGAATTCCTTAAACAGATGTGCATCAATATTAAACTTCGCCGGTTTTCGGCCGCTGCGTGTCGGAAGGTCCACATTCTGATCCAGAATGAAGGGAGAATAGGGATATCCGGTCGCAAACTGGCCATTAAATGACAGTCCAAGTCTTCGGGAACGAGACAGTGTCACCGTATATGAAATGACATGCCGCTGATCAAAGGTCAGGGGAACCACCTCCAACTCATTCTCACGTCCGGACAGACGATTGAAGAAGAACCGGTTCGCGTCATCATCACTTCCTTCTGCAATCTGAAACGTGTAATCCAGCGTGGCAGACAAAAACCCGTTCTGGGATCTACGCTTCGTCAGGGCAACGGTAAGTCCGGTTACGTTCGCATATGCGCGGTTCAGATAAATGTTGTAAAGATCTTCTCCGGCAATCGTGGAATGGCGCACTAATTGCAGAGCCATATAGTCACGGATATTTTTGAAATACCCCGTGATATGGATCGCCAGCAGACCGCCCACCTGCTGCTGAACTCCAATCTCGTACTGTACGGTACGTTCGGGCCGCAAGTTGGAATTGCCGAAGGTTGGCACACTGCCCTTGGGAAATTCGAATTCCGGATTCACATACAGATTGCGCAGCCCTGGCATTTGTGCAAAGTGTCCGTAGGAAAAATGAATGATCCCACGCTCCGTAATCGGGAAGGAGACCCCGAGGCGGGGAAGCAGTAGATTCTTGACGGTTGCCTCCCCCAACTCTCCCTGCGGATCAAAAAGATCCGGTATATAGGTGCCATTCGGCTGAAAGCGTTCGAACCGCAATCCCGCATTAATGATGAAATTGTCGAACTCCAGTTTATCCTGGGCGTATGCGCTGAACTCAAAGACCTTCTGATCGTCGTAACGGTCATGGGAGGGGTTGTCCACCGACTCCACCGTAGGTTCCAGGTACTGGTTGCCGTCATAGAGTACGACAAAATTCTGCCGACTCAAACTGTGCTGCTGCGCCGCCACTCCAACCTTCACTTCGTGGGTGATGCCGTACTGGCGGGTCAGATCGGCCTTCCCCCGAAGGGATTCGGAATCTTCATAGATATGGAATTTCTGATTTCCCGCAAATGCAAAGTTGTTACCGGGGAACCCGGTCACATTCCCCCCGCCAGTGCCCCCAATATCCTTCACATAGCGGGGATCAAGTGGATCTTCGTACAAAAAATTTTCATACCCGGCCTTTGCGTAAGAGAACTTCAGGGTATAGAACGTCTGGGGATTCAGTGTGTGCGTAAAGTGTAAACTGTGGTTCTGATTCCGACGCTGATTACTTGCGACTCCATCCGGGTTATAGCGATTTCCGAAACTGAACCCTTTCGCCTTGCTGTTATCAATCAGGTAGGAGTACTCCACCCGGGTATTGCTGGTTGGCCGGGCCGTTAATTTTGAGAGGATATTGAATCGCTCATTTGGATTCATTGCGACCCGCTCATCGGGGATTTCAAGTCCGGCTCCTCCTACCTCGCTTCCGTCTGGAAGCGTGATGGTACTATCCGAATAATCCCACCAGGGTTTCCCGTGCATTTCGTAGTACCAGGGGCTGCTGTTGAAATTTGCCGAATCGCTCGGCAAATGCTGGCGTATTCCATGAAGATGCCCATTATTACTGTCATACCTTCCTGACACCAGAAATCGCAGGCGGGGGCCTACTGGAACCGGACCACTCAGAGATCCTTCAATCGTCGTGGAATTAAGATCTACGCCTTCCGGCAGGAGGAACAGATCATTATTTCCGGTCAGATAGTCTCCTGCATACGCGGTGACAGATCCTTCGTATTTCTCTCCGCCCTCTTTGGTGACCAGATTGACAACTGCCGACATTGCCTTCCCATATTCCGCATTGAACGCTCCGGAGATCACCGTCAGTTCATCAATGGCATCAATGGCAACCTGGGTATTGACTCCGCCGGTGTTAAACGGGTTGCTCACGGCAAGTCCATCCACCATGTAGGAAATCTCATTGCTTCGGCCGCCGCGCACATGCAATTCTCCGTATACACCGGTGGTAATCCCTGCGGTCGTTGCAAGAATCCCATAAAGACTCTCTACAGGTAAAGCTTCAATCTCTTCCGAGATAAAGGTTTTCTTGGAAGCCGTTAGATCCTTCTGGACCAGAGGGCGTTCCGCCTGAACGACCAACTCTTCCCCTTCAATGACGGCCTGATTCAGTTCAATATCAATCCGGGTCGTCTGACCGCTAGTGACCTGAATATCGTTGACGCGCTGACTTTGGTAGCCGATGTAGGAATACACAAGCGTGTACGATCCTGGGCGCAGATTCAGCAATACATAATTGCCGTCCACATCTGTAGTCGTCCCGCGCCCCGTGCCCTCAATCAGAACTGCAACCCCGATGAGCTCCTCCCCTGTGCCTGCATCCTCAATGTGTCCGGCAACTTTTCCCTGCCCCAATGCAGGCATACACCAGAGACAGGTCAAGAATACAAGCCCCCAAAGTCTGCGCATGTGTATTATCGAAGGTTCACAATACGAACGAGTATTCCAATAAAATCTGTGCATCTTGAACCGAGACCAGATGGAAGGGACAATCTATCCCCTCCATCTGGTCAAGGTCATGTTATTTTACAAGGACCATACGCCTTGCATGCCGAAACTGGCCCCACTCCAGCGTATAGATGTACTGACCGCTTGCAACGGCCAGTCCACTGTCCCCCAGTCCATTCCATTCCACGGCATGTTTGCCCTGAGCATAGAACTCATCATTAATCAGCGTCCGAACCAGACGCCCCGTCATGTCATAGATCCTGACACTGACCCGCTTGTCCAGTGGAAGCGTAAATGAGAACGTTGTGGATGGGTTGAACGGATTCGGGTAATTTGAATGCAGTTCAAAGTCCGTGGGAGTGATCACTCTATCGTACGAAATATTCGTCGTGAGCCCATTCCCCGATAGGACGCGCATAAATACCCGATTCGGATTCGCCCCCCGTTCCATCACCGTTCTGGTATACGTTGAGTCAGCCGGATTAAACACCTCGTTAATCGTGTAGACACTGTCTGGAACCGCCTGGAAACCCATTGCTACCTCATTATCGCCATCCCCGTCTACATCTCCCAGAAAAGCAAATTGATGTGCAGCTCCCCCCGCTCCTTCAGAGTAGGTCGTCATGGTTCCCGCGCTGTCACGATTGACCGTGGTGAAAATCGCTTCGGGATCTAAAGCAGAAAATTCAACATGCCTGACCGAGTAATTGGCAGGATCCTCTACATCTCCCCCATTAAAGTCTACAATTGTAACCCATCTAGGGGTACCAGCCGTCACCTCGCCGTCCACGGAGGAAACACCCGGGCCTGTCCCAATCAATTCCGGCATCCCGTCCATATCAATATCGCCAGACGTGATTCCCCAGCCGATTGACTCCTCAACGATCGGGTAGACTGCATTGTTCATGCTTAAGTCTGCACCCGTCGTATCGGGGGTATGCCGAATTTCCAGTACATTTTCCCCCGTTTCATAGTTGATAAGTGCAAGGTTTCGTGTATTAAAATCTGGACAGTATACCTCATCGTCTTCATTCATGTCCATATCCACAGCAGTGCATCCAAACAGGGAAACCGTATCACCGGGACCTAATTTTACAAAGGCATGATCTCCCGTTGGGCTTACATATGTGTCTGCTCCCGTTACGTCAATATTGGAAAAATTTAAATTATTCCACGTCTGCAACACGAGCTCATGGGTCCCGTCTCCGTCCAGATCGGCTGGAAGGATTTCGTAGGGACTTCCGCCTCCACGGTTCACGGGGTCAAAGTCTTCCGTCGTCCGGCTGCTCCATCTCGCCTCTTGTGTCCATGTCGCAAATCCTGTACCAAGGCCGGTTGCGGTAACGACATACCAGTTATCGAATGTGTTATTCCCATTATTGCCCCAGAGCAATTCCTGGATGCCGTCTCCATCCACATCGGCCATATTGATCTGTTCAGTCCTGAACCGGTTCGGAACTTGGCCGTCAAAATCCCAAAATTCCGGAAGTGCGCCAAACGTGTTATCTCCTGTCGCTTCCATGGCGGCTAATCGTGGTTCGGGGATTAGTGCCCTGATCGGGTTATCCTCGGCGAGTCCATGTCCCACAAAAAGGAATATTTCTCCCATACCGTCACCATCCAGATCCCCTGCTCCAACGCCTCTGGCATTGTTGGAAGTCCCGGTAGTCGGCTCTAACGGCGGAGAAGAGTAAATCAATTCCCACATATCGGTGCCAACGCTCTCAAGCACATGGACACGCCCCCCCCCGGAATAATCGCTGAGGACAACTTCCATTTTTCCGTCACCGTCCAGATCAACCGGCCCGGCAATACTTCTGGCACCGGCTTGAAGACCGGGAAAATAGGCCGGCATACTATAGGGGGTCCCTAGAATCGGGACCGTACCCGAAAATCCCTCCGACTGGCTGGGCGCCCACTCAAAATCAACTTTCTGGGCAACTGCGGGAGCTGCGCAAAAAAGCAGAAGAGAAAGAAGTAGTATAGTGTTTTTGTACATGTGATTTCGTGCTTTAGTTGTAAATGCTTGGGCTGCCGTAGACCATTACCCCGGCCAACCGGCAACCCTGACGCTTCAAATATAGGCAATCTTTAGATAATTATGACCAATCCAATCTGAAAATGGGAATTTCAGACCGTCAGTCATCTATATTTTGCCCACTAGATACTCTGCAGACGATAATTTCAGAGCATCCAGAATGATCATGCGCACCATCCTCTCCTTGGAATTCCCGAAAATTCCGTTAACTTTCGCCTCATCAGAACGAATTCTTGCATAATGCTAAAGACCAGTGTAATCGGTAGTTATGCCATCCCATCCTGGCTCATCAGTTCAACCGAAGCGATGAGCCGAGGTGAATATGGCCCGCTAGATGTTCAAGAGACGCTCGACGATGCGGTAGATATGGCACTTTGTGATCAGGAAGATGCAGGTATTGATATCGTGAGTGATGGCGAAATGCGCCGCTTCGGCTTCTTTACTGCCGGCTTCTACGGACATCTTGATGGCTTACAGGCCCTTGAACCACTTCGAAAACTGGGATCAGGCGGACATGACCAGCGGGAACGTTATGAAGCTGTCGAACCATTCTCTGCACCGAACGGGCTTGGACTGGTTGATGAGTTTCTCTATGCAAACACACGCACGGAACGCCCCCTCAAGGTTACCTGCCCCGGACCCTACACACTTGCAGGACGAATCCAGACAGGAGGTATCTATGCAGACCGCATGGCGGTGGCCGCACGTTTTGCCGAAATCATCAATGCCGAACTCAAAGCCGTTGTAAAAGCCGGTGCCACATTGATTCAATTGGACGAACCCTCTGCGGCAGTTCATAAAAATGCCCCCGACAAATATGTTGAACTCTTCAACCAGTCTGTTGAAGGTGTGGAAGCAGAGATCGGACTTCATCTATGCTTTGGCAACTATATGGGTCGGCCGGTCGCCCATCGTACCTATGCTCCGCTTTTTCCACGCATTCTTAACATTGCGGCAGATGAAATCCATCTGGAATTTGCGAACCGGGAAATGGCGGAACTGGAACTGGCTGGCGAAATTGCGGCCAGCGGTCGGAACGTTGCTGCCGGGGTGATTGATGTTAAAAATTATTTTATTGAGCCCCCTGAAATGGTTGCCGACCGGATCCGCCAGGTCTTGCAGCATGTACCCGCCAATCAGTTAATCCTTGCTCCGGATTGTGGTTTCAGTGAAACTGCACGCTGGGCGGCACGCAAAAAATTGCACGCACTGGTTAGGGGTACGCACTTAGTAAGAAATGAACTGAGCCTGTAGCGGTTTTTTGTTAAATCGTGCAGGGAGGTTTTGGGCG
>JAJEFL010000114.1:0-18596 GCA_022820435.1 Rhodothermales bacterium
AGCATTTTTTGTTCACCTTGGTCGAAATGGAGCAGCAATCCCGTACCCAGAATCGTGTCGAACGTGCGCTGCGCACCTCCCACATTCCATTCGGGAAAAGCCTGAAAGCCTTTGATAAGACGCGCCTGACGCTGAAGCTTCAACACCAGTTGCACAGTTTGTTGGAAGGCGGCTTTCTGGACCGTCATGAAAATGTACTGGCGGTTGGGCCGACCGGAACGGGAAAGACACATCTTTTGTGTGCATTGGGCCAGGAATTGATCTTCCAGGGGCGCAAGGTCATCTTTTACAGTTCCAGTACCTTGGTGGAAGCTTTGATGCGTGCAAAGCAGAATCAGGAACTGCCGAAATTCACCCGGCAACTGATGCGGTATGATGCGCTCATTGTTGACGGTCTCGGTTACGTTCAGCATAACCGCGAAGAGATGCAGGCCTTATTCCAGTTGCTGGCAGAGCGCTACGAACGCGGCAGCGTCCTGGTCTCCAGTCATCTTCCATTCTCGCAGTGGGAGACGATCTTTCACGATCCCATGACCACCGTGGCCGCGGTCGACCGACTGGTGCATCACTGCGTGGTTCTGGAACTCAACCTTCCCAGTTACCGGCTGGAAGCTGCACAGCGCCGTCAGGCGGGGATGCAGGAAGACACGAAACCCGCTTCACTTTGATGCAATTCTCCCGACTCTCACGGATGAGTCATCCCTGTCTCGTGCATCTTGGTGGCCAGGTCATCAGGGACATGGAGTACAGGAAAAAATGACTTTTGTCGCGGGCAACTCGGCTTCGCAGCTCGCGCTCCCCCCTGATTGAAACTTTTAAGTGACTGCACAGAAAAAAGTTAATGTCGTTAGACATGGGCAGGCCGACCATTGCAATGCTGGAAGACGATCCGAAGCAACAACAAGTCTGGACTCAAAGCGGATACCGCCTGGATGACCAGACCATATCAAACCGGAATCAAAATCAGACAAGAGCAGATGGATCCATTCAATCTGATTTACAATGAATTCTGTCTCCCGTGGAATTACACCATCAATCCAGAAACTCATCGGCCGCCAATATGCCCACATTAGAAGCCTGTCTCGCTGAACTGGAAAAGAAAGGCGAAACGTCAACACCGTGACACCGTAGAATGAAAGTGTCGCGGGAGCATCCAATGAAACCAAGACGGGCACTTTATTCTTTGGTGAGCCCTCAGGGCAGTATTAACATTAGATCCGGTATGCTCCGAGTAATTCTGTATCATCTTGAATCAGTACGACCGGACACCTTTGTCAGAAATAGAATAGATGCCGGCTCTCCGAGCCTGATGTTTAGGGCATAGTGCCTTTACCGGTATACCGGTTTATTATAATTCCATGGATCTCTAATCTGATGTTTGTAAGAGAAAAAATTATTCTGAACCTGTTGAATCACCTACATCAACCCGTATCCAAGACCGTATTCGTCAAGCTTGTATTTCTTCTACGACACGAAACTTCGCTGATGAATATGTCCAGTTTTTACGACTTCGTTCCGTATAAATATGGCCCGTTTTCTTTCACCTTATACCGCGAACTGGATCGGCTGATAAGCAATGGATATGTTAGCGAGTTTGAGGGTAAATTGGCACCATTGCCATTAGTTGCTTCTACGGGACCCTTGGTGCCCACAGGTGAAACCGCTGTGCGCCATGTCGTCGGAAATTATGGAAACACCAGTATAGAGGCAATTTTGGAAGATGTTTACAGGCGGTATCCCTGGTTTGCACTCAACAGTGAATTACCCCAGCGACGTTTTGCATCCATAGAACCTCCTTTGAAGGCACCGCCTGCTGTATACACATCAGGATATGAGGGAATGTCAGTGGAGGCATTCTTCAACCGGTTGCTTAAGCAGGGAATTCGTTTGCTTATTGATGTAAGAGCCAATCCGGTTTCGCGTAAATACGGGTTCGCAGGCTCCCGCCTGCGCCAATTTTGTGAACGACTAGGACTCTCATACCGGCATGAGCCCGGCGTGGGGATTCCGCGAGGGGCAAGGTCCGAACTTAATGATTTAGCCTCGTACCGCCGTCTTTTTCGTCACTATGAGGAGGCTATTCTCTCTTTGCAACTTGAGAAAATAGCCGAATTGGGTGGGATAATGTCTGAAACTCCGTCTGTTCTCGTATGCTTTGAAAAAGATGTTGAGCGATGTCACCGGGGGTGTCTGGCACCCTACATTGCACGCGAATCCGGTCTAAAAGTAATTCATCTATGATCCAATCTACTCCTGAGCAACGAAAACTTCGAGTTCTAATCACTGTGAAGACGTACCCGATCCCCTCTTCAAAGTACGACGAACTGGTCTGCACTGCAGGAGTGACTGAGACAGGCGACTTTGTACGCCTCTATCCGATTAATTTTCGAGATTTACCGTACGATAAGCAGTACAAAAAATACCAGTGGCTCGAGGTGACAGCTTCCAGACATGCTGGGCGCGACACACGGAAAGAGAGCTATCGACCGGTTAGCGAATCAATCCGTACCCTTGGAGATCCCATAAAACCAAATCCCGGTAACTGGCGCAATCGAAGCCAGTATGTACTGCAAAACAAGGCAAAGTCTATGGAGGATCTCCGGGAACGTCAGGAATCTGACCAGACATCCCTTGGAATCTTCAAGCCCAAAAATATTCGTGATCTGGTCATCCAGCCCGATAGTTCAGACTGGAATCCAAAATTTCTCGCTGCCCTCAGGCAGCAAAGAATATGCGAGGATCGCACGAACAGCCTGGTGCCACCACGTAAGGTACCCTTCAAATTTATGTATAGGTTCCAGTGCGATGATGAAAATTGCAATGGACACAAGATGAGCATTATTGATTGGGAAGTCGCAGCCCTGTTTTGGAGGATGGCGGATCAAGGGAGAACCCCCGAGAGTGCTGCAGAAGAAGTGAAACGGAAATTCTTGGAAGATCTTTGCGGAGATGACAAGGATACTCATTTCTTCGTGGGGACGACTCTCAATTATCCCAAGAGCTGGATTATCCTTGGAGTCTATTACCCCAAAGTCGAACCCCCCGGCCTTTTTGATGAAATCCTGTAGCCCCTCTGTTGAATTCTTGATGGCCAGTGTGGGAGTTAATGATCATTCTCGCATGATTGATCACCTTCGCCTGCTTGTATCATACAACAAGGTAGAGCTATGGCCGGGATCAATGAGCCGCAAACGTCTTCGGGCTGTCCTGCAAAACCGTTCACAAAGGACGGATAGAATTGCCTGCGGGAGATGTGGAACCAGAACGGGTTCGTCGACCGGGAGGGGGGCGTATTCCGTTGGAAAAAATCCCCGTGTGGTGAATGAGTTCCTTGAACGGATCCGACCGGAGAGGGCGGGTGAACCAATGGGAGGCCCGCTTTGGACCCGCCGCTCGCTGGTAAAGCTGGTCGAAGCCTGAACTGAACGTGGGATCAAAGTCAGTCCAGCCACCGTGGGGAAGTAGCTTCGATCCCTTGGATACCCGCTGCGTGTGAACCGAAAAAGTATCAGCAGCAGTAATCCCCGTGAACGGGATCATCAATTCAGATGTATCCAGACCCTGCATGCGTATTGCCTCTAGATGAGAATCCCAATCATTCGTGTGGATATCAGGAAAAAGGAATTCACTGGGTTATTTGCCAATGTCGGGGCCGTAGGGGCGAACGTATCCAGACGGGTGAACGATCACGACTTCCAGTCTCTGACCATTGCGAAGACAATCGCTTACGGGATCTATGACCTGCTGTTCAAGCATGGGTTTATCTGCCTTGGAGACTCCTCGGATACGGCCGAATTCGCCGTGAAAAATCTTGTACAATGGTGGAAAAATTTCGGATGCATCCGATCCCCCAATGCCGACCGACTCGTCATTCCGGCCGATTGTGGCGGCTTCAACGACAACCGCTCCCGCGTCCGGAAATGCTTTCTGCAACCCCCCTGTCCAATGCCTTTCAACTACAGGTCACCGTCGTCCATTATCCCGCCGGCACACGTAAATGGAATCCCGCTGAACACCTCTTCTTCGGTGTGATCAGCTGCAACCGGGCGGGCCGGCCACCGGAATGCGGAAAGGCAATCTTCAACTACACTTGAACCAACAACAGCAAGTCCGGACTCAAAAACGGATGCCGTTCGGGTGGATACGCAGAATGAAAATGTCAGGGAACATCCAATGAAACCAAAACGGGTACTTTATTCTTTGGTGAGCCCTTAGATCCTGACCGGAGATGTCAGCCGGGATCTACATCCGCCCCTTCACTCACGGAATTGTAGTCGGGGCGCATCAGCGGAAACAGGATTACATCACGGATACTCCTCTGATTGGTCATCAACATCGCCAGTCGATCAATTCCCACCCCTAACCCAGCATTCGGAGGCATGCCGTATTCCATTGCCCGGAGGTAATCATGGTCCATTTGCATCGCCTCAAGGTCGCCATCTTTTCGAAGATGAAGCTGATCCTCAAAACGCCTGCGCTGATCATCCGGGTCATTGAGTTCGCTAAACGCATTGCATAACTCTTTCCCGCCTGCAAACATTTCAAATCGCTCAACCAACCCCTCCTTACTGCGATGCCGCTTCGCCAGAGGGCTCAACTCCAGTGGATAGTCCGTAATAAAGGTGGGCTGAATCAGGTCCGGCTCAACCGCTGCCCCAAAAATTTCGTCCAGCAACTTGCCGATCCCCATAGAAGGGGATGTTTCAATATCCAGCGCCCCGGCCACCTCCCGAACCCTTTCAAGGCCCTGCTGATACAGATCATACCCGGTTTTTTTGGCAATCACTTCAAAGAACGGAATCCGCGGCCACGGCCGCTCAAATGAAATTTCCCTTTCCCCCCACTGCACCCGAGGAGCACCGTGCAAAGTGGCGGCAACCGATGCAATCAACTCCTCCACCAAATCCATCATCCATACGTAATCCTTAAACGCAACATACAACTCCAGCATGGTGAATTCTGGATTATGGAATCGGCTTAACCCCTCATTCCTGAAGTCTTTCGCAATCTCATATACGCCGTCAAATCCTCCGGCAATGCACCGTTTTAAGTACAGTTCATCGGCAATCCGCATATAGAGCGGCATATCCAGTGCATTGTGATGCGTCTTGAACGGACGTGCAGATGCCCCCCCGTAGACGGGCTGCAGAGCAGGGGTTTCCACTTCAATAAATCCCTGCTTATCCAGAAACTTCCGTATAGCGGTAATCATGCGGGCACGCTGAACAAACACCTCCCGTACATGCGGATTGACGGTCAGGTCAACATAGCGCTGTCGATACCGAAATTCCTTTTCGGTAACCCCGTCAAACACCGTTCCCTCCTGCTCTTTCACAATCGGAAGCGGACGCAATGCCTTCGCCAAAAGTTTAAGCTTTGACGCATGGACAGTGACCTCCCCCATACGCGTTCGAAATATATGCCCTTCAACCCCGATAATATCCCCGATATGAATATGACGTTTGAAAATTTCATTGTAAAATCCATCCGGCATGTCATCTCTGCGCACATAGACCTGCATCCGCCCGGTTGCATCCTGGAGATCAAAAAAGGAGGCCTTTCCCATGATCCGCCGGCTCATCAGGCGGCCTGCCATGGAAACGGTCTTCTCGGGAGCGGTTTCGTCAAATGCTTCCAGAACGGACACAACATGATCACTCACAGACCATGCATACGGGTACGGATTGATTCCGCCGGCTTCCAGGGCCTTTCTGGACTGCCGGCGTACCTGCTCCTGATCGGAAAACTGGCGAGGCGGAGAACTATCTGTCATAATTCGGCAATGCACGAACTTCCATGGTTACATCCACCGTCGGCATATCTCCCATCTGCCTGCCTGGCTGTCCAGGTTGATTCGGGGTCAAAACCCGTGTAATTCGATCCAGCACCTCATATCCCTCAACCAGTTCTCCAAAAACCGTATACATGCCATCCAGCATAGGGGTGCCTCCCTCATTCATGTACATTGCTTTGGCTTCCGCAGAGAACTCAAATGTGGAATCTGGAATCATCTGCTGTGCCCTCGCTTGAAATTGGTCCAGAGATGCCTCAGGATAAATTGTCCCGTGAACAATATAAAACTGACTTCCACTGGATGCCCGCTCCGGGTTCACATTATCCCCTGACCGTGCCGTGGCAAGTGCACCCCGCTTATGATAACGGCCCGGAATGATCTCTGCAGGAATGGTATAGCCGGGGTCTCCCTGTCCATCATTCATGGGATCATCATCCTTTGAATTGGGGTCCCCTCCCTGAATCACAAATCCACTTATCACACGGTGGAACTTCGTTCCGTCATAGAACCCTTCGCTGGCAAGCTTCCTGAAGTTATCTCTGTGCAGCGGGGTATCGTCATAAAGTTCAATCACCATGGTCCCCATTGAGGTGGAGATCTCATAGAAGTTCGTCTCAGACGGCCCGCTTACGGGCTGCGTCCGGCAGCTGCTGGTGCTCATTATAGCAAGTATAAACAGAGTGAAAAAAGAATGTTGTATGAATTTCATGAATTCAGATAATGGTCAAAATAGCGGAGAATGCCTGCACGTAACAGCAGATCCTGCTCTGAAGAACTCATGTCTTCCGGTAAATCTTCATGAGGTTCCCAGATCCAGTAACCGTCTGCTTCCTGCCCCACTCTCTCAAAACATCCCAGGCATTCCAAAACACAATAAGTCCCTTCATTAACCAGACGCTGTTTTGAAGCTTTGTCTAAGTCAGGTTTGAACTCCTGCTCTGATTCATGCAGACCCACCAGAAAAAGAATCCCCTCAAGGTCATCTGAGCATCCAAGCGTACCGTCAAGCCACTCGGTGAGTCTCGGCCATGCTTCAGCAACTGCGGTCCGATCTGGTTCAAAAATGTGCGTCACGACAGTGCGAATTCTAGAATCCCCGTCAACAAAAACACACTGCTCTTGTTCCGTGTAACCCTCTTTGACGGTTGCGAGTACCACAGCGCTGGCATCAAACACTCAAATAAATGAACCGAACGCTTCTATTCCTTCTCGCCAGCCTGCTGACTGCCTCTTCCGCAAAATCCCAATCCTTTGGCGGTGCAATTGCGGTGACCGATCAATACATCTTTGTCGGAGAAACCGGGAACGTTGCTTTTCCAGGCGAAGTGTATATCTATACTGCTGCTGACCCTGCAGCGGAGCCTATCATCCTGTCAGTGAATCAGGAACTGGAACGGTTCGGGCGAACCATCGCAGCACATGGTGAGACCTTGTTCATCGGAGCAATTGAAGCCGATGAGGAACGGGGTGCAGTCTATGTATTTCGCTACCACGACAGCTGGAAACAGATTGCGCGGCTTACTGCATCCGATGCGGCCCCGGGAGATCAATTCGGGCTATCCATTGCACTGGATGGAAATCACATTCTGATTGGTGCACCCGGCCGTATGGAATCCGCCGGGGCCGTCTATGTGATCACCGAAAATACTGACGGCTCCTTCACAGAAACCGCCATCCTGACCGCAATGGATGCCGCCTCCGGAGACAGACTGGGAACTGCTCTCGACCTTGAAAATCATCTGACCATCGCTGGTGCCCCGGCAAAATCTGCAAATCAGGGGGCTGCCTATGCGTTCATGTACAGATCAGAAGGCTGGGCCCAGGTCGGCAAATTAGTCCCGGACTTCCTGACGGAAGGAAGCAGGATGGGGGCCTCCGTAATGATCCATCAAGGACGCGTGTATTCCGGGGCGCCCCGGCACGAAAGAGGACAGGGGATCGTTCTGGAATATGAATGGGACTCCGAGTCCGCCCAACTTCGCCTGCGCAATCAACTGCAATCCTTTGATCAACAACCCTCTGCCCAGTTCGGGGCTGCCCTGACAGCCAGCGGCAATGAAGTCTGGATCGGCGCAAATCGCAGCAATCAGGGCAGAGGGATGGTTCACCGATTCATCGCCGATAAAAATGACTGGACCGGCATCATGAAACTGCTGCCGGATGAATCCATCGGTCGCGCGGCATTTGGAAGCAGTATGGCGGTTCACGAAGACGTTGCTGTGATCGGGGCGGTGCGTATGGATTCCAGAGCAGGCGGAGCCGTACTCATGAAAAGAGACGAAAATGGCAGCTGGAGAACCGAAGCCACTCTGATCAGCAAGATAAAGGGACATGACGCGATCACTGGAGGCGAGGTCCAGTGCACCGAAGGGATGGTGTCCAGATGGGCATGCAGGGATGTGGATATGACCGCATTCCTGCCGCTCCCCGAAATGGGAGGAACCCGGGGATCCAGACTTAATGACATCTGGGGTTGGACCGATCCGGTCACATCCCGGGAGTATGCACTGGTCGGACGCAACGATGGCACCTCTTTCGTGGATGTCACAGACCCGGAGTACCCGCGCTATGTGGGAGACCTGCCGATGACCGACGGATCCGTAGCAAATGTATGGCGGGACATCAAGGTTTATGCGGATCACGCCTTGGTCGTTGCAGATGGCGCAGAAGAGCATGGGGTACAGATTTTTGACTTAACGCAGTTGCGTGAGGTGAAGGGGGAGCCGGTGACCTTTGAGGAGACCGCACTCTATACCAATATTGCCAGTGCCCACAACATCGTGATCAACGAAGAAACCGGATTCGGTTTTGTCGTCGGTGCCAGCGGAGGCGGCGAGACCTGTGGCGGCGGACTGCACATGCTTGATTTGCGTGACCCGGCCAACGTGACCTTCGCCGGCTGCTTTGCAGATCCGAATACCGGCAGACGCAACACCGGCTACTCGCACGATGCGCAATGCGTCGTCTATTCCGGCCCGGACCTGGCCTACAGCGGCCGGGAAATCTGTCTCGGATCTAACGAGACCGCACTTAGCATCGCAGATGTAACCGATAAAGAGAATCCTGTGGTTATTTCCATGGCCGTCTATCCCAAAGTGGCCTATGCACATCAAGGCTGGCTCACTGAGGATCACCGATACTTCTATATGAATGACGAGGGGGATGAGCCGCAGGGATTCGTGGAGGGCACGCGCACGCTGATCTGGGATGTTTCAGATCTGGATGACCCGGTTCTGGTGAGTGAGTACATCGCCAGCACGCCCGACACAGACCATAATCTCTACATTAGGGGGAACCTGATGTACCAGTCGAATTATGGTGCCGGACTGCGGATTCTGGATATCACGAACCCTGAAACCCCCGTGGAGATTGGCTTCTTTGAGCCCGGCCCCGGTTCGACCTCGTGGAGCAATTATCCTTATTTCAAGAGCGGCACCCTGATTGTTACGAGCGGATCTGAGGGACTTTTCGTACTCAAGAAGCGGAATCTGGACATTTAGGCGGCATTCCTTATCTGCGTCTGAACCTTTCGTAAACCTCAATCTCTTCGGCCCGGCAGAGCCGGCATGGAATTCCTGCCGAAGGTGTTCCGATTCGTAAAACATCCCTTTGGATGCCCGAATCGGCTATGCCGCTTCATGCCGTCCATCAATGTATCGCTCTGGTTCGGGATTTCAGACTCCAACCGGGGGAAGATATTTTATTCCCGTCTGTTACAGCTTCAGGCAGCGAGCCACAAGGAAGAGAATCTGAGCAAATACCCCATTATCCAGAGCTAAAGCAAATATCGCCTCTGCTTTCCCCTCGCTAAACACATCCCGCAGATATGCAATGACCAACCATGTCCTGTCAATCCCCCCATCCGGCGCACCATTTGTCCATGGACGAGGCCACAGAACATCCAGTGTGATGTCTACGACCTTCCAATCCTGCCCTTCCGCCAGTTGCTCACATTTATAGAGCAGCGCACTCTTCCCTGCGCCAGACACCACCTGGATCAGAAATGTGATCCTTTTCCGGGATCATTCTCCGTCCTCTTCATGCGCCGCTGGAAACTATCCAACATCCCCTTCCGACCGTGGAACTATTTCGCTTCGTCCCGGCCTTCTATATCCGGGTTTATGTCTACGAAATCACTCATTGAGGTATAGCGGCATCTATCGTCAGGACAAGGAATGATTACGCGAACAATTTATTCCCCGGCCCAATGTGGGAAAGGGCAACGGGAGAGGGAGCGGCAGAGTGACTATCGCTCTATGTCACGGTCAGAATCGGGGCCATGGCCAACAGGGAATTCCCCCGGGGGTACGTCTAAGGGGCTATTCGGCGGAAAATTCTGACCAGAAGAAGATTGGCCTGGTGGATCCCGCTCGATGAAGTAATTGTCGATGAACCAGCGGCGCATGGACGGGATCGGGATCGCATAGCGCCCGTTCCGGTGGTCTAGTACGCCCTTTCTAAGCGCACGCTTGAAGACGGTGTCCGCCTGCTGCTTGCCGACCGCCTTCACAAGGGGTTCCATAATTGCTTTTCTGGTCTGTGTTTGATCCTCATGTGCACTTGCAAAGGCTTCGGCAATGGCCGCACGGTGATCCTCGTCCAGCCCCTTCGCTCTGGATTCATAAAATTTTATTCGTTTCATCTCCCCCGCTTCGAGCACCGCCTGCAGACCCTGCGGAGTCATCGCTCTCTTATCCCCCCGTACCTGGAGGGCAGCGGCCTGCGCATAGGCGGCCACATGCTGCGGCCAGCCATGAGTCTTCTGCATAATCGCATCAATCCAGGGCGTGGGATCCCCCTTCGCCCGCCCCTCCTTCTTGAGCCAGTCCTTGATCACATCCCGCTCCGCTTCCTCTTTCAGCGGACCCAACTCTACGTAGCAGTTGTCCTTGAATCTGGACACGCCCATTCCTTCAAATGCATCCGCCGTTGCACTCAACCCGGCGACGGCTAGCATCACGGGGCGTCCAGTCCGCCCGTTGTGGATTGCGGTCAGCAGGGCCTTTGCACCGATAAACGGAGATCCGGTCCCCACCGCAAGGTCGTTCATTAACTGCGCTTCATCCAACAGTAGAACTAGCCTTCTTTTCCCCTTTTCGATGACACCCAGAGGAGTTTTTGCCGCCCTTCCAAGGTCAATTTCTGCCTTGAATACACCAACATCTACACTAGCCGATCCATGTGTGAGCCATCTGCGCCAGCGCATCCATGACGTATCAATAGACTCGTGAAGCACCTCTGGATCTAAAAGTTTATGCGGATCCACCTCTGCGACTGCAAATCCCTCAATTGCGGCTAGGCGTGCACATTCGTGGAGCAGCGCACTCTTGCCCGCGCCGGGGGCCGCCTGGATCAGGAAAGTGGTTCCCTCCTCGGGATCCTTCTCCGCCCACTTCAGGCGGCGCTGGAAACTATCCAATATTCCCGTTCGTCCGTGGAAGTACTTGGCTTCGCCCCGGTCTTCTATATCCGGACTTGGGGTTATGAAATCACTCATGAGGTATAGTGGCATCCATCAACAGGACAGCGAATGACTATGCTGACAATTTGTTCCAAAGAAAAAGGAAGAACAGATACGGGGAAGCCTATTGATCGTGCATAGACTTCCGTTTTCTGCCCCGAAGATGCCATAAAAATCTGTCTAAATTTGGATATGGAATGTTTTTTTGTATACATCCCAATAGTGTCTGTTTTGGGATATTTTTTCTCACAAACCTCCATTAAAATGTAAAAATTTTAAATTTCTCCTGTACAGGCACATTTCTTGTTATCGGGATTGTCCTTTCTGCAAACCCCGCCAGTTCCGGCCCTCAGGCTACCGTCACCTGCAGTACTGGGGAGTATACAAGCTCCGTTACGACCTCTGAAGAATAATGGTCAATGAAGATTGCTTGCAGTGATGATACTTGGAACGGTGGAGGAAGCGGAACTGGGGAGGCAGTTTATGCGGTCTCTCCGTCACGTTTGACTAAAGTAGAATGCTCATTGAGCATCTCTTCCTACGGTGAATCGGATGTGATGAAATTCGTTTCTCTGTCCTTCATCGGCCAGAGGGGGGTACGCAGGAGTGTGGTTTCTTCTGCTCCCCCTTATGGCCTGTCAGACGGGGATGCGCCCCTGATAAGAGTTGAGGATTCACCGATCATTGGCCGCCTGCTGATTTCTGCCCCTCATTTGCAGTCAATACGGATATTGAACCGGAAAAAGGGGCTGCTGAAACTCTCATTGAAATTCTCCGCGGGAAACTGTACCCAACCCCCGGTACATCATACCGCAAGCCTCACGCCTAGCCCCGGTTCGTCCAGAAGATGCAAAAATCCGTCTTGCAGTGCAAATCCACCCAAAGCTGCATCCCTGGAAAGATCAAAACTTCCATCCAGGTCCAGATAGCATGTCTTCGGACATGCATAAGCCGTATGCAGGGCGGCAGCAATACTGATTACGCTCTCGTCCATACAACCCCACATCAAATCAATCCCGGACAATCCTGCCAGATCTGCAAGATCCAAAGCACCCGTGATCCCGCCGCATTTCATGAGCTTGATATTCCAGATCCCGAATGGCGGGTTCACTGCCAACTGAAGAGCATCCATCGGGTCATGTAAACTTTCATCCGCCGCCATGAGGCGCTGCGCATCTTTGGACAGTTTAAGCATATCCGCTTCCTTCCCTCTGGATAAAGGCTGCTCAATCAATTCCAGGTCCAGCGCCTGTGCCTTATGGAAGAGATCCCGGGTCTGTTCAATCGTATACCCCTGATTCGCATCAACACGGATTCGGACCCCCTCCGGATAAGCCCGTCGTAAAGCCTGCAGACGCTCAAGATCCTCCCCGTAATCCAGTCCAAGCTTCACCTTCAGACATTTGAATCCACGCGTGAGATACTCCTTTGCTTCCTCCAGCGTTTCCTCCAGAGGGAGAATTCCTATCGTGATTGAGGTAGGAAGTGGTTTCCTCAATCGCCCCAGCATGGCGGCCACCGAAACTCCCATACTCCGGCCGAAAAGATCATAGAGGGCCATATCCAGTGCGGCCATTGCAGAAGGATATTGCGGGCACGCTAAGCGCAACTGCCTTGCTAATCCCCGAAGCAGTCTCGGATCCTGACCTTTCAGTATATCACGGGCAGCCGCATCCATTGCTCCAAGGCATTCCTCCGCATTTTCGGAGGTAACTGCCGTCGGTGCCGCACAGCCCAGCCCCGGTGCTCCGTCGCTACCTTCCAGACGGACAAAATGTAAATCAACTGTGCTGACCTCACGCGTCGCAATCACATAGGGACGGGTCAGAGGCAGGCGCTCAGTCCAAATCTCTACACTGCAAATCGTCATGAGGACAGTTTTTGCCGGATGGTACTCACCAATCGCCGGACTCCTTCCTGCAGAGGCCGCACCACGGGGATCCCATGCTCCGCCTCCAGTTCTGCGGCAATCTGCAAGGACTGTGTATCCTCCATGCCGCGTGTAAACAGCGTAATCCCCCATACCTCTGATCCCAAAAGGCGGATGAGCTCAAGTTCCTCTGCCAGTGGAGGAATCCGGCAGTCAAGGTCCTCAAAACCTTCAAAATGAACTCGCTTCGGCGCATGTTGCAGGATCACCCCGGCCGCCTGTGCCGAACAGATGAGTTCCGGGCCGGCCGGGCCGGCCGGATTCCGCAAAGCCGACTGCCCTTCCAGAAGAATCACCTCCGGACTCTCCCCCCGGTAGCAATCCACAATGGCACGCTCCAGTTCCCCCGACACAAAGTCATTCAGGGTTGCATCAAAAATAAATCCGTACTTCATTCCCTGCAGCCAGCCCGTCTGTCCCGTATAGATCACCTCGGAACGTATGCCCTGCGAACGAAGTCCCTCACGCACCATCATTGCGGTCGTCCGCTTGCCAATTGCACAGTCCATCCCAAGAACAGCAACGCGCGGGGCAGGCACAGAAAGAATTTCACCGGACCAGAACTGCAACTCGGAGGTCGGACGGGGTTTACGCAGATCAATCATTCCCCCCTTTGCCGCGCGTACCAACTCCTCGTCATCCGAAAGTAACTGATGGAGTCCGTTCACCAGCTGCAGGCCCGCCGAAGCGGCGGTCAGGAGATCAGTGCGCAGAGAATCCGGCAGCACCCCGCCAACGGTCGCAACCCCAATGATACAGTGCGTTGGACTCCGATGCTCCAATGCCTCTGCAACCGAATCATAAAAGGGGATTCCGCATTCATTGCCGTCCAGTATATAGCCCGCATCCTGACCCGCATAGTCCGGATCCACCACCCCTGTAATCTCGTACCGGCTGGGGCCACGCAGCAGGCCATGTGTCGTTTTTGCGAAAACGCTATCAAACAGTCCGTTCGCAAGTATAAGTGCACTTTCGTTCATAAACTTTCTAAGTCAATCGGTAGCATCTACCGTAATCATCATGGATTTTGTCCCTAACGAAGCAAGTGCCTACTTGCATCTCTGTGACTTAACTTCGCTATCTGGACCACAAAAATAAAACATGATCCCCAAACCCGTACGTATTTTTACCAGTACCCCGTCCCTGCCCCCTACGCTTGAGAGGCTGCAGGAGTTGGCCTACAATGTCCGCTGGGCCTGGGATGAAGACACCGTTTCTCTCTTTCAAAGGCTTGACGCAGACCTCTGGGACAATTCCGGCCATAACCCGGTACGGATGCTGGCCGAGGTCTCCGCAGCCCGGCTGGATGAACTCGCAAAAGATGAAGGCTTCGTGGCACATCTGAACGAAGTGTGTGCATCCTTTGACACCTACATGAGGGCGAACTCAACCTGGTACTCCCGCACGCATGCATCCGAAGGATTACTGGCGGCCTACTTCTCCGCCGAGTTCGGAATTACCGAATGTCTTTCCATTTTTGCCGGAGGACTGGGGGTTCTGGCCGGAGACCACCTTAAGAGTGCAAGTGATCTCGGAGTCCCAATCGCTGGCGTTGGCCTCATGTACCAGCAGGGATACTTCAGTCAGTACCTTGATGCAGACGGCTGGCAGAAAGAATCCTACATTGAAAATGATTTTGCCCGCCTTCCACTGATCCTCGAACGGGGAGAACACGGGATGCCCCTGCAGGTGGATGTCGAAATCGGCAATCGCACGGTATATGCCCGGATCTGGCGGCTGCAGGTGGGACGTGTTCCCCTGTATTTACTGGACACCAACTTCAATGCCAATGAACATGAAGAAGATCGGAATTTGACCGACTATCTCTACGGCGGAGGAAACGAACTCCGTATCCGGCAGGAAATTATTCTGGGGATTGGCGGCTACCGCGCCCTGCAGCTGCTGGGACTCAAGCCGCAGGTCTATCACCTGAACGAAGGACACTCGGCATTCCTGACACTGGATCGCACCCGGCAGTTGATGCAGGAACATGACCTGTCCTTCCATGAAGCCCGAATTGCAACCGCCGCAAGTATCGTCTTTACGACCCATACTCCGGTTGAAGCCGGTCATGACCGCTTTTCACCGGAATTAATGGATCGCTATCTGGTATCCTATGCAAAAAAATCGCTGGGCCTCGGGCGCCGGGAATTTTTGGCACTTGGGCGGGAGCATGCAGACCGTGAGCAGGAACGGTTCGGCATGACGAAGCTTGCCCTGCGTATGAGCAGCGCCTGTAACGGGGTCGCCCGGCTGCATGGAGAGGTGAGCCGCGCAATGTGGCACAATCTCTGGCCCTCCGTCCCCGAAAATGAAGTGCCGATCAGCCATGTAACCAACGGCATTCATATCTCTTCCTGGATCTCAAGCCCGCTCAAGCGACACGTTGACCGCTATGTCGGTCCGCGATGGAGGGAAGAAGCCATCGGAGCATCCCAATGGATGCACGCAGAACAAATCCCCGATGATGAACTCTGGCAGACACATTTGATATATAAAGAACACTTAATTCTGCAGGCCAGACGGTCATTACACTCCCGGCTGGTTCGGCTGGAAGCACCGGCAAAGGCGATCGCCCATGCAAAAAAAGTGCTCAACCCCCATGCACTGACCATTGGATTTGCACGCCGATTCGCCACCTACAAGCGTGCAACGCTTCTATTTCGGAATCTGGAACGACTGACCCAGATCCTGACCCGCCCCGACCACCCGGTGCAGATCATCTTTGCGGGGAAGGCACATCCCCGTGATCAGCCTGGAAAAGAACTGATCCAGAAAATTGTCACCGCATCCAATACCGAAGCCCTGCGCAACCATGTCGTTTTTCTTGAAGATTATGACATGGCCATTGCACGTGACCTGGTACAGGGAGTAGACCTGTGGTTGAATACCCCTCGACGCCCAAGAGAGGCAAGTGGCACCAGCGGCATGAAAGCCGCTGCCAACGGGAGCCTCAATCTCAGCATCCTGGATGGATGGTGGGACGAAGGCTACGATCCGGCCATCGGCTGGGCGATTGGCAGTGGCGAAATCATGGAAAACCATGCCTATCAGGATGAGCGGGAGGCAGAGCAGCTTTATAATCAACTAGAGCAGGAAATTGTGCCACTCTTCTATGAGCGCTCCTCGGAAGGGCTGCCTCTTGAATGGATTGCCCGTATGAAGCGCTCCATTGCAACGCACAGCAGTTTCTTCAATACCCATCGCATGGTGCAGGAGTATACCGAAAAAACCTACCTGACTGCCGCGGCGCGTGCAAACGCAATCTACGACAAGGACATGCAGGGGGCCCGGACACTCTCCGCACAGCAGCAAAAAGTGCAGGCAGCATGGCATAATGTTCGTGTCCATGTGGACGAACACGCCCCGCAGGGCCATCTCCAGGTCGGGATCCCCTTTACGGTGAAGGCCAATGTGACACTGGGACCTTTGTCACCAGATGACGTAGATGTACAGTTGTATTTAGGGCGAATTGCCCGGAAAGGGGAGATCGCAGACGCAGTCATCACCCCCATGAAACGGGTCAAATCCGCCGGTCCAGACAGTGCTGCGTACCTCTATCAGGCAAAAGATGTGACCTGCACCAAGAGCGGATCCGTCGGATACACGGTACGTGTTCTCCCAAAACGTGAGAGCCAGACACTGCTGCAATCGTCCCGTCTGATGACCTGGGCTCAGTGAATGTCCGCTTCCTTCAGCAAGGCGAGTGACATCCAGCCGGGATCCTCAAAGACGGACTCAGGCAGTTGATCATACACTCCGAGATTCGTAATTGTGCGGATATTGGACGCATCTTCCACGCTGATCCGGGTGTCGGCAAGCCTAATGCCGCCGTAGCTGTTATACCCCTCCCAGGTTCGGGTAAAGTTCGGCGTATCCGAGTCGGCATCGGCATAGTAGGACCACTGAGCAACCAGATTCTGCTCCTGATCCACGAATACGTCATACCCGTTGTCGGGGGTGAATCCCACCCCGTCAAATCGGAGCGTTAACACATGTGCCAGACGACCATTGTCCATCCTCTCTTCACCTTTGTACCCTAACGTGACCCCCGAGTCTTTCAATTTAAACGGCATCAGCAGCCAGTAGCCTGCATTGACCCAGTCCCGGTAGGCCCCCGTCAACAGTTCATCTGCCGGGATGACAGCATGGCCATCCCTGAAAGCCTGCCCTTCCATAGTCTGGATATTCATGAGCACAACCGTACTGTCTCCTCCCTGCCATCGAAACCATCCCGTCCACTTATCCCAGACATGATCTTCTCCGAAGAGTGTCCAACTCAGATAGCGGGTTTGATCCCACGCAGCGCGGCCGCCCATGCTTATCATCACCTGATCGGCAATTTCTATCGCCTTCGGATCCGATGCATCCGTGTTGAATCCCTCCATTGGAGGATTTGCATTTTCCTGCGCAAATGCCAGCCCAGGTACGAGTACGAGCAGAATTAAGTGTTTCATGGGAGTATGTGTATTCAGATGAATCTGCCCATCTGGCAGGTCTCATTTTTTGGAGCGATTTTTTACGTCTGCTTCGGGGTTGGAATGAGTACGTTTTGTGAATGTTTCATGGACTGAATTCTTCGGATTCCGTGACCGGTTTTGCATGGAATCTCCGTCGAGTTCGGTGCAGCAGGCAGGCTGAACAAATCGGTCCAGGATGGCATCGGCAATCGTGGGATTGGCCATGCACCGGTGCCAGAGTTCAACGGGCAGTTGACGGGCTGCAATAGTCGAACGTTTCCGGATTCGGTCATCCAGAATCTATAAGACATCTCTTGCCGGGTTTGGTCCAGCGTGGTGAGGCCCCGGTCATCAAGGAGCAGGACATCCAGTTTCTGGAGTGCATGCAGGATTTTCAGACACCGTCCATCCGCACGGGCAACCATGAGTTCTTCCAGAATCCGGGGGAATCGGTGATCGCACGCATGGAAGCCTTCCAGACCGGCTTTATGAGCCCGTGCACAGGCTAGATAACTTTTGCCCTCACAAATTTGTGAATGGATCCTCACCTGTTTGCCGAACTCCTCATTTTGTCCCCCCAATGGAGAACTCTAAGTGTCATCGAAAAAAGTTAATGACGCTAGACAAGGAAAGATTCATTTGTGATGGAATGATCCCAGGCAGAGTCAGACACAAAAATTGCATTTTTAAGCAAAATTGTCTAGCCACAATCAGGCAGCGTCTATTCCCATCTCGCTTACCCCGTGCACTTGCTCCTGCCGGTTACGGAGCCGATACTATCACAAAAACCCAAAGCGCCCCGGCATCTTCCGATACCGGGGCGCTCTGTTTCTTTTAACCAAGTCGTGAGGCGACTCAGTGCAGGTTACTTCACCAGCGTCATGCGACCGGTCTTCACATACCGGCTCTCTGCTCCGGTTGCAATCATCCGGTACAGATACGTGCCCGAAG
>JAJEFL010000151.1:0-38320 GCA_022820435.1 Rhodothermales bacterium
GATCTTTGCCACCAGATCTACGCCGATGTCCTGCTCCGACATTCCCCGGCCGGATGCCCATGCGGCATACGTCACGGGCGGCGCATACTGCGCTTTCTGAACCGGGTCATGCGTCAGAAATGCAATGCACAGGTTCTCAAATGCAGTTCCTTTGATGCGTTCCTGATTGTGGCCGGAGGCCGCGGCTTCTTTGCGCCAGATGTCAAGGATGTGGTCTAATGGGGATTCAGGTACAGACATGATGGATGCGTTTTGGCTCAATGAGCTCTTCAAAATGAGTGAATGAGGGTAGCACAGAAACTGCTAATATCGTGAATTCTGAGTCCTTAACCTAAAATTTGGAGGTTCTACCGTGATTTGTAGAATATCCACAGTACCACATCAATTGAATCACTACATCCCCCCTGTGCCAATCGGAAATACTTTTTGAGATCCCTCGCTATGATGCCCACCGCCTCCGTTACATTTTAAACGGTTACACGCCGATCAATGTAATCGGAATTATCTACAAAAGTGCCGAAAACAAAGAGACTACGGCGAAACACGGATGGTTATTGGGCAAACTTACCCTTTAAAGATTATTGCAGCTGAAATCACCAGGCTAGTAAAACTAATTGCCCAAATCAGAACTGTATATTTTGATGTCACCGCGTCAATCTTGGCATTTTGGATGTCAATTTTAGCGTTCTGGACATCCATCTTGGACTCTAGCCGTTCAATTAAATTGGTTGAAGCCATGGTTTCAATAAGTTCTACAAGTTCGTGAGTTTCCTCCGCAGACTGCTTGCCCTCCTTGCTCAACTTACGGAGCAACGAGAAGAGGCGTGTAGCATTAGAAACTTGATCGTCCATGTAATGTTCTTCAGTTTAGCGAACAAAAGGAATAGACATCCGATAATCCATCCCTCATGTTAAATTCAAAATAGATCATAAAGGTAGTATTATAAGACTTTCTGCTAACATTTGCATGTTTAGTTGCACATATCTGGCCATAAATACTCAGGAATGCAGATCAACGAAACCATCTCAGTGACACATGTGCTGAAACGAATGGTCATAAACAGACCTTTTGTACGTATTCCGCCCGCAAGTTACAACTTTCGAAGGCACTCCTCTAAATTCGTCCACTACTGTACGACTGCTTACAGCCCCATATTCGGATCCAGATTTTCAATCACATCCGTGCATCAGCGAAGATAGGCAATCCCCATTACACCGCCAACCCCGGAAACTCATCGGGCACCAATATGCCCACATTAGAAACCTGCCTCACCAAACTGGAGAAAACAGTCACAACGTCAGTTCCATGGCACAGTAAAATTAAAATATCGGAGAGCATCCAGTGAAACTAAGATGGGTGACTGATTCTTTGGTGAGCCCTGAAAAGGAGTCCAGATCCTCCTTCCGCAGCGTCTTCCCTTTCGCAAAGAACTTGCACTGGATCGCACACCAGCCTCCCGGATCCCGGATCTTTGCCACCAGATCTACGCCGATGTCCTGCTCCGACATTCCCCGGCCGGATGCCCACGCGGCGTACGTCACAGGCGGCACATACTGCGCTTTCTGAACCGGGTCATGCGTCAAAAATGCGATGCACAGGTTCTCAAACGCGGTTCCTTTGATGCGTTCCTGATTGTGGCCGGAGGCCGCGGCTTCTTTGCGTCAGGTGTCAAGGATGTGGTCTAATGAGGAGTCAGGTACAGGCATGATGGATGCGTTTTGACTCAATGAGCTCTTCAAAATGATGGAATGAAGGTAGCACAGAAACTGCTAATATCGTGAATTCTGAATCCGTAACCAAAATTTCCCGTATATTGCCCTTAACGAGCCTTGGGGATCTCTCAATTTTGAGTTGATGCTGGGGCTTTGGGTTGGATTCTGTTGGATTGCATGAGAATTATTTTGCCGCTACTGGAGGCCTGCTGAGATGATCACCCCGGCATTGTTCGGCTTTTTTCGTGAACTCCGTGCGAATAATAATCGAGACTGGTTCAAAGAAAACCGTGATCGCTATGAACAGGATGTTAAAGAGCCTCTGATCCGGTTTATCACCGAATTTGCCGGGCCGCTCCAAACGATCAGTCCTCACTTTACTGCAATCCCGAAAGTGGGCGGCTCCCTGTTTCGTATCTATCGGGATGTCCGCTTCTCAAAGGATAAACGGCCTTATAAAGAAGCCGCCGGCGTACACTTCAGGCACGCCGCAGGAAAAGATGTGCACGCGCCGGGATTCTATCTTCACCTAGCCCCCGATGAGGTGTTCGCCGCACTTGGGATCTGGGGGCCCGGCAGTAAAGAACTCCTTGCAATCCGGCAGGCTATTGTCGATGACCCGGATACATGGACCGCCATCACACAAAATCCAGACTTTCTGGATGTATTCTCTGCAAGATACGAGCATCAGAAATTAAAAAGGGCCCCAAAAGGATTCGATCCCGATCATCCGCTCATTGATGACCTGAAATGCAAACACTTTGTGGCTTCGTGCCCCCTGTCTGAAACGGTTGCATGCGCACCGGATTTTGCGGAAAAACTGACACAAACCTATCGCCATGGCGCAAAATACATAGAGCATCTGACACGTATACTTGACCTTTCCTGGTAACCAAAACGATTTTCCTGATGAACCCATTCCAGACCCACGGTGCCTTCAGTTGGCACGAACACCTAGCCGCCGACGTCCCCTCGGCTGTGCAATTTTATACGCAGCTGCTTGGACTGACCACCAGCGAAATGCCCATGCCTGATGGCAATGAGTATACGATCCTGCAGAGCAATGGGAAGCATCTCGCCGGATTAATGGCATGTCCACCTGATACCCCGCCCTGCTGGACCTACTATGTCACTGTTCAGGATATTCAAAAACTTCTGGCAGACAATGAATTGAACATGATCGTTCCGCCCATGGAAAATTCAACGGTCGGCACCTTTGGCGGATTTCTGGATCCACAGGGCGCATATCTGGCAATCATCCAATACCATGATGCCCATGGAGCTGACGAACACGCAATCGCAAGCACCCACGAAGCATTAACCACACATGGTGCCTTTTCATGGTTTGAACTCCAAACTCCAGATCCAAAAGCGGCCGCAGACTGGTACAGCAGTCTCTTTGGCTGGTCTATTACGAAGATTGAAACCCCCTCCACATACTATATCGCTTCAGTGAACGGCACAGAATTTGGCGGAATCATGGAACCCGTTGCTCCTGGAATTCCACCACATTGGAACTGCTACATCACGGTGGATGATGTGGATGCCGTGCAGACAAAAGCCGCTGAATTAGGTGCGACGATTACTGCACCGGCCTTTGACCTGCCAAATGTTGGCCGCTTACTGCATATCTGTGACCCCGCAGGTGTCGCAATTGCATTCGCCACCTGGGCCCCCCAAACCCCCGAATAGCAATAGAGCAGGTGAGGGACTTCCTCCATCATGCCCTCAATATAATTGTTGGATTGATGCCCGGGAAGGAACTGTGGCATTGCCTGAGGTCATTTGGCCATTCATGCAGCAGGAAGATCACCTAAATTGATGTATGGGATCTACCACGATGTAGTGCTGGATACTGCACCGGACAAAGCCTTTGCCGCCTTCAGCACCGAGGCTGGACTGAATAGTTGGTGGACAGATCAATGCAGCGCAGACTGCCGAATCGGAGGAACCTACGATTTTCTCTTTGACCCGGATTACCACTGGTCAGCGGAGGTGATTGAACTCAACGAGTCCAAACACATCACATGGCACTTCACGCACGCGAATCAGGACTGGACAGGAACCACACTGAGTTTCCGTCTGATTCATTCCAATGACAAACTGCTGCTGCGCATGGAGCATACAGGGTGGAAAACCCGCAACCACCACTTCCGGCACTGCAGTTACTGCTGGGCGCAGTACCTCAAGAAACTGAAGGACAGCCTAGTTGCCAGGCAAGGTTAAACCTCGTGATCTAAATGTCGGAACGGGGAATAATGTCGCGTTGAGATCCGATATGTCTCAGGTGCCTTTCGAACTCCCAGCTTATTCACATGCCCGATATATCGCCCTAAGATCTTTACCTCCTCAAAGATGTCCGGTTCGATGTGAACATTGTCGAATTCGGGATTGGCAGGTTCAAGGCGAAGCCCCTGATGGTCCATGAAAATCCGCTTGAGCGAAGTCTCACCGTTGTAAAGGATCGCACCGATCCCTCCATCAGGAATATCATCATCCACCAGAAGTACATAATCTCCATCGTGGATCTCCGCTCCAATCATGGACTGACCACAAACACGTACTGCAAAAATACGCTCAAGGTTAGGGAAAAGAGTTTCTATGGTGATATGTCCCAGATTCGCTTCCACGGCTTCCTGAAGTGTGCCTGCAGTAATCTCACCAAGGATGGGAATCCCGCGGTGCATACCTGTCTGCTCCGGCTTTAACTGGAAACCGCCCTCCTCATTGACCAGATATCCTTTCTTCTGGAGCGCCTTCAAGTTCTGGGTAATACTGTTCGAAGATTTATAGCCGAACTCAATCATAAAGCTCTCGTAACTGGGCCATCCTAGATTTTCTCTGTCACATTTTATGATGAAATCCAGAACGGCTCTCTGTTTTGGTGTTAAGGGACGTGGCATGTTGTTGTGTGGTTGTTAGTTATGTGATCAATATAGTACTTCGAACGCACTTATACGTTCTCAGATACATGATATTTCTGAATAAAAACTGATCTTGTTCAAATCGTACCAATCAGCCCCTACTTGGCAGAGGCCTTCGGCCGGTCAAAAAACTGATCTATCTGAATCAGGTTCCCGTCCGGGTCCTCCAGAATTATACTTCCAGGTCCGCTGGAATTTTCCTCTTCGTCAAGTTCAGCCACAATAGCCTCCTCAAGCCCCCTGTCCTGCAACTGCGCCTGAATCTCCCGGACATCCATAAAATCATCCAGACGCCAGGATTCCAGCAGATTTTCACCGCTTCCATGCTTGGCACGCAAACCGGGATTAAATGTCAGTATTATGTCTTGGAACATGTCCTTGAAAAGTCCAATCACGGTAGTGCCGTTTACCATAATCACATACCCCTCCCCCCGATGCGTAACATCAAACCCCAGCCTTTCATAAAAATCAATGGACAGGTTCAGGTCAGAGACAGGGATACTGACCGAAAATGCTCCCAATTCAGGTTTACTCATGGTTCTCTGTATAAATAGTTCTGATCAAGAATACTGAAATGACATCCAACGCCGGAAATACACGCCGACCCCCGTTTGGTTCAATGGATCCCTGGAAATCTTTGCAAGTTGATTCAGGATCATCCTGAAAATTAACCATATCTCCGCATAACTGCACCCGTAGCAGGCCAATGACACAGTTGAAAACGAAACCCACAGACGCAAGCGTTCAGGAATTTCTCAACGCTCTGGAGCGCCCTGACCAACAGTCGGACAGTGCAATTCTGCTGCGTATCATGGAAACAGCCACCGGAGATTCACCCAGGATGTGGGGACCCAGTATTATTGGCTTCGGCCAATTTTGCTACCGCTATGCATCGGGACGGACAGGCCAATGGTTTCAGGTCGGGTTTTCACCACGAAAACGAGCATTCAGCATCTACCTCTCCGGCGGATTGAGTCACCATGAAACCGCCCTGAACAAGCTCGGCAGGTATACACGCGGCAAAAGCTGCCTCTACATCAGGCGGCTGCATGATGTGGATCTGGGGGTTCTGGAATCCATGATCCAGAAAGCATGCGCACTCACCCAGGACGATATTCCATAAACCGGGCATCCGAGGCGAAAACGTTGATCCGCAGATCATTTCAAAACTTTGGTTCACCGGTCAATCTAAATCAAGGCACCCCTGAAGCATAACACAGTTAATCCCGATCTTCTCTCCACTGAGGCATGGCTGCACATGCTCTTATTGAGGCATGTGTAAACGGAGCATTTTATGGCCACTGTAAACCGGCACAGCAGGGTACTTGAATCATCCCGGCTATGTTATCTCGAACTGATCCTCATCAAACAGACTGAGTTGATTGCTTGGATGCCGGATAAATAAATCCGTTCGCAGTGGCTGCCTGGATTGATTGAGATTGTATCGTCTACAGGTCATCTCAAACAGGTTTTTCAGAAAGTTTGCCCACTCCCCCTCCCCCCGCATCCGGTGCCGAAACCGCGGATCATTGAGCCGTCCGGAACGAACTTCCCGGATTCGACCGATAATTTTATCCTTGCGCTCCGGCATCACCCGCTCCAGCCAGTCTTCAAAAAGCGGGGCGACCGGCCCCGGCAATCGGAGTACGATGTATCCTGCCCGCGTTGCTCCCCGCCTGGCAGCCGCTTCAATAATCGCCGGAAGCTCTTCATCGGTCAAGCCGGGAACAACAGGAGCAACCATGACACCGGTGGGGATTCCCGCTTCAGTAAGTGCCTCAATTGCATCTAAACGACGTGCAGGAATACTGGTGCGAGGCTCCATGACACTGGCGATTTCGCGGCGCAGTGTGGTCACCGAAACCCATACACTGACCAAGTTCATCCGTGCCATCGGAGCCAGAATATCAATATCTCGCGTGACAAGATGATTCTTCGTTATCACACCGACTGGATTCCGATGGTCTAACAGTGTTTGCAGGCATCCACGGGTTAACTTGAGCCGACGCTCTACCGGCTGATACGCATCAGTATTCCCCGACAGTGAAACAACGGCCGGCTTCCAGGAACGCCTGCTTAATTCCTTGCTCAAAAGTTCTGGCGCATTGCGTTTGATTAAAATTTTCGTTTCAAAATCAAGCCCCGCACTCCACCCCAGATATTCATGGCTTGGACGTGCATAGCAGTAAATGCAACCATGTTCGCAGCCCCGATAGGGATTGATCCCCCAGGTATACCCCACATCCGGCGAGTCATTGCTCACAAGAACAGACCTTGAAGTATCTTCAAAAAACTGGGTCGGTGCCTGTCGCAGTTCACCCGGCTCAAAAGCATCCAGATCCAGTTCTATCTTGACCGGATCAAATCTGGTTGGAGGATTCGTTGCCGTTGCGCGTCCTCTTGGGGCCGGTATGGATGCCTGTTCATTCATCATCGTACAAGATATTATTGATTGCGTACAATCTTGTTCTGAATATGATCTTCCTGTTCACTGCTTTGGACTTGCAATGAAGCAATTTCTATCTACAATTTCGGTGCTGCTGGCCGCAGCCTTACTTGCACTCGTTATCATGGGCCTGTTTGTAGGCGAGGTCCGCTATACGGCCACTGCACGCGTGAAGGCACCGGTCGCCGATTCATGGGCCACTTTTCTGGATCCAGACCGGCAAAAGCTCTGGCAGCGAGACCTGGCGCATGTTGAAGCCATCGACGGCCAACCGTTTGATCTTGGCGCATCTTTCCGTATGGAATTTAAAAACGGTAATTCTCGCCTTGAGACGGTTATCTTACTCACCCCAATGGAAGAATACCGCGCAGAGATCGAAACTGAACATTATAAAGGTTACCGTTCTGTTACGTTTCAGATATTGGGGGATGGATCCCGCGTACAGCAGACCGTTGTTATGTACGGATCCTCCTTTCTCAGCCGGGCAATTCTGCCTGTGATCCGCCCACTGATGCAGCGTGATCAAATGGCCGCCTTTGATAATCTTGCGGATCTGGTTGAGGCATCCCCTTCCGTCAACCCGCAACAGGACAATGAATAACGAGGGGGATATCGTGAAGCTGGATTACGGCACCGAAGGCCTGCCATTAAATCTTGGGGGGATCCATGCCACCATCCTGCGTCCGCGCTATCTAGAGGGCCTGCCGGATGAGCGGGCAGCGTTCATTGAGTCCATTCAGCATCCCTACAGAACGCTCCCCCTGCGCGAACTCATCGCCAGTGACGAATCCCTTGCAATTGCAATCCCGGATATCACCCGTGCCCTCCCCAGTGATCGCCTCTTGCCGTGGCTTTTTGAGGAACTCAAAGGACTCAAACCGGAAAAGGTCACCATCATCGTTGGCACAGGCACACACCGAGGCAATACACCGGACGAACTGCTTCAAATGGTTGGCCCGGAGATCGCAGCCAAATACCGTATCGTAAATCACGATTGCCGTGATTCCAGTACCCTGATCTATGCAGGCCGCAGTCCCTATGGTTACGATGTTTCCTATACGGCGGATTATGTGAAGGCCGACCGGCGAATCCTTATGGGATTCATCGAGCCGCATTTTATGGCCGGATTTAGCGGAGGCTACAAGGCCGTTTTTCCCGGAATTGCTGATCTGAATGCCATCCAGACCTATCACGGGTTTACCAATATTGCCCATCCAGAGAGCACATGGGGAATTCTGGAGGGGAACCCCACCCAAAGCCATGTCCGCGCTGCTGGCAGTTTACTGCCTGTGGATTTCCTGATAAATGTAACCCTCAATACCAACCGGCAGATCACCGGATATTTCTGTGGAGAGGTTACCGCAGCCCACGAAGCAGGATGCATCTTTTCGAGAGAGACGGCAATGGCCCGTGTTGAGGAAGCATTCCCGATTGTCGTTACAACCAACAGCGGCTATCCCCTTGACCTGAACCTGTATCAGACCGTCAAGGGAATGTCCGCCGCCCATCCCATCACGAAAGAAAACGGACTGATTATCACCGCATCCCGCTGCAATAATGGATTCCCGGAGCATGGCGCATTTAAGAAGCAACTCCTTCGCTGGACAACGGTGGAGGAAGCCTGGGCGGCAATCCAGAGCCCTGATTTCCGTGAACCCGACCAGTGGCAGACACAGAAACTATTGCAGATCCTGCGAACCTGCCGGGTCAGTCTGCGAAGTGCGTTGGATCCGAATCTCGTTCAAAGGGCACACTTAACCCCGATTGAAGATGTGCGCACTGCGATTGATGCAGAATTAATGCATCTCGGCAGACCTGATACACCGGTAGCGGTGATCCCTGAAGGACCGCTGACCATTCCATATGTCGGCTAAAGCCCAAGTACGCTCTGGATCTCCTTGAGCATAAAATCTGCGACAAAACGATTTCCTGCCGCATTCAGATGAACGCCGTCGGTAGTCAGTATTCCATCGTAAGCTTTGTCTGAATTCCCGGCAACCAGATAGGCTTCAAAAGACGCACGCAGATCGCAGAGATGCACTTCTTTTTCCTGTGCGACACGGCGAATGAGTTGCGCGTATTCCACCAACCGCAAGTTCACTTCTGCGTCGCTTTCTGTGTTCTCTCCGATTACACTGGGCGTACATAATAAAACATTCGCTCCACTCTCTTCAATCCGATCCGTTAACTCCCCGAGTCCTGCCTCAAAAGTATCAGGATCCGTTCCAGTGACATGATCAAACTCAAAATGATGCCAGACATCATTAATCCCGATATAGACGACTACATGCGTTGGATTGTGAACTAGCACATCCTCATCCAGCCGGGCTAAGAGGTCGGGGACTTTGTTCCCACTGATTCCTGAACCTGTCACCTCAATATCCGCCTCAAACTTCTGCAGCGAATCTGCAACCAGTGTGATGTAACCGTCTGGATTTACCCCCGCCTCCGTAATGGAATCACCTAGAAAAATGATGTGGGGCTGTGCCTGGCCGGGCAAAATACTCATCAGAGAAAGAAATACTACAAGAAATATGCTGCGCATGGTAAGGGGGCAAATTGCGGTTCATGGATTGAAATTTACAAACTAAATTTGTATCCTGTAGCGGCCAACTGTGATTTGCCATGCGGGGCAGCTCAATTCTCACAGCGGCACTAATCTTCAGATGGATATTTTCCCCAGCGAATCTTTCCTGCATCGGGCTTATTTCGCCGTCTGTCGTATATTTTACGGGCTTACGGAGTTCCGTTGAGTCAGAAACCATTCTGCAACGATAACATCGTCCACTTCACCCTAAACAATCCGTCTCCTGTCCCCTACTGAATTGCCATCCAGTAATATACATTTCGGCGGTACGCCCCGGCGGGTTTTATTTGATGTTGGAGATCAGGTGAGTTTCCGGGACAGATCTCGTGTATACCACCGCGGTACGATCACAAAGCTCAATCCAAAGCGTGCCAAAATAGACTGCGGCAGCACGATCTGGAATGTGCCTTACCAATATCTGCTTCACACATGCAATGCAATCAACAGCGAGCGCAGTGAGCGATTAGATCGCCTCACAGAAGTCGCTGCCGAGGCCCGGCGCCTGATGGATCAACATGGCCTCCCGAACTGGCTGCTTGGATTTAATCATTCATTCAAACAGCTGGGGTTGTGCAATTATGAAAAGAAAGAGATCCTCTTGAGCGCAATGCAGGCGATACGCCGAACGCCTGCGGAGACAACTGATGTTATTCTGCATGAGATCGCACACGCATTAGCGGGCTGGAAGGCCGGGCATGGGCCCAAATGGAAAAAGATTGCAACACGGATTGGCGCGAAACCGAACGCCTGCGCCGAAGCCCCTACAGAGATCATGGAAAGACATCTGGCCGTCAAAAATGAGGTTCAGGTTGGAGATACCGTGACATTTAAGAACAAGCAACAGCAAACAATCAGGGGCGTGGTGATACGAAAAAATCCAAAAACCGTCACAGTGAAAGTTCCCGGCGGTACGTGGCGGGTATCCTATTTTGCGCTGGAGACTTCGTAGCATTTCCGGCAGGAAGGAACTGAATCAAGGGTGGAACTCCTGCAATTCCACTTTATCGCAACCATTCATCTCCCACGAAAAGGGAGTCGTCCCCATGAGTAACCCACCAGTAAGGTGGAAAGGGAAACCCTCCACCCCGTACAGCGTCTGATTCCTATCGTAACCTCTGCTCACTGCGCCATGAGTAAGTCAACTGTCTATATCCCGCCGGAGCGCCCGTTCGTATCTGACCGTGGCGCAGCCAAATACTTTCACGGACGGAAAAATGCTCTGCAGAAGTTCGCCAACCAGATACGAAAGGCGAACAAGAAAAATGGCGGCACCGTCTTCCTCATTTAGGCAACCCCCGGCTCGGGCAAAACTGCGCTGCTCGCCGAATGCCGACGGCATGCGGAGGCGGAAAGATGGAAGATCGCCCGCATCAAACCGAGTGATCTCCGGGATACGAACACGCTTCTTCTCTCGCTGCGACGAGCGAGAAAGACGAGGCGGAAAGAGAGCCGATGGAGCGGTCATGTAGAGGAGGGCATGGATCTGCCATGGGTGGGGAGTGTGAAGGCAGGCGGAAGGTACGAATCTAAAAAATGATTGCCCCACGCACCACAATGGATGTGCTGAGTGACTTGAAAGAGGCGCTGCTCCTCGTTCTGGACGAAGCGCAGCGGTTGTGGCACCTTGCACAGACAAAGGATCACCGTGCTGATGATGCCAGCAACCTCCTTAATGCCATTCATAACGACGAGTTTGAGCGCCCCGTCATTCTGGCAGCCGCCGGTCTGGGGACGACCCGTCAGGTATTTCGGGACATAGAGATTTCAAGATTTGAGGGGGCTCTTTCGTCGGACTGGGGCGGCTCCGCGAAGCATACACGCGGGATATCCTCCGCGACTGGCTCGTCAAAGAAGCCGGAGCAAAGGGAAATCCACACCCTGGATTGATAAGATCGTCCAGAAGACCTACGGTTGGCCTCAGCATATTCTGGCATATGTGAAGCCCGCAGTACGATACCTGGCGGCGAATGGCGGCGAACTGTCTTCCACTGGACTGAAAATTGTACTGGAAGAGGAGATGCAGCGGCGAATATTTTATTATGAAAGCCGCGCAGAGAAGGTAACACGAAACCAGCGCAGGGCGATTGCACGCTTCCCTGCTACGACCTCGGCAGGAGATGGGTTTGACTTAGAGGATCTGGTCGATGCATTGAAGGCTGATTTTAAGGGCAGGGATGAAGCGGAAATGATCGTTCGCACCGGACTCCACAGTGGACTACTGGATATGCACAAGGGAGTTTGTATGGTTCCGATCCCATCCATGCATAAGTGGCTTGTAGACGGATACAGCCAGAACTAAAGGATGCCCCCGTGACCACGGGATACATCCTCCCGCCGGATACGGGGCGGAAGGGACATGCCGCTTGACGACACATGAAGCCTTATCCCCCTATCCACTGACCACCCAGACAGGAACTTGAGAAAATGCTTGACATCTCGGACCGGAAGCACTCCACAGGACAATCAGACAGCCCGTTGTTACCTGTAGATCTAATTCCCCGCAAAATATATTCCGCGGACATCTACCGCCTCCCACACTGCTATTTCGCAGTCGACGAAACAATGTAGAATCTAAAAAGTACCTACCCGAGTAAATTTACTCAAATAAAAATTTGACGGCCTTGTATGTATGAACGTAACCACGTACAGAAGCTTACTGATCTGATCTCAGTGAATCCTCATATGCATATGATTGCCCTGACGGGGCCCCGTCAGGCAGGTAAAACAACGATTGCCCTGCAGGCCTGTACCCGCTTCGCCAAATCTGGAATTCCATCCTGGTACTTTGCCTCTGATGATCCAGGACCTGCACAATCTTATCCGGGAAAATGGGCGGCTCATGATCATATACGAATGGGCGGTTTATCGGATGGACAGTCTCTTGTTGACCTATGGGAAAATGCCCGGAAAGTGTCTCTGCAGTCAGACCGGGGACTCGTACTCTTTTTAGACGAAATTCACATGATCCCAAACTGGTCCCGTCTCGTGAAAGGGCTGTGGGATCGAGACCGCCGTGAAGGTCATCTGATCCATGCCGTGATTCTGGGCTCCGCTGCCTGGAAGATGCTGACCGGAACCGGTGAAAGCCTGACGGGCCGATTTAGAACACTACCCGTCACACACTGGTCATTTCCTGAAATGGCCCAGATATTTGGATTAACACTTGACGAGTATATTTTCTTTGGCGGGTATCCCGGGGCACTCACAAAAGAATTGGATCCTGCGAGATTGCAAAATTGGCATAACTATGTGACAAATGCGATCTTGAGGCCTGTCGTAGACAAGGATATCGCGGGGCTTGAACGTGTCAGAAAACCGGAACTGATGCGACAGCTGATTGAACTTGCCCCCCACTATTCCAGTCAGTTGATTTCCTACAATAAACTGCTTGGCCAGCTTCAGGATGCTGGTAATACAACTACCATAGCACGGTATCTTGACCTGCTTTCCGATGCGTATATCATGACCGCGTTATCCAGATATACGCCATCTCCACATGTAGGGAAAGCTTCGCCTCCCAAACTCAATGTGCTAAATACGGCATTCATGACCGTCTCTTCCAGATACACGTTTGAGGGTGCAAAGGCCGACCGATCCTTCTGGGGCCGTGTTGTTGAGAGTTCAGTGGGGGCACACCTTCTCAATACCCGTGGATCAATGACGGAAATTTATTTTTGGCGGAATCCTCCTTATGAAGTTGATTATGTGATCTCTCATGATCGCAATTTGGTGGGTGTAGAGGTAAAGAGCGGGAAAACACGCACCCGTAAAGGATTAGTCGCATTCAAAGAACGTTTTCCCCATGCAAAAACTTTGATGCTTGGGCCAAACGATATTCCATTGAACGAATTCTTTTCATTCACCACCGACGAATGGCTTGAGCAATTATGAGATTGATCGTAAATCGTACTGTCACTCTGATTGCCCCGGAAAGCGATGTGCGTTTCGGGCAGAAAGGCCTATTGCTGACCGATTTTGAATCTGATCAGGGCTATGTACTTCTGGGAGAGCCAGGAATGGGTAAGAGCACGGAATTCCGTGAAGAGGCCGAACGACTGAATCTTACGCCTCCGGTTCCGGCACGACGATTTATCAGAGGAAAACCCGAAAATCATCCAGAATGGCGAAATGGGCCGCTCTTTATTGACGGGCTAGACGAAGTACGTGCTGCAGGAGGGGATCCAAGAGAGGTGATTGACAAAATCATCGGGCAGCTTGAAGATCTTGGAACTCCGCAATTTCGCCTTTCATGCAGGTCTGGCCACTGGTTTGGGGCCGGGGATCAGGAGGAACTTGCTTCACTTTTAAATTCCGAAACGATCCCTGTACTGCAGCTGAACCCGCTGAAGCCTGACGATATCACACAGATCATCTCCGCGAAACATGAGGATGCCGATGCCTTCATCCTGCAGGCCTACGAGCACGGTCTGGAGTCTTTTCTTTCAAACCCGCAATTACTCAATGTACTCCTGGAGTCCGTGGGTGCAGATAACTGGCCCGGCAGTCCAGGTGAGACGTTCGAAAATGCATGCAAAGCACTGATCCGAGAACAGAACCGCGAACATCAATACGCGCATTCAAGCCCCCCACAACCCTCCCGGAAAGCAATCATGAATGCAGCCGGACAGCTTTTTGCACTCCTGCTGATTACCGGAAAAGTTGGCTGGACTGTGAACAATACACAGAATCCCGACATTCTTGCCATCCACGACATCGAGGATCAGGAACGCCCCCCGCTCTATGCAGCCCTGAATTCCCGGCTATTCGAAGGGGAGCATTCCTGTCGAGTTCCAATCCATCGACTTCTCGCAGAGTATTTAGGTGCCCAATACCTTGACCGAAAAATTGCGGACGGTCTGAGTATCCGCCGTGTATTTGCCCTTCTCACGGGGTATGACGGGGGCCCATTTCCTGACCTGAGAGGGCTGGCCGGTTGGCTGGCTTCTGCAAACTCACAAGCAAGAACAGCCCTGATTCAATCAGACCCGATTGCGGTTGCATTCAACGGGGACGCAAGTAACTTCAATGCCAAAGAGCGGGGACAACTACTTGAAAATCTTGAAGACAGGATTGATCTCATACGTTTCTGGCCATCCGCAGCCACTCTTGGTGCCTTGGCAGACAACCGGGGCACGCCGTTAGTCTGGGAATTGACCGGTTCACCTAATCGCTCGGAAAACAGGCAAAGGCTCGTTTATATGCTCCTGCGTGGCGTTTCGCAAATAGGTGTCAATACTGATGGCAGAAATCTTTCCACAGCGCACATAGAGCATGGATATAAAAACCTGCTCGAAATCATCTACGACTCAAGTTGGCGGTCAAATGTGCGCTGTGAGGCGCTTCACGCCTTAAGTATCCTGCTCAAGGGTAACCCCGACCGTCAGACTATCCTGCGGGAGCTCATCAAAGATTTGAATAAGAACCGTCTGTCTGATCATTGCAATGATTTGAGAGGAATCCTGCTACAATTCCTATATCCTGTAGAGTTACGCCCCAGAGAGGTGTGGGATTATCTTGCAACCCAACCTGTTCGGCACCACTACGATCATTATCTGCAATTCTGGAACACCCTTGTTGAACGGTCACAGGAAGATAATATCCGAGAACTGCTTGACTCGCTCTGCAACCGCACCTCCGAAGTCCTTTCCAGATTGGCTAATCAAGGACTGGCAGATAATGTGCTGTCACTTCTTGCACGGGGATTGGAGCTGTCTGGAGATAATCTGAATGTTCAGGAACTGTATCGGTGGTTTGAACTGGTTGAATTCGATATTTTTTCCTATCAGTTAATCCCTGCAATCAGTTCAAATTATTCGTACAGCCATAACCGTGACGCAAGTACTGCAATCCATAACTGGCTGCATGAACGTAGAGAAGTACAAAATGCACTTATTGAGTACGGCCTGCTGGTCAACAAGTTCAAGATCGGAACTGAACTTCTTAATAAAACCGTGGGGTTAAAATTCATCGGTGAGAATGCCCCCGCCGGATTTCGTATATGGTGCCTTGAGCGTGCAATTGAACTGTGGAACTCGCAGCAGCGGCTGGCAGAAGAACTCGCAGATTGGTCAATCCGCCAAGAAGAGGGTTGGGGGATGCCCTTGTCCGATGATACGATAGCACAACTGGTATCTGACATACCCGGCCTGTGCGAATGGAATGATCGGCGCCTTCAGGACAAGATTCAGGCCGAACTGAAACAAACCGAACAGAAAAAAAAACAGGCAGATTCCTCTCCATTCCACTTTGATCACCAAAGGCAAAGAGATCTGGAATATCTCCACCTGCATATAGACGAACTTGCGGAAGGACAGTGCAGTCCCCCAATACTCCGCGACCTTGCCCGCGTCTATGTTCATGCCCTCAATGAACCTGAGGGGAATCCACGGGATGCCCTGCAATCTTATCTCAATGGAGATCAGGGCCTGACGCAGGCAGCACTTGCAGGATTCCGAAACTTACCGGGGCGTAATGATCTGCCAGATCTTGAAGAGATTGCCGCGTTCCTTGAGGAGAAACAAGAATCTTATTTTGCACTCCCCTTCTTCGTGGGGATGGAAGAACAGGAACGTGAAACAGGAGATGCATTGCACCAACTTTCTGAAACAGGAAAGCGACGAGCACTGGGGTTTTATCTGACCACAAATTTAGTTCACCATCGGCCCGTTCCTTTAACTTATCCGCACAGAGAAGCGGAACTTCCCGTATGGTATGAAAAGGCATTGGAATCTTGTCCCCATGAAGTGTCTGACGCACTGGTCGCAATTCACAACGCCTGTGTCCGCTCCAAAAGCCATCCGAATGAGCATCTGTTTAAGATGGCCTACGAGTCGAAATACATCTCCATAGCACGGCTCTCTGTGAAGAGAATGTTCACGGTATTCCCTACCCGGTGCACCCGCCCTCAATTAGAATCTTTGCGTGTCGCACTCTGGGCTGCAATTTTAGCCAAGGGACTATCCGATGAGGAATTGAGAGAGCTTACATTGAGGCGGCTGAAGCGCAAGAGCATGGATCTGGGCCAGCGAGCCCAATGGCTCTGTGCAGGGTTAATTGCAGCTCACGATATCTGCCTGCCGCTTCTGGCGGAGTTCCTGACTGACCGGAATGGATCTCATGTGCACCGTATCATTACTTTCCTTGTTCCATCCGGTCATGCATCTGGACTGCTGACGGTTAACAACTGGGACTCTACGGAGATCGCTCACCTCATTCAAATCCTGGGAGAGCAGATCGAACCGCCTATTGCAATGAATCAGGCAGGCGTGATAAGTAATCAGCAGATCCATGGCAGAGATTTTGAAGGCCTCCTTACTTCCTGGATTCAAATACTTTCCAGACGCACTGATGCCAGTTCTGCCCGAGAGCTGGACTCACTGGTATTGAATCCAAACCTGTCCGAATGGACCCCCATTCTACTGCGGGCACAGGAGGATCAATCCCTGTTGCGCCGCGCGGAATTCCGGCCGGAACTCACCTTAACACAGATTCAGAAAGCGCTCCGGAATGATCTCCCTGTCAGTGCTGCAGATCTGGTCTCAATCACCGTAGATGCACTTGAGCAACTCGCAAATGATATACGCAATGAGGATACCAGTGACTGGAAACAGTACTGGCATTGGGATCAGAAGACTGGAATACATACAAATCCTCAGGACGAAAATTACTGTCGGAACGCCTTGCTTTCAGATTTGAAAAGAATGTTGAAGCCCTATCAGATTGATGCGCAGCCCGAGGGGCAGTATGCCGATGATAAAAGGGCCGATATTCGCGTATGCTGCGGTTCCAACCTCGCAATTCCGATTGAGATCAAAAAAAATTCGAGTCGTGACCTATGGCGCGGAATTACCGAACAACTTGTACCAAAATATACCCGAGATCCGAAAGCCGACGGAAATGGTATCTATCTGGTATTCTGGTTTGGAGCCGAACAGAAGTATATGCGAATTGCGCCATCTGAAGGAGGCGTTCCAGCTAAACCGGAAGACCTCAAAAGACGACTCGAACGGGGACTGCGTCCAATACTTAAGAATAAAATTCATGTTGTTGTCGTTGACGTGAGTCCGAGCACATGAGATGCAGAGGCCTCAAACCCTCCGCTTGCGGTGTAGAAAATTCATCGCACTCTGCCTCTCTCAAAGGCTTCAAATACGATTTCTGGAAACCCGGTCGTTCGATGATGTGTTAACCTGATGCAATCCGGATCCGCTGAATTTCGGATCAACCCTGTAAATCCATGTTCCTGTCTATCCTGACCATAAAGCGGGAAAGGACTGGAATTTTTCGCAATAAAATCTCCTGTGTAATGCGGATGACTCATCGGCCCCCTTTTTCAAAAAACACTTTCCTGTGGTCGTTAACGGCCCTCACAATACTTGCAGTACATGTCTGTGCCGCGCAGTCCGGTACGGTGACCTATACACGCACCGTTAAGATCGACATCGAACTTCCTCCCGAAATGGCACGGTTCCAGAACATGATCCCAAATGCAGATTCCGCACTGTATATCATGGACTTCAATGATGCATTGATGGCCAGTATTCGCCGCGTTGAGGAAGACGATCACCCTAATGGCACCGAACAGATCTCAACCGTGGACGGGATGACGATCAAAATGAGGTTCTCAGCCTCAGGCGGTGCCAGTCTTCCAAACCTTATTACCTCCGTGACAGATATTGACGAAGGCCTCTATACGGATCATCACCGTTTTCTTGGTCGCGACTTTCTGGTCACCGGTGAATTGCCTGTGATACAGTGGAAGCTGTCCGCCGAGGAAGGGACTTTCCTTGACCGGCGCGTAATCAGGGCAAGGGCAATGATGGATACCGTGTCCGTAGACGCATGGTTTACACCGGAAATTCCCGTACCCGTCGGCCCCGAGCACTATGGAGGGCTTCCCGGCCTGATTCTTGTGCTTTCCATTGATGATGGTCAAAAACTGTACGAAGCCAACTCCATTACCCTGGGTACCGAAATCGAAATCATATCCCCCGATAAGGGACGGGAGATGACCCAGGAAGAATTTGATGCCCTTGTAGAAGAACGCCGGCAAGAAAGGAAATCATCCGGAGGCGCAAAACAAATTATCATCCGAAATTAGCGCCGGATCATGAACCTCCGAAACTTCACCGGAATCATATTATTCCTTTTTGCAGCAGGTCCTGCGTCTGCTCAACCCCAGCGGTTTGACGTAAACGGTGTTGTCGTTGACCAGGAAAGCCTCCCCCTGCTCCAGGCGACAGTGGTTCTTTTGACGCAGGCGGATTCGGTAATGGCAAAGTTCACCACCACATCCGCAGACGGTGGCTTCACGCTGAGACGTGTACCTGCGCATACGTATATCCTGCAAATCACCTACGTTGGGTTTACGACTCTGCGCCAGAATATTGAGATTCTTGATCAAGATATAGATGTAGGAACATTGATAATGTCCGAACTCTCAGAAGAACTCGGGGAAGTGGTGGTCAGCGCCGATCATATCCCATTTGTCGTAATGCGTGACACACTGGAATACAATGCCAACGCATTTGCAGTACGTCCGAATGATGTGGTAGAAGACCTGCTCAAGCGACTGCCTGGCATAGAGGTAGAAGATGACGGCACCGTCAAAGCACTAGGGGAAACCGTTGAAAATATTCTGGTTGATGGAAAAGAGTTCTTTGCCGATACTCCATCCGTAGTTACTAAAAACCTGCCCGCGGAAGCAGTGGATAAAGTACAGGTATACGACAAGGACAGCGACGAGGCAGAGTTCACCGGCATCCCGGATGGCGAAGAGGAAACGACCATTGATCTTTTACTCAAGGAGGATGCCAAACAGGGCCTCATGGGGAATCTGTCCGGAGCAATCGGGGGAGAGCAAAACCCGGGGGGACGCTACGATACGCGTCTGAACCTGATGCGCTTCTCGCCGAATACACAACTCTCCCTTATCGGCAATGCAAATAACACTGGACAGGCGGGCTTTGGAATTACGGACTTATTGGGGCTGGTAATGGCTGGCGGTCATTTAGATGGTGCAGTGCTCCGCAATGCAACCTCCATGACAAATCCCGGTGGATTTATGGAGTCAATTGCCGTTGGATTCAATGCCGGGTATGATTTTTCCAAAAACGATTATTTACGCGGCAGTTACTTTGTTGACAGATTGCAGCAATTGCACACCAGTACGAACCAGCGACATGAGCTTGCAGACGCGAACATCACCGCCTACGGCGAGGGGAAATCCGTCGCTGACTCGGACAATCTTGGACACAGCGCAAATATCAATGCACAAGTGCAACTGTCACCAGAGCATCAAATTCGCTCCCGGGTCTCCCTGCAATGGAATTCATCGAATGCAGATCAGACAGGACTTCAACAGACGTTTCGCCAACAGCAGTTTCTTCTCAATGAGGCACACAGAACGGTTGATCAACATGCAACGAACCTTAATGGAACCGGAACGCTCACCTGGAAGAAGAAACTCTCGGAGAGCGGGACCAGCCTGGTTGCAACCGGTACATTCAGTCTTTCAGACAGTGATCAGATGACCGTGCTGTCCACGCGCACAGGTCTTGCTGATACTGGAAATCTCATGACCTGGGAAGAAGTGCAACAGGATCAGAACTTGTTCGGAAAAAATGAAGGGGCCGATGTTCGGCTGTCCCTGACTCAACCGCTGAAACGCGGTTTCTCCCTTCTGGCATTTGGTGAGCGGAACTTCTCTCGACGTGAAAATGATAAACGCTTCTATAATACCGGAGGGCGGAAACGTCTGCTGAATTCTCAGCTCAGCAATGCATTTGAACGTACCTATACCTACTATAGAGCAGGTCTCCAGTTGAATCGCAAGGGGGCATTTGGATTTCTTAGGCTGGCGGTTCGTTTGCAGGGGGGGCAACTTGACGGTACAACAAAAACCGATCTGCCACCGGTACAGGCCAGTTATACCTATCTTTTGCCGCAACTGCGCTACGAGACCGAATTCAACGAGAATCAACACATTGAATTCGGTTACCGGGCCACAACCAGGGAGCCATCCCTGCGGGAACTCCAGCCATTTACGGATAACAGCGACCCACTTCGGGTATATACCGGGAATTCTGATCTTAAACCCGAGTTCAGACATACGTTTTCCGGACAATTCAAATCATTTGATCCTTGGACCCAACTCAATATATTTGCGAATATCCGTACAAACTACGCACGCCGTCAAATTGTGCCGACGCGGGTCATTGATCCATCACTGCGCCAAAGTGTCAGTGCAGTCAACTCCGATGCAGGCTGGATTACCTCGGCATCTACGAATGTAGGCATACCGATTCACCCGCTCAGTATTGTAGTGAGATGGAACAACGACCTCACCATCACGACCGGATCCGAGTTCATCAACTCCAATGAAAACACATCTCGGATTCTGCGTAACCGTTCGGGAATTTCTGTCTCAAACCGAAATCAGGACATCGTTGGACTGGAAGCCCGCGTATCGGGTACCTATAATGATCTGGATTATTCTCTCAACACCAATCTGAACCAGCAGTACATCAACACGGCCTATTCATTGGATGTGCAATGGCACCCGGCATTCAATTGGACAATCAGCACTGAATTTCGGTATCAGACCTATGATCGGGATGTTTTCGGGGATGTCCAGAACCGGGCATTGATTGACCTGTCCATTGAGCATCTTTTCATAAATGAGCGTGCATCTGTGGGACTTGAAATCCACGACCTGCTTGACCAGAATCTGTCCGTGGACTTCAACAATTCTGCGAGTTTCATTTCTGAGCGGCGTACGGAGACACTTGGCCGTTACATCATGTTGCGATTCTCCTACCGCTTACATGCTCTTGGAGGCGGTTTTTTCGGAATTTGACCCTGATGCAGGGTGTCAGATACAGTTCTTCTGACCGAATGGAGAACCATCCATCCCGTTCTCCAAAATCTTAGACACTGCTGTAACTGCACCGATGTTATCTCTACTGTGAAGGGTGCAAGATCCGTTGCACACATGCCATCCTGATACCTGATTTTGAACCAAACCCCCTTCATTTCGTTCGTACGTGATCAATTTTCATAACACTTCGGTGAGACATGAAATGACTGCTCTAAGGGACATCCCCGCACTCGTAAAGCGACTCTGCACGCATCCACGGGAAACAGAATGGCTTGAATTCAAATCTGGCGATGCTGAGCCGAAGAAAATCGGCGAAAATATTTCTGCAATTGCAAATTCGTCTGCAATTGCTGGCAAGTCTCATGGTTATATCGTCTGGGGAATTCAAGATGAAGATCATCAAATTATTGGGACTAGATTCAAGCCTGATGAAAGGCGAGTCCGAAAGGATGACCTGGAGCACTGGTTATCCACAAAACTCAACCCTGTGGTAGATTTCCGCTTCTACACAGATAGCGTAGACGGTAAACCTGTGGTCGTCTTATGGATTCCCCGTGCACTTCAACGACCTGTCAAATTTGACAACGAGTCATATATTCGCGTGGGTTCCCATACCAGAAGATTAAACGATTTTCCAGACAAGGAGAAACGACTCTGGCGCTTGTTAGACGATAGAACATTCGAATCAGGGACTGCTGTTGAGTGTGTGCAAGATTCTGATGTGCTGCGCTTACTTGATTATCAGTCATATTTCAATCTGGCGAACGTTCCGATGCCTAAGCATACCTCAACCCTGCTTCAAACGCTTGAGCGTGAAAATTTTATTTGTCATCGGGACGATGGAGCATGGGATATTTTGAACCTGGGCTTTCTCGCATTCGCACGAAATCTGACAGACATAGACTCATTTCGTCGTAAGTCAATAAGAATTGTCAAATATTCCGGGATCGCTAGATACGATAAAAGCCGTCAGGAGGAGTTCCCGGTGGGGTATGCCTCAGGATTTGCCACGATTATTGATTTTGTAACTCAGATTGCGCCCACTGATGAGACCTTTAATGGTGGAATCAGGAAACAGGAACCACGCTTCCCGACTGCCGCAGTCCGGGAAGTGATTGCAAATGCGCTAATACATCAAGACCTTACAGCAAAAGGCACCGGCCCGTTAGTTGAAATATTTGAGGACTGTATTGAAGTACTGAATCCTGGGGCCCCTCTGATAGACTCAAGACATTTCTTAGATGCCCCTCCAAAATCACGCAACGACAAATTAGCCTCACTCCTCCGAAGATTTGGTATCTGTGAAGAGCTTGGCAGCGGGTGGGACAGAATTGTGCATGAGATCGAACTACGACAACTGCCAGCTCCACGAATTGAAGTAGTCAGCGACAGCACGCGTATTACGATTTATGCGGCAAAACCACTAGCCGAAATGAGTTCTGTTGATCGTAGACGGGCTATCTATCTACATGCATGTCTACGGTATATTGTTACCCGGGGCAATGGCATAACCAACACTAGTGTTCGGCAAAGATTTGGTATGGACAGACAAAGCAGTGCTAAAGCATCACGTTTCTTGACAGAAGCTTTGAACGCCGGCGACATTGTACCCGCAGATCCGAATGCGAGTCGAAAATTCAGGCAATATATCCCCTACTGGGCGGGAGATTTGGCTGATGGCCAGGAACTTGATGTCTTAGGCTATCCTCCCTGATGACGATTTGAAAAATCCTCCTAATTCTTTGGGCCGCAACAGGTTTTCTTAGAGACTTGCGTCCTCAGGGAACGCGGCATTTATCTCTCTCTGTCGCTAGACACTCTCATTTGCTTAATCCCCAATCGTGACACCCGTTAAATCGCCTCCTTCCGTCGAGGACACTCCCGGCAGGGACTTCTTTATTTGCCGGTTATTTTCACAAATGGCCAAACATGGTACCGAATAGCCATCTGATCTCCATTTAAGATGCCTCCAGTTGGGATTTCTTTATTTGCCGGTTATTTTCACAAATGGCCAAACATGGTGCCGAATAGCCGCCTGATCTCCATTTAAGATGCCTCCGGTAGGGATTTCTTTATTTGCCGGTTATTTTCACAAATGGCCAAACATGGTGCCGAATAGCCATCTGATCTCCATTTAAGATGCCTCCAGCGGGATTTCTTTATTTGCCGGTTATTTTCACAAATGGCCAAATATGGTGCCGAATAGCCGACTGATCTCCATTTAAGATGCCTCCGGTGGGGATTTCTTTATTTGCCGGTTATTTTCACAAATGGCCAAATATGGCATCATTCTACCTTCCCTTCTTTGAATATTTCACGAAAATCCGCTAAAGAAGCACCGGGGGATGGTTCAGGTTACTCTGTCAATGATTGTTATGCCCATGCAACCTACCACCATTTCCCTGTGACAACGGTCAAGCCTGCCATCACTTAAATATGCCTCGGTTAACCGTAACTACCTCAGAGCGTAAAACCTACCCTGACTCTGGAATGGTTAGCCGCCTCTTTACCGCATCCCACCTTGGAATGCTCTCATGCCCCACAGCGTGGTATCCACCGTACCAGCGATCAATTCCGCGAAGTGCAATTGCATCTTCATCACCATACAATACTGCGGTTCCCTCCAGAGTAGCCCTAATCTGCACACTCCGAAAATCTTCTGGGGCCTCCCCTCCCTCTACATGGATGAGCGGGGATGTTCCACGAGCCAGATCCTGGAGAATTTTCCAAAATGTTGCATCTCCCATGAATGGTGCCTCTTCATTTCCCCAATGCGCACGCAATAACTCTATCGGATCATGCACTCCGCGAACAATCAGACCTAGTGCGTGCTCCTCAGTTCGAGATAATCCATTCCTCATCGATGGCCACTCCTGCAAAAAGCGCCGATATGCATCCTGCAGAAATGGCAACTCAAAATGGGCCGTATCGGCGAACGCCTGATGCCGGGCAGGATCTGAACTGGTGAAGCAATCCCACGCAGATATTGCAGCAGAAAACTGCCCGGATGTAATTGGCCTGCGCGTGTCAAAAAGATGGGTCATCTGTTCTGGATTCAAGTCTCCAAGTCCGCGAAACGACGAAACACCAGGATACCGATCAATGCAAATCAGGAAACACTCGCATACATGAGGGGCCATCTCTGCCAACCAGGCGAGAATCTGTACCAACTGCAATTGATCATACAGATCATGCTCAAACCAGAGAATGATTTGCCCTCCGTCTGCGTGCACCTGCAATGTGGAATCCCGAAGCACAAAATCAAGGAATAATTCCTCTTTATCTCCCCAGCCCAAAGATGACAGAAAATCTGCACGTCTTCGACTCAATGCATCCATGGACAGCCCACCAGGGACAGGACCTATATGGAGGACATCCTGCCAGGCAAGGACATGACCGCCAATGCCCGTTTCACGGATCAGAGCTGCGGCCGAATCCCCATTCGTGACATGCAACATCCTAAATGCTATGAGATTTTGGCGAAATCATTCTGAGAAATGAGATTCAACGGAGTATGATGAGTCTGTAAATTCACCCGTGCACAATTTTCAATGAATAAGGCTGTACTCCCAAACATCTACCGATCATCATGGTGCATCCCCCGGTACTTCTGCGAGCACATTCAAAATCAATACTTCACCCTATGCAGGAATTTCCATCATTCCATTTCGAAGATTTTCCGTTGCTCCCATCCAATAGATGATTTGCAGGATCATCAATGTACGGTGCAAAACCAAAAACAGGTTTCCCTGATTATCCAATCACTCGCATCGGGGCTATTCCCGCACGGAGTTGTTTCTGACCAAAGTTGTTGAACTCAACAGTAACCTTAGTCGCCGATCCTCCCCCCTCTATGTGTGTGATCCAGCCCTTACCATAGTTTTGATGTTGCACCTGTGCACCAACCTTGAAGGTGGACGGATCCCCCGGCCGGAGATTATTCCCCATCTTTCTGGAAGAACCTGAACCGAAGCGTTGCGAACGATTACCTCCCGAATTAGAACGCCTAGATCCACCAAAACGATTTTTTGAACCCCGGTAAGATTTTTTCGATGACCCGGAACGATGCTGCCAGGGTGCCCTGGCTGAACGGGTACTCAGAACACTGGGATCAATCTCATTGATAAACCGGCTCGGCTGCGTATAGTTGAAATCTCCCCCGTACCTTGAACGCACTTTGGCCCGTCCCAGATATAGACGGGATTTTGCTCTGGTGATTCCAACATAGAAGAGCCTCCTCTCTTCCTCAAGAGAAGCCGGATCAATTCCCTCCCCGCGAATGTACGGGAGCAGTTTATCTTCCAATCCTCCAATAAAGACCACCTGGAATTCCAGCCCCTTAGAGGCATGAAGTGTCATCAGCACGACACGATCCGCACTGGATTTATCCGTATCTGCATCGGTCATCAGCGCAACGATCTGAAGGTAGCTGCTGAGGGTATGAGACGCATCTTCATCCGTATGGCTCTGAATCGCCTGAAAAAGTTCATGGAGATTGTTTTGTCTACTTAGCCCACTGGGGGTTTCATCAGATTCCAACTCCTTCATGAAGCCGGACTGCTGACAGAGCGATACGGCAACCTCACTCGGTTCCATCGTTTCCAACTTTGCCGTATGATTTCTGATGAGGGCTGCAAATTCTGTTAACGAATTTTTCGCCCTGCTGGAAATCGGTAGACGTTCACTTTCACGGAGCGCGGTACTCAAATCATATCCCGGCTGCCGTGCATACTCAAGAATTACCTGTTGGGACCTGATCCCAATTCCCCTTGCGGGATAGTTCACCACCCGCTGGAAACTTGCAACATCATTCGGGTTGACCAAGAGGCGAAGATAGGCGATCGCGTCTCTTATCTCCTTGCGCTCATAGAATGAGCGACCGCCGACAATTCGATAGCGAATGCCCTTTTGGCGAAGCGCATCTTCAAACGTACGGCTCTGTGCATTCGTCCGATAGAGGATCGCAAAATCCTGGAGTTTGAGGTTTGTTCTGCCTCGTTCCTTTCGGATGATATCCACAGCCCGGTTGGCTTCATCCCGATCACTCGCTGCCTGAATTAGCGTGATCGGCTGACCAACTTCATTATCCGTCCAGAGTGTCTTCTTAATCTGATTGGAATTCTCGGCAATAACCGAATCCGCCGCCTTAAGAATATTTCTCGTCGAACGGTAATTTTGCTCAAGACGTACGATCTTTGCCTCTTCAAAGTCTTCCTTGAAGGAAAGAATATTTTGAATGTCTGCGCCTCTGAATGCGTAAATACTTTGAGCATCATCACCAACGACACATAAATTGCGATGTGCACCGGTGAAAGACCGCGCAAGCAGGTACTGTACCCGGTTCGTGTCCTGATATTCGTCAATCAGCACATGAGACCATTTTTGCTGATACTTTTGAAGGATCTCCGGCTGCTGCTCAAAAAGTTCTAACGGTTTCAGAAGCAGATCGTCAAAGTCAAATGCATTCGCCGCCTGCAGCGCTGCATTGTAGTGCACATACAGACTTGCGGCAATCTTGGCCTGTTTGGATCCTGCGCGGGCATTCATCTGATCGGAAGACTCTCTGGCGTTTTTGGCCCCCGATATATAATTCTGAACCGTACGCGGCTTGATCACTTTTGGATCATAGCCGTACTCCTTAATGAGTTGTTTTATAATCCGCTCCGAATCGCCCGTGTCATAGATAGTAAAGTCGGAAGTGAACCCAAGATGTGAAGCTTCCATACGTAACAGTCGGACCATCTGCGCATGGAAAGTGCCCACCCACATCCCTTTCGCCATTCCATCAGGCAGGAGTTTCTCCACCCGCTCACGCATTTCACGGGCCGCCTTATTTGTAAAGGTAAGTGCAAGAATCTGGTAGGGGCGAGCTGCTTCCGATGCCAGAAGCCAAGCAATTCTGCATGTCAGGACACGCGTCTTGCCGGATCCAGGCCCCGCTACCACCAATAATGGCCCTTCGGTCGTTTGCACGGCCTCTCTCTGCCGATCATTAAGTCCTGCGAGAATCGGCTTCGTATCAAATTCCGGCATATTCAGGAGAAAGTTCAAAGATCATTTCGAAAAAAATTTAGGACAAAAACGGTGATCCGGCGCTCAATAACTGATCACCATGATCACATCACAAATACACGCAGCACTGCGAAGGAATCCAACGAGGCAGACAAACACGACTTGGTCACATACTCAGAATGGTCTGGCTTCCTGGGCGGTATACAATCACTGCCCCCCTCATCTGGACCCAGACCGTCAAAATACGGAATATTGCCGCATCTTTTCTCATAACACAGTCCCTGTCCCAGATATTTGTATCATTTCATCTTTTACGACTGCATACCAGAAGCCGCCTTTGCACTTCCAGAGAATAAATTCTCACCGCTTCAGAATGTACGATCAATCCACATAATGTTGCCATGGAAAGCTACCGAATCCAGAAACGGATGAACGGAATTGGACTACGCCTATGTGATCTGAGTAATCCCTGTGCGGGTTCAACCGTTAAAGCAGTCTCTTGTCCCGGCTACCGGCAGAATTCAACATTCGCAGGATCATCATCCGCCATCATATCGCAGGCTTTCGCCGCAAATGAATTATCTTGAGTGCAGAACCCAAATGTAACCCCGCTCAGTTCTTTCAATCCCTCAATATCCGTCCTTTTAATGGAATTTGCTGTCCCTGCTGTCCGTGCACTTATCGGACTTTCCACCCTTATCGGCCTCGCACTGCTGTTCTCCGAAAACCGCCGTTTGGCGAGTTGGCGACTGATTGTTTTAGGGATCTTGGCCCAGATCGTGATCGCAATTCTGGTCCTCCAGGGCGAGGCGCTGGGACAATTTTTTGCCCCCTTTGGCTGGCCGAAAATGATCTTTTCGTGGATCAGCACCTTCTTCGTAAAGATATTGCAGTTCACAACCGAAGGAGCACAGTTTGTGCTCGGCGACATTGCGCTGCCGGCAGACGGAAGCATGGAGCCGGGAACTCCGCTGATCATTGGTCAGAGTTGGGGAACCGCCATTGCCTTTCAGGTGCTTCCCACAATCATTTTCTTCGCGTCACTGATGGGCATTCTGTACCATCTGGGCCTCATGCAATGGGTCGTCAAATCTATGGCGCGCGTGGTCGCAAAACTGCTGAAATCCAGCGGGGCAGAATCGCTCTCGGTTGCCGCCAATGTCTTCGTCGGTCAAACCGAAGCCCCACTGGTGATTCGTCCCTATCTGGAAAACATGACACGGTCCGAGATCATGACCCTAATGAGTGCCGGCATGTCAACTATGGCGGGAGGAGTCATGGCGGCCTATATCGCCTTTTTAGCGATTCCCTATGCCGCAATGCAGGGGATTCCGCTAGATATGGCGCAACTTAAATTCGCCGAACACCTGCTTGGCGCAAGCCTTATGTCTGCCCCCGCTGCAATCATTTTCAGTAAGATCCTTGTCCCCGAAACCGCACAGCCCGTCACACTCGGGAAGGTTGAACTTCCAAAACTCACTGAATCAAAAAATGTGATTGATGCCGCAGCAACAGGAGCACGTGACGGTGTGCAACTCGTGCTGAATATTTCTGCAATCCTGCTGGCATTCATTGCGCTTCTGGCAATGATAGACTTCCTCCTGGGCTGGACTGGAGGCTTCTTTGGTGCCGAGTTGACTCTCGGGAAAATCCTAGGCTGGGGATTTGCCCCCATTGCATGGATGATTGGCATTCCGTCCGAGGATATCCTGGCGGTCGGCTCTATGCTTGGCTACAAAATCGTCGCCAACGAATTTGTAGCCTACCTGCAGTTAGCTGACATCATGCAGGCAGGAACGATCTCGCAGAAGTCAATTACCATGTCAACGTTTGCCTTATGCGGCTTTGCCAACTTCTCGTCCATCGCCATTCAGATCGGAGGAATTGGACCGCTTGCCCCCAATCAACGCACACTCATTGCGGAACTGGGTGTCAAAGCAGTGCTCGCTGGCGCCTTCGCAAACCTCATGACCGCAACCCTTGCCGGGGTACTGGCATAGATAAATTAAAAATTTGAATTTTTTGTTGTTAAATCAAATTTTTAACTTCAAAGCCCTAATGTTTGAAAAATAGAGAGATATTGATTCTCGGTGTGAAATATTGTTAAACAGAACAGTGCTTTCAAATAAAATTAAAGATTGGTCACTCAATTGAGGTGTTGTGTATATGAATCGAACACAAAAACAAGATCTTCAACTGAATACGAACGAAGGGCAAGCGACCACGCTATCCGCCAGGCTTTCGCAGCTTAGCAGGCGTTTGGCTGAGTCGGACAGAAAAGCTTTTCAGGAGTTGTTTGAAGAGGTAAATGTCACACTTATCAGATTTTGCTGGCGTTTCACAAAAGACGAAGACACTTCACGGGACATCGTGCAGGACGTATTTGTTAAGATCTGGGAAAAGCGCACAACTCTGGACCCGGATAAGTCCCTCCTTGCACTCATGTACACGATGGTTCGGAACAAGGCCCTTAACCTGTCCCGTGACTCACATTACTCAGACGGGATAGAGGCAGATGATGTTGCAATTGAGGATACACCTGCCCCGGATGAGCATGTTGATTTTGAGATGCTTGAAGAACATGTCCGTCAGTGGATTGACAGTCTCCCCCCTCGCAGGCGGCAAGCCTTCACGCTTAGCCGTTTTGAGGGACTCACACACGCAGAAATCGCAACTGTCATGAATCTCACTCCCCGGACCGTTAATACACATGTAATGCTTGCTTTGCGAGATCTGCGCACCAAATTGCAGGCACTACAAAAAGACCAGAAGTTGCATGAACACAACAGATCCTAACTCCTCACCGCCTGACGAAATTCTGGACCATCTGGATTTCTCTGAAATCCCTGATACACTGACAGTGTGGCAGCTTGCGGCATCCTATTATAATGGTGAGCCATCTGAACAGGAGTTTAAACGTGTCGGGAGCGATCTATGGCCGCTGATTCAGCAGGCCACCAGACCCCGCTACCTGCGAGTCATTACATGGCCGCGCACAGTTGCACTGGCGGCCTGCATTGCTGTCATTATCGCTGTTGGAATTACCATTACACAACAACCTACATCTGTCTTTGCCCCACACGGAGAACAACTTACGCATCAATTACCTGATGGAAGCACGATACTGCTCAACAGTGGTACACATATTGAATACCGCAAGGATTTTGGAGACGCATCCCGCGAATTAACCTTGCGTGAAGGGGAAATTTTCCTGAGTGTTGAACGCAGTTTGACCCCGTTTGTCGTTGTGTCCTTTGATGCTGAAACAAGGGTATTAGGCACATCCTTCAATGTTCGGTCCTGGCCTGATGAAATCAATGCGGCCACTGATATAACCGTTGAGTCGGGGGAGGTTCAGGTAGTCCCTCATACGGCCGCTGACCATGCAGTGGTGTTAACCGCAGGACAGTCTGCGAGAATACGGCCCAATGGACAGGAACCACTGGTAACACAAAAAGCAGAGGCCTCAGCAGAAGATTACACCTGGGTGGACGGCGGCTTCAAATTTTCTGAACAACCCCTGGGGAATATTCTCAAGGAGATTGAACGGCGCTACGATGTAGCCATTACACTGGAATCACCGGAACTGGAATCTCTCTCCATCGGGATCCTTAAACAGTCTCCCGAAACGGCGGAAGAAATCATTCGGGACATTTGTGCGTTACATTGCGAATACCGTGCAGTTTCGGATGGCTTTCTGCTTACGACTCCACGCTGATTGCCCATCCGTCACGTGCACGAAAGTTGTTTTCGTAAAAGTTGCCTAGTCTTGTTTCGTGCGCACTCTGATTTGTTGCGTAGCCGTTCTGTCTGCCGCATCACTTGGGAATGTAACAGTTTCGGTCGCGCAATCACGACTTCCTCTTCTTGATGCTGTCAGCCGCTTCCAATCCATCTGGGGCGTTGACCTCTCTTATGCATCAAACACCTTACAGGGCAGATATACTGCGTGGGCGGCTCCCGTTGCAGACAATGCGGAATCTGATCTGGAATACCTGCTGACGGGAACGGGAGTCGTTTTTTTTCGCCAGCCTAGCGGCACATTTGTTCTTGAACCGATTGGTCGCCATACGGCGATGCTCACCGGTTATGTCCACTCTGTTCAGAACGGTGCCCCCCTCCGAGGAGCACATATTGCTTTGGTCGGAACCTCCGAAGGTACAACCTCTGACCTCAACGGCCAGTTTATCCTCTCAACCCAGCCTCGTAAATCTGCAAAAGTCCAGATTAGCCATGTCGGTTATCTGACTCAAGAACAGGAAATCCATCTGTTCCCTGACTCCGTTCTGGCGATCAATGTTCTGTTATCCGAATGGATCGTACCGGAACGTCCCCTGGAAATCATTGCCACGCCCCTGCCCTCTGATCTTTCCCTTGTCATCCGTGACCGCCCCTATACAATGGATGTCAGAGATGCAACGGATCTGAGGCAGATAACGGGGCTAGGTACATCTGACGTTGTCCAGAACCTGAGGGATGTAGCGGGAGTCTATGTGGATCTAAATACCAGTGACATCCATATCCAGGGCAGTGGTCTCGGCGAGCATCAGTTCAAACTTGATGAAAGCACAGTGTTTGAGCCGATTCATTTGGGGTTGTTCGGGATATTCAATCCTTTTGCCATTGAACAGGTCTCGATCAGAAAAGCGGGTTTTAACGTAGAGCATGGAAGCTACCTAGCTGGAATCATTCATGCAGAACACTCGCTGGAATCGAACTACCCCATTGAAGTGCAGATTGATCCCATCTCGTTTAATGCACGAATTACAAATCATATGGATCTCGGACAGACCAGTCTATCCTTGATGGGAGCATTTAGAAGTAGTATTTGGGATCATTGGTGGAGCAATCTGCGCAGTGAAAGCGTGAATGACCTGCTTCGGGAATGGAATCGTCCGGATGATTTTCTGATGCGTGCCAGCATCTATCCACTCAAAAATTTTAATGCACAGGGCTATAATACTCTGGTTGGCCGCCTCGATAAAATCCCATCCCCTTCATTGCCTGACATCAATTTCAATGATATACATACTGCTGTAAAGTTGGAACTAGATGACCAGCGAGAATTCGGAGCATCTCTCTACAGGGGGAACAGTGAACTGGAAGGGCAATTACTGTCCGCATCAAGAGATTCGATGGCTGAGCGCAGAGAGGTCTCACCGGATCGCCATGCATGGATCAATCAGAATACGCGTCTGTACTGGAACCAGTATCTGACCGACAACTTCAGTTGGCGCATCTCCTGGCGCAAGGGTAAGTATTTCTTTTCGCACAATTATGGAGGGCTGGATCGCCAGAACAGTGTGTTTGCTGCCTTCCAGTTGTATCGGGAAAACTCTGTAGCGACCAGTGATGAAAATGAGGTTTCAAATAACACTCTAAAGATCTCCATTCGTCAGGTACATGAACAGGGGCTCCTGCAGGCAGGGATAGATCTTTCATGGATTCAGCATCGCTTCAGTGTTCAGCATGTATTGCCGCGAGTTCTCAATCACGAGCGACGTTCTCACACTTCTTCAGGGTATTTGCAACAGATGTGGAGTCCACGTTCCTGGGTGGAGTTGACTGCTGGTCTTCGATTTACCTGGTTGCGGGTCCAGGACCGATGGCATGTAGAACCTCGCACATCCCTGCTCCTTAAATCATCCTATAAAAGGGGCTATGGCGTGTCCCTTCGAATTTCAACCGGAACTTATTATCAGTTCCTGAACCAGTTTGAAATTGCGACGATCAGCCCAAGTACAATCGTCCCGTCAACCCGTTTGTGGATTCCCGTGGACGAGACGCTTCGCGCCCCCCTTTCACATCATTACAGCGTTGATCTGTCCGCGCAGTTCTTGACCAATTGGCAATTTGGATTTGAATACTATTACAAGAACCAGCGCCGCCTATACCGGATTGATTATCCGATGCTTTGGCGGCAAGATCAAGACTCAACACTTATTGATCAGATTGACGAGTTTGCTACCACTACCGATGGATTTGTGTATGGGACATCCTTTGAATTACGCAAAAATGGTGAAAGGATTGATTTTGCATTTCTTTACGAACGCAGCGAGTCAAAACGGAAATATATATTCCGGACGAAAGAAGCCATCCTCATTCCTGTCCCGTGGAATGTACCGCACCAGCTTCAAACCAGAATAATCATAAGACCAATTCCTGTATTAGAAGGCACCCTGCGCTGGCAAAGTGTCTGGGGGCGCCAATGGGCATTCAAACGGGCTTACTACGACCTGTTGGGGTCGAACATTGACTACGCCGCATCTTTTGACGAGTACTCCTTTGACGACCCGACTGCAGAGGGACATTCGCTGACCCCATTCAGTCAATTCGATATTGGACTTGCGGCAATCATTCGGAACAATTCCAATCGAAGATTATGGATCCGTTTTGACTTACTCAACGCTTTCGACAGACAGAATCCCGCCTACCGATATTTGCAGGAACAAGGCCAATTCGGGATAGAACAGACCATCCTGGCTGACCGAACCAGTCATCTCATTGGGCGCACTCTGACCGTTTCCGCACAGCTGCAATGGTAGCTGTCCACGCTAAGCGGTATCCAGACGGGCAAAGAACCGGCGGCGGTCCATCGCTACGATTCGGATACTGCTCCCTACGGCAATAAACTCCCCTTCAGTAGATACTTCTACACGCTCCCCATTAATCTCAACAATACCGGTCGGTCGGAGTGGCGTAATGGCAACTCCCGTCTTCCCCAGATAACGAGCCCGCTCATCCCTTCTTCGATTTGCTGCATCAACCTCCGTTTTCAATGTAGTTGAGAGGATAAAACGATCCCAGGCTCCCGACCTCCAGAGTATGAGAAAAAGGACAATGCCACTGCCTAAGGTCACCGACAATGTAATGGTTCCAGATAGTAACCCTGATTCGCTATAGGCATACCCAATTGCGAAGATGATCAAGAGGGATCCCAGGATCCCGATCACATTGAATCCTGGAATCAGATAGACTTCTATGGTAATCAGCAGAAGTCCTGCCAAAATGCACACAATCGGGATCAGTACTTCCACGTTTACGCCTCGTAAGTTCTTACTTCAATTCGGGTTCCACGTACATCCACAACCTGCACCTGTGTGCCGGAATCAATATACTCGCCGGCTGTGATTACGTCTACACGTTTCTTGTCAATCAACATCGCCCCCGACGGTCGGAGGTCGGTCAATGCGGTTCCGACTCGGCCCATGTACTCGGAATGCGTCACGGCAGTCGTATACCCTTCACTGCTGCTCAATTCCGGTGCAAGTACAAGTACGTTTGCTGTCGCTGATCCTGGAAACATGCGTACCGCCACAGCGGACCCTGTAACCAAAATCGCCAGAGTTACTGCCAGGGTATAGATGCTTGGCATCACATCGGACACGGGCGGAAATGAAAATCCTACGTTGCCTATCAGTGCAGCAACTAATGAAAACAGAATCAGGATCAAGCCTGATATTCCGGCAATACCAAACCCCGGGAATATGAACAATTCAACAATAATCAACCCGACTCCAAGGATAAAAAGGAGGATCTCCCACACTTCAACGAGTCCCAACAGATAATGGGGTGCAAAGAACAGGGCAATCCCCAGAAGTGCAACTGCACCTGGAAATCCCACTCCTGGGGTTTGCAGCTCAAAGTAAAGTCCACCAAGCATCATGAGCATCAGAATCGACTGAACGACCGGTGATCCAAGGAACCGGAGTACACGCTCTGCGGTTGTTTCGCGATGGGCGACCAGCGTTGGGCTGTCCAGACCGTAAGCAGCAATCACTGCGTCGGTTGTCTCCATAATCCGATCTGCCACTCCTAGTTCCAGCGCTTCCTCTGCACTGAGTGTCAGGACTTTCCCCTCCTCGGAAACTCCCTCCACCTCAAGAGACGGATCTACCATTGATTCGGCAATCTGTGGGTCCCGTCCATTTGCTTCGGCGGTAGCTCGCATCAGTCCACGCATGTAGCTCTGATATTTATCAGGTGCCGCATCCCCCCCCATCCCTTCAACGACGGTTGCTGCACCAATAGAGGCACCAGGCACCATGATGATACGGTCTGCTGCATAAGAGATCAGTGCCCCCGCCGAGGCGGCATTCTTGTCAATGAATGCAACGGTGGACATTTCTGCATCTAACAGCGTCTTTCGGATCTTATCGGCGGCATCTACAAGCCCTCCAAATGTATCAATCTCAAATACTGTAAGCACCGCACCTCGACTGGTTGCATCCCGCACCGCCCGGTCAATATAACGCGCCAGCCCGTTATCAATCATACCATTCACTGGAACGACAAATACCGGTCCTGAAAGAGAGTCCGAATTCAACTCAAGCGGTTTCGGTGCACGCACCTGTGCAAACGCAGCGGGTACGAACAAAGAAAGCATCAGCAATGTGAGCAACCTATTCACTTTCTCTGGCTTGCATCTTACCTACTTTACGCTTCATCTGACAATAAGGATTCAATCTCGGAACGCTGCAACCATGATCTCCTGATTCGGTTACCTCCCTGCACCGATTATTTCTGTTTGACGCTCTCCATAGAATCACGGTTAAACCCATGGAATCGTTCCCTATTTCTCAATGACTACGGGGGTTCCTTCCTGTACATAGGACCACATAAAGTCCATGTCTTCGTCCCGAACGGCAACACATCCTTCGGTCCAGTTTGATGCAAGGCCGGTTCCGTTCCCGTGAATCTCAATGTACCCGCCCAGAATCGTACCCATCGGTGGCGGAGTTCCTCTTTTTTCGGCTAGCATGATGGCTTCGTAATCTTTCTGGCTGATCAGACCATCCCGTTTTCCCCGTTCGGCATCTTCAGCATTGGGATAATTTAATAGAAACGCACGATAAAATTTACTATATGGATTTTTCTTCACGACATAGAAAACGCCTTCTGGCGTCCGCCAGTGATCCGGTTCTTCTTGCGATCCACGAATGTTTTTGTCCGAGTATGCATTGTAGCCAAAATCTGCCCTGAACTCAGATACAACCCTCATCCCCCTGTGAAGGGTAACCTGTTTCCGTCGCTTTGAAACGAGGATCCAGATATTTGATATCTCGTTCGCATTCACATACCCCAGAGCACCGTCCATGGTACGTACCTGTCTTACCCTTCCATCTGATGAAACAACCCGAACCGGTTCTCTGAATCGAAGTCGCAGATAAGGTTTCACCTGTTCCATATCCCGATATAAACTGGTTTTTCGTCCCGTCACATAATACAGATCTTCAGCATCTGTTTCCACAGACTGGGACGCATCCGAATCAACCGGAAAAAGGTTGAGTACAGCTGCGGTACAAATCGTCAGTAATATCATCGCCGATTCACTAAAGAGCGAATGCATCAACCGGGTCAAGATTCATCAGGATTCAGCATCCGCATCATGGGTTCAACCATTGCATCTGTAATCCCGATACTACTGAAGCCGCCATCATGATACAGCGTCTGCATGGTCACCATACGGGTCAGATCACTCAAAAGCGTCACTGCATAGTCTCCGCAGCTATCTGCATCTGCATTCCCTAGCGGAGACATATTCTGCCCAAACTCAAACATTGCATCAAAACCTGATATGCCCTGCCCCGCCGTAGTCTGCGTGGGGCTCTGCGAGATTGCATTGATACGAATCCGATGCTCTCCAAGCCGTGCGCCCCAGGTTCGCACAATGCTTTCAAGTAATGCCTTTGCATCTCCCATTTCCGAATAGTGGGAAAATGAACGCTGTGCACCGATATAGGAAATCGTCAAAATGGACCCTCCCTTGTTCAGCGACTGACTCTCCATTGCATGGTGTACGATCCGATGCAGGCTAATCGCAGAGACATCCAGTGTCTTCGTATACCAGTCATAATTTAATTTCTCGTACGGGCGACGTTTACGAACATTGACCCCCATCCCGATTGCGTGGACGATAAAATCTATCTGCCCATAATATTCTTTGAGTTGATCAAAGAGCAAGGACAGATCCGCATCTTTCGTTGCATCCGCCCAGATTACGGGGCTGCCAACTGATTCAGCGAGCCCTTCCATTGTTCCGAGTCGCTTTGCAACGGGCGCATTTGAGAGGACGAACCGTGCACCTTCCCGATGTGCTGCTTTGGCGATTGCCCAGGCAATACTACTCTCGTTCAGAGCCCCGAAAATGACTCCTTTTTTGCCCTTTAATAGTCCAGATCGTTCCATGTCTGATTGATTAATTCACCCTAAAATACGGCACCTCGTACAATTTCCGTCCTGAAACTCAGCAGGCCTGCGTTAAGACCGGCCTGAACGTAGCGATTTTAAGTCTAAACCGCTGACAAAGTTCGAAGGCTGTTTTTCTGAAATTACTTCCCGTATCAAATTCATTCATGACGAATTCAGATCATCAGATAACGGTTGCCACCGATCATGGGAATTTGGTCAGCATCCCGAACACGATTGTAAGTCAAACTGAATTTCCGGACGAAATGACCGCTCATGCTTCAGACTAAAGATGAATTTTCAGCAAAAACAACCATGGGTGTATCCCTTTCATTTGCCTAAACCCATTTCATCTGCACACAGATCCGTTAATCCCATTTTATAAAATTCTAATCAATTGTCAACCCAACCCAAAGCGCCCCGGCATCTTTCGATACCGGGGCGCTCTGTTTCTTTTAACCAAGTCGTGAGGCGACTCAGTGCAGGTTACTTCACCAGCGTCATGCGACCGGTCTTCACATACCGGCTCTCTGCTCCGGTTGCAATCATCCGGTACAGATACGTGCCCGAAG
>JAJEFL010000140.1:0-7947 GCA_022820435.1 Rhodothermales bacterium
GCAGTAATGGCCCCGCTGAAAGCATTAACAGCCGAATCAAAACCGTCAAAGTCTGTAGCCGCGGCTTCCGAAATAAAAAACGCCTCGCCACCGCAATCTACTTCCATCTCGGAGGCCTTGACCTCTATCCAGATGGAGTCCAAAAACGAGCTGTTTCACTAAAATAATCGAAGAACCAAAATCATCATTGTTAGGGCACTCGTCTATGTAATACGTCGGTGAGTAGGCATCCTGTGTATAATACGATTTTACTGTAATCGTTGAGGGTAGACATTTGAATGAGTGCAGAATTAATCCGGCCATTCTTTGTCATCTATATGGTTGTGCGCTAACTCTAATCCCAATCCTGATTATGCTTGTGCAACCCGGGAGTTCGCTGAAGGAATTCTTCGTAAAGTTGGGTGTGTCTGCTTTCCATGGGCATCTCGTAGCCGGCAATGAAGACATGGTGGACCGTTGTTGCCGTTTCAAATGGATCCCCGTCGGCAACAAAGAAGGTTGCTTCCTTACCGACCTCAAGAGAGCCGAGCCGGTCATCTACGCCAAAAAATTCAGCAGGATTAATCGTGACGGCACGAAGTGCTTCCTCCAGGGGCAATCCGTAGGCGGCCGAGAATCCGGCATGGTAGGGGAGGTTGCGCACATTGGCAGTGTCATCGGATCGGAGGGCAATCTTTACCCCTGCTGCATGCATGAGGCCGGCATTTTTGTAGGCCTTGTCAAAGCGGTCGCTCTGCCGAGTCGGAACGCTCAATACCGGCCCAACCAGACATGGGATCCCTGCTTCGGCGATCTTATCCGCAACACGCCATCCCTCCGCAAGCCCGCTGAAAAGTACACGCTCAATGCCGCGGGTCTGAACCCACTCAATGGCCGCAAGGATGTCCTTCGATGTATTGACATGAATAATGAGCGTCTGGTCACCTCGAATGACATCCCTTAATGCTTCCATGGAGGGGACATATTCCGGTCTGCGTCCATCCTCCGGGCGAGCCTGATAAGTGGAGTCAATCCGCTGATGCAATTCGGCACTGTCCCAGGTGTCATTGAGCTTCTTCATGGCTTCGTCGGCCGCTTTCTTGATGTCTTCCTCGGATCGGGAATCAAACCGCCCCCTGCGGCCTGTAGCAGGAAAACGCAAAACAACCCCCTCAAACCCGGCAAACATCTGCTGCGGGGTGTATCCGTGAAGATTGATCAATGCGGCCTGTCCAGGAAGCATGCCGCCGGACGGGACAGTGAGGACCGTCGTTACGCCGCTGACCCGTGTAACCGGAATCGCAACCCCATTTGGATTAACCGCGGTAAGAGCTTTCATCTGCGGTGACAGATCGCCGAGCTCCGAAGCGTCACGGGTTTCCGGTAGTGATCCCACCTCTACAAGCCCCATCTGTGTTCCCGAGTCAATCATGCCGGGATATATGCTCAGCCCCTCCAGGTCAATTACCCTCGCATCTTCTGGGATGTCTACGCCGGTGCCAATCTGAATAATCGTACCGTCCTGAATCAGGATCGTGCCGCTTTCAATGGTTCCCTGCGTGACGGTGACAATCCGTGCGTTGGTGAGTGCCGTCACCGTATCTGTTTTCTTGGAAGATGGGAGGATCAGTAAAACTGCAGCAGTAAGCAGTGAATACAAAAGAGACATCATTAATTGCTTTCCAGGAATTCATAAAGGTCCAGTGATCCTTCATACAGGCACTGGTGTGTATCTTCGTGCGAGTGCAGAACCGCCGTATCAACGGTACGTTCGGGATCTACGATTAAGCGCATATCATCGGCATCTTTTTCAATATCAAAGTAGACAATGCCGTCAACGACCGTCTTTTGGTTGATTGCATAGACAGAGAGCGGGTGACGGTCAAAGATTGCTAAATCCCCCTCTTTACCGACCTCAATGGAACCGATGCGGTCACCAATGCCGAGTTGAATAGCCGGATTGATCGTGATGAGTGCCAGCGCCTCGTCATCGGTGAGGTCACCGTATTTCTGGGATTTTGCTGCCTCATGGTACAGGTGACGATTCAGTTCTCCCGAGTCGGAGTTAATGGAGGTGAGCACCCCGTTGCGGGTCAGGATTGCCGCGTTGTAGGCGGTTGAGTAATAGACCTCAAACTTATATCCCCACCAGTCAGCAAACACGGAGGCGGTAGCGCCAAATTCGGCAAGTTCAGGGGCAATCTTGAATCCCTCATTGACATGCTGCAGAGTGATTTGGTCAATACCAAAATCTTCCAGAACTCCCAGAAGCATCAGAATTTCGTCCGCTCGATAAGAGTGGCAGTGAATCATAATATCTCCATTGAGGATGTCCCCCATGATCTCCAATTGGCTGTTATAGGCAGGGGGGATCGCACGCGGATTTGTTTTTATGCCCTCCTCGTACTGAGCCCAGGCCTCCCGATAGCGCTCTGCTTTTGCAAATGTCTCACGCAGTACATATTCAACCCCCATACGGGATGCGGGGCGTTTGTTGTTTCCACGGCCGTGTACACGGGTAGGGTTTTCTCCGAGGGCGAATTTAATCGTTCGCGGAGCACCTGCCATGCGCAGCTCGTCGGGGTCCAGAAGCCCCCAGCGATGCTTGATCGTTTCATTCTGTCCTCCAATTACATTGGCGGATCCGTGCATCACATGCGAAGCGGTTACTCCCCCTGCCAATGCACGGTAGATCGCAATACTGTAGGGATTAAGAACATCCCCGACGGAGACCTGAGCCGTGACAGGAGCAGAAGACTCGTTCACATTGCTGATGCCGATATGCGAGTGCGCATCAATAATTCCCGGCATCACATACATGCCGGTGGCATCAGTGACAGGGATATCCTGTGGCGCATTCAACTGTTTACCGACCGCAGCGATAATCCCGTCCCGTATCAGCACATCCGCGTTTTCCATGGTTCCATTCGTGACGGTCAGCACGGTGGCATTACGGATCAGCAGGTCCCCGGCGGCGAGTTCCTGCGCTGCAGAATTTATCGCAACAGAAAGCAGTGCGATGAAAAAAACCGTTTTAAGTCTCATTCTATCCGTCATTGAACTGTGGTTGATTTCTCGGGTCCGGATGTTCGCGTACCAGATACGGATACCGGACCAATATCGGGAACATCAAAAGAGCCATTTATTGAATTGGCATCTAATGTGAGTGAAGAAGTGATGTTGCCAAACTCTCCCGCATCAAAGGAAAAGGTCAGCACATTACCATTCATGGCAATAGATTCAAGCTGGGATGTCTCTGGTGTAATGTCCACGATTAAAGTGCCGGACCAGTCATCATCTGATCCACTGATGGTGAGTGTTCCTGCAATCTCTCCATCGGGCGATGAGATACTGAGTGACCATATTCCGGCAGGATTCGCCTCTGCGTCAGCATCGCTGCCGGAAGGTTTTTTTGGCGGCTCTATTTCATATTTGCGTCCATCTACGAAGACATACTTAACCTGCCCCTCTTCATCAAAGATGGATCCTCTGGTAACCACCAGATTGCCCATTTTCCCCACCTCAACGGTTCCCATACTGGAAGTAAGTCCGAGGATTTGCGCCGGTGTGGTGGTGAGGGCAGCCAGAGCAGCATTTTCCGAAAGTCCCTCTTTGATCATCTTTCTGACGTTGCTCAGAAGATCGGAGGGAGATGCACTACCCGTTGAAAATCCAAAGGAAAGCCCCTCGGATTCAAGCGCCGCGGCATTGCCGACATGGGTCTTATAAGCGATGGTGCGGCGGGCTTCCAGATTTGCTTTCTCCGATTCCAGATCCGTGAATGAGGTGACACGATGATCAGGATCGTAGTCCAGATGCATAATTTCAGGCAGTTCAGCCGGAGCATCCGTCGGGGGAGTTTCCGTAGAATCTGCCGCCGGCTCCTTTTTGTTTTGTTTTGGATCTTTTGGAAGTTCAAGAGTTAGCAGAAGGGGCAGGTCTGCCGATTTTAGTTTATCTATCGCATCAAAACTTTGGCTGAGCCCTGTAAGTACGGCAGGGAATCCCAGTTCTTTCTGGACAGACAATACGCGGTGCAGATCAAGGACCCCATCCGTATGAAAGAAAATCGGCCGTTCCCCTTCCAGTACAGGAAACATGGCATAGTGGACGGGATCGTATTGCGGACGCTCAAGTCCCGTTGGATCTTCACGATATAATCGGTCAGCCCGGTGTCGCCGCTCAGATTCCTTATAGAGTTGACGCAGTTTTGCAATGACCGCCATGTCGGTTCCCGGGTACATTCTGCGTGCTCCGCTCAGTTGTGCATACAATGCAGTTTCTCCGCGATACACCATTTCGTTAGGGGTGTCGCCTCCAAGAAGAATAATGGCTCCGACACCGGGGAGCATACGGCCTCTGGGAACGACATGTGCAGCCGTGAAGCCGGCTTCACGCATGGAAGCAATGCGCTTGTCTTTGGGGTCAAGTAAAGGCCGCACATCCCGGTATGGCAGGATCCCCGCCAATTCGTTTGGCGGGTTGGCAGGATCGTCCGGGCGTTCCTGTTCAGGTTGCTGTTTTGGTTGAGGAATCCCTGTATGCGAAAGGCCATCAATGAAGCCGGCATAGACAGTCAGCGAGTCTGCGGGTATTTCAATGGCATCAAAGGGGATCGCTGCATCAGGTCCGACTGCGATGATCAGACCATCCCGAATGATCACATTGCTTCGTTCCTGAACCTGTCCGGGAGACGGGATGATCTTTGCGTTGGTAAGCGCAATGGTCCGCGTCACATCAGGAACCGACTCTCCGCTATTGACCTGTGCCTTTACAGGCAGATTCATCAAAAGAACACAGCATGCTGTGGCAGCAAAGACAAAGTAGTGAATACGCATAGATAGACTGCAGTGAGTGGTTAAGACAATATACGGACTGCAGGTCTATCAAAAGCATGCTTATGTGAGGTTCAACTTTAATTGAGATACACGCTGAACAATTTTCGCACGGTCCATAGACCGATATATTTCAGGCAGTGCCTCTTTGCTTGTACTTTCCAGTACCGCCACCAGTGCCTGGAGTTCTTTTTCCTCGGTATTCTCCGGCGGAATAAAGTCTTCTACAACGGAGGTCAGGATTTCGGCGGTGACAGCACCGGGATCGCCATGAATCGCAGCAGCCTGAAATTTTGCGCGTGTCAGCAGTGCCTCCATATCGGCCCCGCTGTAGATCGTCTTTCCATTTAACAGAGCTTTGGGGATAAATGCTTCGGGAAGATCAATCTTTGTTCTGCGCATCATTACGCGCAGCAGTTCAAGACGATCTTCCTGGGTAAAGGGGTAAAAGAGCGCAATATGTTCTTCCGCTCTCCCTTGGCGTTTAAGGTCAACCGGCATCAGGTCGGGGCGTGCCGTGATCAGAAAGAATATGATTCGTCCGCGGTGTTCCGGTTTGCTCATAAAAGAGGCAATCTGCCCGAAAACGCGCTTGGAGACCCCCGAATCTCCTTCGGCATCCCGATTCCCCAGTGCTGCATCTGCTTCGTCAATCATCACCGCAACCGGCGGCATGGCTTCCAGAAGATTCAGGATCCGTTCCAGATTGCCTTCGGTCTGTCCCTGCCATTGAGAGCGAAAGTTCTTAAGCTTTACCATGGGGATTCCAATATCGTTGGCAAAGCAGGTAATCATAAAAGTTTTTCCTGTTCCAACCGGTCCGCTCACCAGATATCCCATTGGCATCACCTCGTGCATTCCCTGCTTTAAGGCAGATGCCGCCTGACGCAGGTGTGCTTTTGCTTCTGAGTGTCCGGCGATATCATCCAGCCCAGTACTGGAATCCACAAATTCCAGCATCCCAAAGGCAGACTCCTCAATCAAAGACTTTTTGAGCGTGGATAGATGGTCAAAACTCAGATGGGTTTTGTTTTCCAGCGTGTCTGCAAGAATGGTTTGCAGTTGCGTATATCCGAGGCCGGGGGTGTTCTGTGAAAATTCTTCCAGTCCAAGATCAGAATGCTCTTCAAAGACGGGCATGGAATCTTTTGTCGCCCACTCTGCAAATGCAAGACGGTCTTCTTTCTCGGGGAGGGGGATATTGATCTCGGCAGTCCAGGGGCTTTGTACATGCTGCTGATTGAGGTCACTCAGGTTTTCTGTAATCAGGCAAATTGTAAAGTCATGCTCCAGAAACAGCGGATCATGCGCCCAGCGCTGTAAATTTACGAGTGCACTTCGATCTTCAGCAGAATACATGGAGGCCTCTGCCATTGGAATAATGGTTTCGGCATAGTCAATGATGCAGGCAATCCGTTTTCGGGATCCGAGGCGCAGCCGGAAGTAGTTGTCAAGGATGGATAGAACCTGTGACGGGTTACGGGGCCGTTTTTTTGCAAACTCGGTTCCATACAGACTGTCATGTCCTGAGACTGCACGGTTGAAGTCCTTTTGCATGTCTGCGTTAAGGAAATGGATCCCTGCCGCCCGGTCATAAAACACTACGAGATCTCTGGCCGCAAACAGTTCATTTGCCAGAAATTGGGTCAGTCCGATATAGTCAGCCTTCCCGGATTCGGGGTCTTCATGCCGCACAAGGTCACGCACATTCCCATGAAGGATGAACTGAATCAATGTTTTTGTGAAGTACTTTCGGGCCAGCATCCGGGCCCATTCGGGGTAATGCGCGATGTGCCGGTCAAATTCTGATGCCTGCTGTAGATCCTGCATAGTAATTTTGTGGGTTGCAGTTCCTGTAACGGGTTACTGCGCTATAAGATACAGAATAGACCGTCACATTACGGAAAAGGAAACGTCTGAATATTCGTGGAATTGGAACCCGTGCATGCAATCCACATCGCTGCAAGGTCGGTTCATACACATACAGATCAGAAGTCAGAATGCAGGATTGACTGCAAAATTCGATGGAAGAAGAGGATCTACTCAAGGGAGATGCATCCCCTCCCCTGCGGATGTTAGTGTATCAGGGTTTTTGATTCAAGAACTGACGGACTCAATTTTCTCAGATACCGGGCTATTTGCGCGATCTCTCCTGTTGTTAGATTTGGGGCTTATATACCTGAGTGCCCATATCTGGGGAACTTTTTCCAGTCAGGTGGATAGAACAAACACAATCAGGAAGGAGATCCCCTCCCTGACTGCCTACACAACATCATCCGCTTGATGCCATGCCCGTTAAGGATTGTAAGACAAAGCCCCCCGTTGGTTCAGGGACACGTCAATACGTGACGGTAAAATTTCGGTTACGGGGAGACCAAAAAGTATATCCGTTTCTGCACGCATTGGCGGGAGCCAACCGATATCTCTGGAATGCGGCGCTGGCAAAAGCCAAAGAGGATTACGAAGAAACCGGACAATCCCAGACCTCCCAGTTTGATTTCTACAAGTGGTATAAAGTACACAAGGATACGGTCGCACCATGGCTGAGAGAATATCCTGTAACCGCAACTCGCACCGGACTGAAGGATTTGTCGGATGCCTACAAGCAGTTCTTCAAGAAAAAGCGGGGGTTCCCCAGGTTCAAGAAAAGGGGCAAGGCGAAAAGAAGTTTCGCCGTAGATGTGTCAGGGGGGAAGATGTTTTCAACGAACGGGTATTTTCGGCTAAAGCGGGGCATGTATGTGAAGATGCTGCGATTTTATCGAGTGAACCGCTATACAAACCCCGTGCCTAAGACGGCCCGTATCTTTGAAGAAAACGGGAACTGGTATATGACGGTCGTCTATGAAGTGGACGCGACCCTACAAGACGCGGATGGCATTGGCATTGGGGTCGACCGCAATTGCGGGCAGGTTGCGGACAGTGCGGGGAGGATCTTCTATCTGACCGATACCTCCCGTATTGAAAAGCGCATTCAGAAGCTTCAACGCCGACTAGCGAAAAAACAGAAAGGAAGTCATTCCTGGAGGAGACTAAAGAAAACCATCGCACGCCATGAACGCAAGATCAAGAACATTCGAAGGAATGACTTGCGTCATATTGCCTTATCGCTCACCGAAATCTCTACGCTTGT
>JAJEFL010000137.1:0-41521 GCA_022820435.1 Rhodothermales bacterium
GGACGATGTGCGAAAAAAGATAGACCGGGCCGTCCTCGAACTGCTTGACCTGCATCATGGAACCGTCCCCGAAACCCTGAAGACCCTGCAGTGGCTGTGGTGCAATGAACCGTCTGTGCATGGACAAAATGTAAAAGCACTTCGCCTGTTAAAACAGAACTGAGTCTGCTTCCCCCCACCAAAAAACCGCGGAAACCAATGAGAATACTCCCTTGTTTTCTAACTTTTTGGCAACAGAATTAACCCATGTACATTGCCCGCAGAGACAGGAAATACTCAATCATCGCAGGACGAAGTATATTCCTGACTTGAAATTTCGTACCTTTCGTCAGTAGATCCGTACGTTGTACGTTCGTGATCAGGTTGAATTTGAGCGCCCTGCAGGCGCATGAACGATGAAAAGCACCCTATATGTTGCAAGAACTGCCCTGATTGTCGCTCTGGGCGGGTTCCTCATGGGCTTTGATGCGTCCGTAATCTCCGGCGTTGTCGGCTTTATTGAAGTTGAATTTTCTCTTACCGATTTGGAACTCGGATGGGCGGTCAGTTCACTGACGCTTAGTTCAACACTGGCCATGCTGGTGTCTGGCCCCCTCAGTAACCGAATCGGTCGACGAAGTGTCCTTTACTGGGCGGCGGTCCTGTATGCTATATCCGCCATTGGATCTGCGCTTGCCCCCTCCTATCTGATTCTGGTGATCGCACGCATGATCGGCGGGCTGGGTGTCGGTGCATCACTTATTATCGCCCCGATGTACATCGCAGAGATATCTCCCCCCCTGCTCCGGGGACGAATGGTGTCCTTCAATCAACTCAATATCGTGATCGGGATTACGGTCGCCTTTTTCACGAATTATATCATTTTGGAACTTGGCAATTCCACCGCTGCATGGGCACAGGAGATGAAATTCGGCCCCTACAGCTGGCGCTGGATGCTGGGCCTTGAAACCCTCCCCGCAGTACTCTACTTCTTTGCACTCTTTGCGGTACCCGAAAGCCCCCGATGGCTCGTGATGAAAGGACGGATATCTGAGGGGCTGGCCATCATGACAAAGGCAAGTGGACCAGATAAAGCAGAAAAAGATCTGCAGGAAGTGCAGACCAGTCTGAATGCAGATGCTGAAAAGGGTAAGGTTGGGATCGCCGCCTTGTTTGCACCGGCACTCAAACTTGCGCTGCTCATCGGAATTGTCATTGCTGTAGTGCAGCAGATTACGGGCATTAATGCCGTGTTCTTCTACGCTCCCATGATCTTTGAGCAGTCGGGGATCGGCACGAATGCATCCTTTGTTCAGGCGATTCTGGTTGGGGTGGTCAACCTGGTCTTCACCATTGTGGCCATCGCGCTGGTGGATCAACTCGGAAGAAAGCCTCTGCTTATTTTTGGACTGACAGGGGTGACCGTTACAATGACGGTGCTGGCCTACGGGTTCTATAGCGCCACCTACATGCTGCCCGCCGACACCATCCTCCCCGCCGCCATTGATCCACAGGCCCTGCAACCCATCCTTAACATCACGTTCGAGTCGGATGTTGCATTCAAACAGGCCCTGGAAAATACACTGGGACTGTCCATCGCACGAGAGTTTGAATCCCAGTTAATTGCGGCAGCCATCAGCATGAACCCGATCCTCATCCTGACTGGCATCTTAGGATTTGTAGCCTCATTTGCAGTCTCGCTTGGCCCGGTCATGTGGGTGCTTTTCTCCGAACTTTTTCCGAATCGGGTGCGGGCACTGGCAATTTCGTTTGTCGGACTGATCAATTCTGCCGTAAGTTTCACCGTTCAACTGGTTTTCCCGTGGGAACTTGCCAATCTCGGAAGTGCCACGACGTTTCTCCTGTATGGGATCATGGCTGTGTTTGGCCTCATTTTTGTCATCTTTATGCTTCCTGAGACCAAAGGCCGTTCCCTTGAATCCCTTGAATCCCTCCTTGCTGGAGATTCGGAAACTGCTCCCCAATAAAATGTTTTATCGACGACGATTTACTGCGCTCTCTCTCTTATTTGTCCTTGTGCCTGCAATCAGTGCCCTGCGGGCACAGGATCCCGCTGTCGTAGAAATTCGCCAGACGGACGGACGCTACCACCTCTTCAAAGATGGCGAGCCATTCTATATTCACGGTGCAGGCCTTGAATTTGGAGATATTGAGGCGCTAGCCGCACATGGTGCCAACTCCTTCCGGACCTGGCGTACCGATAACGGCCGGGATTCCGGTATGGAAGTGCTGGACCGGGCACATGCAAACGGGTTAATGGTCACGATGGGAATTGAAATTGCCCGTGAACGATCCGGGAGCGGGCGCGGGATCTTCGGTTTTGATTACGGTGACTCTGCAGCGGTTACAGCCCAGCTGGAACGCGTACGTGAGGAGGTTCTACGCTACAAAGATCATCCCGCCCTGCTGATGTGGGGGATCGGGAATGAACTGAATCTGGGAGCAAGCAACCCGCTCGTATGGAACGCGGTCAATGATATTGCAAAGATGATTCACGAAATCGATGGAAATCACCCGGCCCTGACCATGCTGGCAGGAATCCATCCCGAACTGATTCAGAACATCAAGGCCCGTGCTCCCGATCTGGATCTGCTTGGAATTCAGATGTATGCCGATATCGTCAATTTACCCCGCTACCTGAAAGAATCGGGCTGGGATGGCCCCTATGTGGTGACCGAATGGGGAGCAACCGGGCACTGGGAAGTCCCGACAACCTCCTGGGGGGCGCCCATCGAAAATAATTCCACTGTTAAAGCCGACTGGTACGATCAACGCTACGAAGTCGCCATTGCGGCCGATACCGTTCAATGTATCGGATCCTATGTGTTCCTCTGGGGACAAAAGCAGGAGCGCACAGCGACCTGGTATGGTATGTTTATGCCTGATGGTGCAAAGACCGCCGCCGTGGATGTGATGGAGCACAAATGGACCGGTTCCTGGCCGTCCAATCTGTCTCCCAGGATTGATTCCTTTACGCTGAACGACCTGGAATCAAATGCCAGCATTGAACTCGCCGCAGGTATGGAGGCCTCCGGCCGTGTCATCGCCTCTGACCCGGACGGCGATGCACTTACATATCACTGGGGGGTGCGAACCGAAGCCACAGAAGTAGGGCATGGAGGAGATGATGAAGCGGAGCCTCCATTGATTCCTGATCTATTCGTGACCGTGAAGGACGCAGAGATCACCTTTCAGGCACCGTCCGAACCGGGTGCCTATCGACTATTTGTTCATATTACCGATGACCAACGAAGTGCGGCACACGCCAACATCCCGTTCCTCGTCACCGAGCAGTGAATTTCAGGGGGTCTATGCCGGGCACAGTAAGCTGTACCCGCCTCGGGGCGTATGCTCTGGACAACTTGTGGAGCGCTATGGTGAATCCTGGTACAGAATTGCAAATTATGACCGGCTTGCACCATTTTTGATCACGCTCGCCAGCGTTGGAGATCACTGGATATTTATTTCCAGTACGGGGGCATTGACGGCTGGACGGCAAAATGCAGATCATGCACTGTTTCCGTATGTGACCGACGATAAACTGCACGATGCCGCCTCCCATACCGGAAGCATTACACTGGTGCGGATTGACCGCGCCAGTCGTGCCATGCTTTGGGAGCCCTTCAGCAACCGACAGCAGGGTCTCTATCGAACTGAGCGAAATCTGTACAAGAATGCCGCAGGCAATAAACTGCTGTTCGAAGAATTTAACCACGATCTCAGTCTCCGATTCTCCTACAGCTGGCAATGTGTCAACGGGTTTGGTTTTCTTCGACGGAGCCGACTGGAGAGTATCTGGCATTTACCCATGCGGCTGAGCATACTGGATGGAATTCGAAATATCCTTCCTGCCGGGGTCGGCGTTGAACTTCAACGGTCGCGAAGTACACTGGTGGACGCTTACAAGGTCAATGAATTGGAAAAGTTCATCGGCGTTTATTCGCTGAGCTCACTGATCGTGGATCACCCCGTTCCCGAAGAATCTCTCCGGGCAACAATGGTCTGGCAAAATGGTCCCCGCCCCAATGCGATCCTGCTCTCCACAGAGCAACTCAATGCCTATCGTACAGGACAATCCCTGAGTACCGAACATTCGGTTTTAGGCAGGCAGGGAGCATATCTGGCTGAACGGAACCTTCGTATTACAAATGAGCGGGCCATATCCTGGGATTTGATTGCAGATATAGATCAGCATGTGGGGGATCTGGCAGAACTGCAAGCCGCTTTTGGGGATGCCTCTAGTTTCATCCGCAAACTGCGCCTCCAGGAACAACAGGACACAACGGACCTGCGAAAACTTATTGCCGGGGCAGACGGCCTCCAGAAAACTGCACAAAGTCCTCAGGACCTCCGACATTACAGTAATACCCTGTTTAACGCAATGCGTGGCGGGATTCCCCTCCACGGATACACTGCAAACAAACAGGACCTGATTCACTTCATCACCGAACGCAACCGCCCCCTTGCATCCTCCCCATTCCTGAAGTCGCTTCCCGGCACGATTAACCTTGCCGAACTGCCTCCCATTCCCTGCCCGCAACTGCACCGACTGATTGCGGAGTATCTGCCGCTGGCCTACAGCAGACGCCACGGGGATCCCAGCCGACCCTGGAATCGATTCCAGATCCGAACCCATAACGAAGACGGAGAACTGCTTTTTGACTATTCGGGAAACTGGCGGGATTTATTTCAGAACTGGGAGGCACTGGGACGATCCTTTCCCCGATACTATACCGCAATGCTGACGGCATTCGTGAATGCGTCCACTGCCGATGGATATAATCCTTACCGGATCGGGCGAAGCGGGATAGACTGGGAGATTCCCGACGAGAAAGACCCCTGGGCCTCTATCGGATACTGGGGAGATCATCAACTCACGTATTTGCTCTGCCTGCTGGAATGGACCTATGCACACATCCCGGATACGCTCATACAGTTTCTGAATCTGCGAATCTTCAGTTATGTGCAGATCCCCTACCGGCTGGCCAATTACGACAGGATTCTTGCCGACCCGAAACACTCCGTGGAATTTGACTGGAATCTGCACAGAAAACTCTTGGACCGCATGCAGGAGATCGGATCGGACGGCTATCTTCTACCGACTACTGAGGGGGATCCCATTCTGGTATCGCTCGCTGAAAAACTCCTCGTCCCTGCCTTGACCAAACTCTGTGCCATGGTGCCCGGAGGCGGAATCTGGCTGAACACTCAGCGCCCCGAATGGAACGATGCCAACAATGCTCTGGCCGGCTGGGGCTGTTCTCTGGTGACCCTCTTTCATTTGCACCGCTACCTGAAGTTTATTGAGCATCTGTACGGGACATCCGTGACCCCTGTATATCTGATTTCGGCCGAAGTTTTGGACTGGATGGAGGATGTGCAGCAGGCACTCCCCGCCTGTGGCCGTGTATCCAATGCCTCGGAACGATTGGAAGTGATGGGGACTCTCGGACGCGCTGCCTGCCGGTATCGTACAAACCTGTATACCAACGGATTCCAGAACGAGCCCGCCGAGGTGAACGCCTCCACTCTGGCAGACTTCTGCAGACTTGCATGTGAGGCGATCCAGCCGACACTTCAGCAGTCAATCCGAGAGGACGGCCTCGTGCACAGCTATGCGGTCCTTCATCCCCGGTCGGATGAATCTGTAGACGTAGAAGCCCTGCAGCTTATGTTAGAGGGGCAGGTGGCCGCGCTGGCCTCCGACAGCCTGAGCACCCAGGATGCCGTGATTCTGTTAAATGCGCTTCGGGATAGTTCACTCTACAGTGACCGGCAGGGCAGTTACCTGCTCTACGCAAACAAAAAACTCCCCAGATTCAGTCAGCGAAATCATATTTCTCCGAATGATATCGTGCGGATTTCTCTGGTGCGAAAAATGATCCAGAACGGGGATCACCGCCTCATTCGCCGGAGCACCAGCGGGCAATACTTCTTCCATCCGGCACTGAAGAATGCCGTTAAAGTGGAGACCATGCTGAATACCTTGGAACAGGAAGGCTATAAGGTCACGGAGACGAACCGGTCCCGCATTCTGGATCTCTATGAAAAGATCTTCAACCATGCATCCTTTACTGGACGGTCCGGACGATTTTTTAAATATGAAGGGCTTGGCTGTGTGTACTGGCACATTATCTCCAAGCTGCTTCTGGCCGTGCAGGGCACATTCTGGAAAGCCGTAGAAACCAATGCACCCCTGAGTTCCCGCAAGGCACTGCTGCGTCATTACTACGAAATCCGCAGCGGCCTTGGGGGAACCCAGCCACCTGCCAAATATGGGGCGTTCCCCCAGGATGCCTATTCGCACACACCTGGCTGGGGCGGTGCACAGCAGCCGGGCCTGACCGGACAGGTCAAGGAGGATATCATTTGCCGGTGGGGAGAATTTGGACTCCGCATCTCGGATGGCATCCTGCGAATCAACCCGGCCCTGCTGCGCAGATCTGAATTTTGCCAAAAAGGGGAATCCTTCACGTGGTATGATCTTGAAGGGAACATCCAGACCATTCAACTTGCTCCTGGGTGTCTAGCCTTCACCTATTGTCAGGTTCTCTTTGTTTACCACCTTGCAGAGAACCCGCTTCTGATAATTGACCGGGAAGATGCTACAAAAAGAGACGAATTGATACTTTCTCCCGAAGAGAGTACCGCACTCTTTGGACGTACAGGGGCAATGGCGCGAATTGATGTCCACCTGACCCCGGGGGCTTAAGACGGAAAGAATCTCCGCACATGGAGACGACCTCATCGGAATGCCTGCAGAATCCAACCGGACGAAACAGCCGTTCATTCGGAGCGGCCCGGGTCGCATGCATCCTCCGGATATACCCCCATCCTTCCATTCCGGCCCCTAAAATTCTATCGAAAACCTGTATCTGTCCCGTCCACAAACCATTAATTTGGAGCTTCTGTACTGAGGAAGCCGGCATCTGACATCCTCTTTAGCGTTTCAGGGCTGTCTAGCGACCGCCGTGATGTACCTATTCCCCTTTTTCTCAAAAATGCGGGCAGATTTAGGCACCGGGTTTGCGGAGCGGTTCACTCAATAGAATTGCAACCGAATATTCCTTTAGCCACGGGGCGGCCGTATCCTCGTGTGCATGATACCACTTGTAGAAATCAAACGGGGAAGTCTGGAATTGCCCGGTTCCTCCGTAATCCTCTTGGGATTTTGCCAGTACCGCATTCAGAGATACCGGTTGGCATCCGCCAGTTCATTCAGGAACCGGCAGATCTTCCTGTCGCCTCGCAGACGAAAGCGGAGGTCCGCCTGCTGCCGTGTCCTTGAACAAACCGGAAACTTTGTCTTATAACCCTTAAACGGGCACAGCATCAAGCGGATGGTGCTGTGTAGGCAATCAGGGAGGGGCTCTCCTTCCTGATTGTATCCGTTTTATCCCCCCGAATGGAAAAAAATCCCTGTTCCGGGGTACTCACGTTGATAAACTCCATTAATTTCACTTTGGATATGTCCGTCTATGATGCCGCACCGGCACCATACTGCTTTTCCACTTCGCTCTGGAATGACCAACTCCCTGACGATTTTGTTGCCTACCTGATCAACCTGCGTCGGCATCTGCACCGTAATCCGGAAGTTGGTTATCAGGAATTTGAGACGAGTCGCCTGATACGGCATCATCTGGAAAGCATCGGGCTGACGGTTTCCGGTCCTCATGCTAAGACCGGATTATTCGTGGATATTGACGGGCCCCACCCCGGGCCGCATATCGGCTTCCGGTGTGATATTGACGCACTTAAACTCAAGGATGCAAAACAAACGGATTATGCATCAAGGAACGCAGAGGCGACACATGCCTGCGGACATGACGCACATACGACCATTGGCATTGGGCTTGCATTGAATCTGCACAGACTCCGCTCCCGGCTGAAGGGACGGGTCCGCATTTTTTTTCAGCCGAATGAGGAGGGCAATCCAAGCGGTTCGGTGCCGATGATCAAAGCAGGCGTATGCGACCCGCTAGAGGCCCTTTATTGCATGCATGTGGACCCAACGCTGGATATTGGCGAATTTGGGATTCCCGAAGGACAGGTCACTGCTTCTTCCGAACGCATTCGTGTGGAGGTCCACGCACCAAATACCGGGCACTCCGCCCGCCCTCACAACGTCAAAGATACCGTCTGGATTGCCACCCAGTTACTGTCCCAGTATTACCAGTACATCGGGCGCATCACGGATCCACGCAATCCATCTGTATTTACCGTGTGTATGATTGGAGGGGGGATGGCCCACAATGTGATCCCATCCAAGGCATGGTTTGAGGGAGCACTCCGATGCCTGCATGACCCGGACCGTGTGTTTCTGCTGAACTATATGAGGCGTACGGCAGAAAATTTTGCGGAGGCCCATGGCGTTCGGATTGAGTTTATCCAAGTGGAAGGACTCCCCGCGGTCATCAATACCCCTGCCCTTGGCAGAAATGTGCGCACCTGCATCCAGGAACTGTTCGGCGGGGATGCTGCCTCCGGCATCCACGTACCCAGCATGGGGGCCGAAGATTTTGCAAACTATCTGGAACATGTACCGGGGATGCTGATTCGGGTGGGGACGCGCAGCAGCAAAACAACCAGCTATCCCCTGCATGATGCACACTTTGACATTAATGAGCAGGCACTGGCGTATTCCGTACAACTGATGACCCGTGTGATGACCCGTCACCTTGAAGAAAAAATTATTGCCTGAACGGAACCTGCCTGCACCGTACAGGTATAGGCAGTGTTGCCCACTAAAACAACGCATTCATGGACGCACCTACAACTCCGGTGACCTTAAGTCCGCGTGCTTCCGAAGAGGTACGCAGAATTCTGACGGATAAGACGATCCCCGATGGATACGGACTCCGAATCGGGGTTCGCGGCGGCGGGTGCAGCGGGATGAGTTACATCCTTGGATTTGACAAACTGCGCGAACACGACCTGACCTTTAATGCAGATGGGATTGTGATGTATATTGATAAGAGGCAGGGATTATATCTCCTGGGAACCACAATTGACTATCACGCAGGCCTTGATGCACGAGGCTTTATTTTTGAAAATCCCAATGCCACCCAGACATGTGGCTGCGGGTCAAGTTTTGCCGCTTAAAGTCACCATTCATGGATAGCCACAGCAACTTTTCCAATCGTGTACGCGATGTGATTTCCTACAGCCGGGATGAGGCCATCCGGCTTGGTCATGATTATATTGGAACCGAGCATCTGCTCCTTGGCATTGTGCGTGAGGGAGAAGGCGTTGCGGTTCGGGTTCTGCGCAATCTTGGCTGCAATCTGCAAAAACTGAAAAAAGTGATTGAGACCACCGTGCGCGCCGGCGGCGGAACGCTCACAGTCGGGAACCTGCCGCTGACAAAACAGGCCGAAAAGGTGTTGCGAATCACCTATCTGGAGGCAAAGCTTTATAAATCTGATGTAATTGGTACAGAGCACCTGCTGTTGAGTCTGCTCCGGGATGACGACAATATTGCGGCTCAAATCCTCCGGGATTCCTTCTCGGTGACCTACGAGTCCATGCGGGCGGAACTGGATACGATCCTGACAGGACGCTCCAAATCCACCGGCAAGAATAAGCCTCGCAAAACCAAATCCACCGGCAGTCTGAGCCAACAGAGCAAGCAGCAGGAAAAAACAAAGACCCCCGTTCTGGATAATTTTGGGCGTGACCTGACCCGTCTGGCGGACAAGGGACTACTTGACCCGGTGATCGGCCGCCATAAAGAGATTGAGCGGGTTGCCCAGATTCTCAGCCGCCGCAAGAAAAATAATCCGGTCCTGATCGGCGAACCCGGGGTGGGCAAAACCGCCATTGCGGAGGGGCTGGCGATGCGGATTATTCAGCGCAAGGTTTCGCGTGTACTCCATGAAAAACGTATCGTAACCCTTGACATTGCCGCACTGGTTGCAGGCACCAAGTATCGCGGCCAGTTTGAGGAACGCCTCAAGGCGGTCATGTCCGAATTGGAAAAATCCCCGGAAGTCGTTCTCTTCATTGACGAGATCCATACGATTGTGGGAGCGGGAAGTGCATCCGGCTCCCTGGATGCCTCCAATATGTTCAAGCCCGCCCTTGCACGCGGCGAATTGCAATGCATTGGAGCGACAACTCTGGACGAGTACCGGCAGCATATTGAAAAGGATGGTGCTCTGGATCGGCGATTTCAAAAAATCGTCGTAGATCCCACCACTCCGGAAGAAACCCTCGAAATTCTCCTGCAAACCAAAGATCGCTACGAAGAGCACCACAGCGTACTGTATGACAAGGAGGCCGTAGAACTGGCGGTAAACCTCTCCGAACGCTACATAACCGATCGTCATCTCCCCGACAAAGCCATCGATATCATTGATGAGGCCGGGGCACGCGTCCATCTGGGCAATATTCATGTTCCAAAAGATATTCTTCAGCTTGAAACGAAAATTGAAGAGACGCGGAATAAGAAAAATGAAGTGGTGAAGCGGCAAAAGTTTGAGGAAGCCGCCCGACTGCGGGACATTGAGGAAAAATTCCAGGAACAACTGGAAAAAGCAAAGCAGGCGTGGAAGAGTCAATCGGAAGGGATGCGTCACGCAGTGACCGTTGAAGATATTACAACAACGGTGTCCATGATGACCGGTATTCCGCTTGAACGCATGAGCAAGCCCGAACAGAAAAAATTGCTCGACATGGAGGCTGCACTCCAAAAACGCGTGATCGGACAGGATGAACCCATCTCCAAACTTGCAAAAGCCATCCGCCGGACCCGTGCCGGATTGAAAGATCCCAAACGGCCGATTGGCTCCTTTATCTTCCTTGGGCCGACCGGCGTTGGTAAAACCGAACTTGCAAAAGTACTCACCGAATACCTGTTTGACAGCATTGATTCGCTTGTGCGGGTGGACATGAGCGAATACATGGACAAATTCACCGTGAGCCGTCTGGTCGGCGCACCTCCAGGATATGTTGGCTATGATGAAGGAGGGCAGCTGACTGAGAAAGTCCGCCGGAAACCATTCTCTGTTGTCCTTCTGGATGAGATTGAAAAAGCCCATCCAGATGTGTTCAATATTCTGCTGCAGGTACTGGATGATGGTATATTGACCGACGGGAGCGGCCGCCGGGTTGACTTCCGTAATACGGTCATCATTATGACCAGTAACATCGGTACACGCGGAATTCGCAACAGCAACTCTGGATTAGGGTTCTCACAGAGTAACGACATCTTTGATTACAAGGCAATGAAAGCGAAGATGGAGTCCGAGATGAAGGATGTATTCAGTCCCGAATTTCTGAACCGGATTGACGATGTGATTGTCTTCCACTCTCTGGAGAAGTCCCATATTCACAAGATCATAGACCTGCTTTCTGAGGAACTTCTCAGCCGGGCGGAAGGATTGGGGATTACCATTGATGTGAAAGAATCTGCCAAAAACTTTCTGGTGGAATGGGGCTATGATGTCAAGTTCGGGGCGCGGCCCCTGAAGCGTGCACTGCAGCAGTACCTGGAAGACCCGCTGGCCGAGGCGATTCTGAGCCGAGGCCTTGGAGAAGGGGATCGGATTGTTGTAAGCCATACTGAAAATACGGATGATCTGTCTCTGAAAATCTCAAAACGGAAAATTTTGAAACGGAAAATTTTGAAAAAGAAGAAAGTCGCTGCCTCCGAAGCAGAACAAACTTCCATAAAAGGGGCGGCCGAATAGAGTTCCTGTACTGTACTTTGAATGGTTGAACGCGTTGCCATCATTGGCATCGGCGTGATTGGTGGATCACTTGCCCTAGCCTGGAAAGAGCGATTACCCAGGTTGCATGTCACGGGCTGTGATCGGCCCGATGTCCTCAAACAGGCGATTCAACGAGGCGTGATCCAACATGCTTCCGCTTCCCTCAGTGAGGCCGTACGGGATGTGGACGCCGTATTTCTGGCGGTCCCCCTTCATGCGATGGCACCGGTAATGCGCTCCATTGCCCCGCACCTGAAACGCAATGCATTTGTGACCGATGTCGGTTCCGTAAAACAGCCGATCATTGCAGAAGCCAACCGGCTTCTGCCCGAGTCGACCTGTTTTATTGGAGGCCACCCCATGACCGGCTCGGAACAGAGTGGACTAGCCGGCGCGGATGCATTCCTCTTTGAAAACACCCTCTATATCCTCTGCCCAAATGACACCGGAGATACAGAGCATTATCCTGCCCTCACGGACTTGGTTGAAGGTACCGGGGCACGGGTATTCACCTTGAATGCACGCCAGCATGACCGTATTGTGGCGCGGGTCAGCCATCTGCCACAACTGCTCGCCACGGCTCTGGTCAACGTTGTCGCCGACCAGAAAGACATGAATCCGGCCACCCTGCAGTTGGCCGCCGGCGGATTCCGGGATATGACACGGATCGCATCTTCTCCCTTTGGAATGTGGTCCGCCGTACTTGCAGCCAATCGTACCGATGTAAACCTTGCACTGGACTCCATCATCAACCTGTTGCGTTCTATTCAGGAGCAACTCCGGAAGGAACCCAATATTCAGGAGTTGGCCCCTCTCTTTGCAAAAGCGCGTGCGGTGCGGGAAGAAATCCCCCGGGACTTTAAAGGTTTTTTGCGCCCCCTGAGTGATGTCTTCGTGTATGCCAAAGATCAGCCTGGTGTTCTTGCACACATCACGGGAACCCTGTTCAGTCAGGGAATCAGTATCAAAGACATTGAACTGCTCAAGATCCGGGAGGGCACCGGTGGGGCATTCAGGATCAGCCTGGAAGATGACCAGACGGCCGATGCGGCTGTCCTTGCGTTAAAGGCACAAGGATGCAGAGCACACAGACTTCACTAATCGTATCAGGAATGCAAACCACCCCACTCCATGAAACCCATCTTGCTCTGGGAGCACGTATGGTTGATTTTGCCGGTTACCGCATGCCCATCCAATATACCGGTATTCTACAGGAGCACATGGCGGTTCGGCAGTCTGCAGGACTTTTTGATGTAAGCCACATGGGGGAGATCTTTGCCATGGGCCCCGACGCAGAGGCATTCGTACAGCATTTGATCACCAATGATATCTCCCGGATTGACATCGGACAGGCCGTCTACACCCTGATGTGCAACGAAGCAGGCGGGATCATTGATGATCTTCTCGTCTATAAAGTGAATGCAGATGCATTTATGCTCGTGGTCAATGCCGCCAACACTGTGAAGGATTTTGGCTGGATGCAGGCCAATAATGTAATGGGGGCGGACCTGTACGATGTGTCTGACCAAATGGCACTGCTGGCGCTGCAGGGCCCCAACTCTCTGGATCTTGCATCCAGACTGATTGGAGACAGGATTCTGCAATTGCAAAACTATCGTTTCCTCAAACCCTCTCCGGGAGATTTTATGGGGTTCAACAAGGTGATCATCTCTCGCACGGGCTATACCGGAGATATCGGACTTGAATTTTATGTGGAATCCGAAAATGCCTCCACACTGTGGGATGCGATCATGGAAGCGGGCAGGGACAGCAATCTCTATCCGGCAGGACTTGGAGCCCGGGATACACTCCGAATGGAGGCAGGCTTCTGCCTGTATGGCAATGATCTGTCGGAAACGGTCAATCCCTTTGAGGCGGGACTAGGCTGGGTGACCAAACTGGGCAAAGAAAAATTTATCGGCCAGCAGGCACTGAAAGAGATCAAGGCCCGGGGCCCCAGACGTAAACTGATTGGACTCCGCATGAACGAACGGGGGATTCCCCGCACCGGGTACCCGGTCGTCCATGCATCCGATGGACGAATTGGACAGGTGACCAGCGGCTCGCAGTCCCCGATGCTCGACTGTGGCATTGCCTTCGCATACGTGGAACATGACCCGGCATACACGACACCGGGGACTGCGTTAGGGGTCCGTATACGATCCCGGACCTTGTCCGCATCCGTACATCCATTCCCATTCTACCGCAGAGCACGCAAATAAAACGGAATCCACTACCCAGGTTAATCACTTCTGCAATCGTACTCTTCCATGAAGAAATTGTATTTTAGCGAATTACCGGATGCAATGAATCACTCTGCGACTCTTTAATGGCTACCGCGAAGACCAATCGGAAACGGAGGAATGTGAGTCCGTCCAAGCCAGAAGCAAGTCCTCCGACTGAACGGAGAAAAGAGATTCTGGGTACGATTATCCTGTTATTGGGAGTTCTGCTCGGAGTCAGCGGCGTGACCTATTCCGCGTCAGATGACATCCTGATTCAGAGCCGATCAATCTTTGAATTGTTCTATCCTCTTGAAACGATCACCATTAACAATGCCATCGGCCCCATCGGGGCATGGCTTGCGTATATGGTCGTCCCTTCCTTCTTTGGGTATGTTTCTCTCCTGCTGATCCTGCAACTGTTCGCCTATGGCTACACGATCCTGCGGAAACGGCCTCTTCGTGGACTTGTGATCCCGACCCTCCATCTGATCTGGCTCGTCGTTCTTCTGAGCACATTTCTTGGACGTATCCACTTATCCGATCCAAGCCTCGGGTTGGAGATATGGGCAGGTCAATATGGCAATTTGGCTGCCTACTGGTTGAACAGTGTTCTGGGCTGGCTGGGATCATGGATCGTGATCTGCGCCCTCTCGATGATTGGAATACTATTGGGGATCAACCGGGATATTCAGCACTGGCTGGATCATGTGGAACGACTCTGGAACGCCATCCCGAATGCAATCCGGCAAAGTAGAGTAAAGGCAAAAACAGCACCGAAAAAAAAAGAAAAAAACCGCCTGCGATCCACCTGGGAGAGTCTGGACAGAAAAATCCAATCTTCCCCTGAATCTCCCCGGGAAGATCAGGATGTCCGTCCGGAGCCGGTCGAAGATGTTGCTCCCCCTGCAACCCCCGCCTCTTCCCCACCGCCATCCACCGAAGAGATAGCGGAACTGGAACTGAAAGTGACCGGGCAGATTACCGAGGAAGCAGGACGCAGTTCCCGTCCCCGACGTACGAAAATTGAGGGAGGCCACAAGTATAAATTCCCCCATTTTGACCTTCTAGACACACCTTCGCAAACCGAACAGGAAATTGATTATGATGAACTGGACGGGAATAAGACCAAACTCGTTGAGAAACTTGCCCGCTACAAGATTGAAATTATTGCCGTGAATGCCAAAGTGGGACCGACCGTCACCCTCTATGAACTTACCCCGGCACCCGGCGTGAAGGTCAGCCGAATCAAATCCCTGGAGGACGATCTGGCCATGGTTATGGCCGCACAGGGAATTCGGATGATTATTCCGATCCCAGGTAAATCTGCAGTGGGGGTCGAAATACCCAATAGCCGCCGAGAACTTGTACGCGTCCAGTCCGTGCTGAATACAACGCGCTTTCAGGAGTCAGAGATGGAGTTGCCGGTCGTTCTAGGGAAGACCATCGAAGGGGAAATCTTCATTGAGGATCTGGCAAAAATGCCCCATCTTCTGATTGCAGGTGCAACGGGATCCGGGAAATCTGTCGGCCTGAATACCCTGATTACCGGCCTCTTATACGCATGCGATCCATCGGACCTGAAGTTTGTCATGGTGGACCCAAAAAAGATTGAACTTCAGCAGTATCGGGAACTTGAACAGCATTTTCTTGCGATTCCAGAAAACGGAACCGAGGCCATCATCACCGAGATTACCGATGCGCTGGACATCCTTCGCGCCTGTGAGCGGGAGATGAGTATCCGCTATGACCTCCTGAAAGATGCCGGTGTCCGTGGAATTAAGGATTACAATGCCTGCTTTGCCGAAGGAGAACTTGCCCCCGCTGACGGGCACAAACATCTCCCGTATATTGTCATCGTGATTGATGAATTGGCCGATCTTATGATGACCGCGGGGAAGGATGTGGAAGCGCCCATTGCGCGGCTGGCACAGATGGCCCGCGCGGTGGGAATCCACCTGATTCTGGCCACACAGCGGCCTTCGGTGGATGTGATCACCGGCCTCATCAAAGCCAATTTCCCCGCAAGGGTTGCATTTCAGGTCGCATCCAAGGTCGATGCACGTACGATCCTGGACCAAAACGGGGCCGAACAACTGGTAGGCAATGGAGATATGCTGTACATGAAAGGCAGCAAGGTCCTGCGATTGCAGGGCCCTTTCGTATCGGTCAAGGAAATTGACCGTCTCATGGATTACATCCAGAAACAGCCTGGAGCAGGCCCCTATCGCTTGCCAAAGGTTGAAGAGGAACCGGCGGCACCTTCTTCCGATCAGTCGCCCAAGAACGGGAATACCGATGAGCTCTTTGAAGAAGCCGCCGCAATCATTGTGCGCAACCAGCAGGGATCCGTCTCTTTGATTCAACGTAAATTATCAATCGGCTATACGCGTGCGGCCCGGATTGTCGACCAACTGGAACAGGCCGGCATCGTTGGAGCATTCGCCGGGGGCAAACCACGAGAGGTCCTCGTGCCTGACGAAGTCACGCTCCAGAAACTTTTGCAAAACTAACTTTTTTCTTCACGAATACGTTTGTCATGTCTTCTACAAATACTCCTCTGGTAGGAATCTTAATGGGAAGTGATTCAGATCTTCCGGTCATGCGTAAAGCAGCCGATATTCTGAAATCGTTCGATATCCCCTTTGAAATCCGTGTCATGAGTGCCCATCGCACGCCAGATCGTGCCCACGAATATGCAACTACAGCACATACCCGGGGGATCAGGGTTCTGATCGCCGGTGCCGGGGTGGCCGCTCACCTCGCCGGGGTTCTCGCCGCCAATACCCCGTTGCCCGTACTTGGGGTTCCCATCAATTCGGGGGCGCTTAAGGGGCTGGATGCCCTTCTGTCAACCGTCCAGATGCCGAGCGGGATTCCTGTCGCCGCCCTGGCAATTGACGGTTCGAAAAATGCGGCCCTGCTGGCGGTGCAGATACTGGCCACTTCGGACGCTGCACTCCAAAAGCGTTTTCTTGACTACAAGGCGGCAATGCTGGATGAGGTAAGTGCAAAGGACCAGCGGGTCCAGGAATTGATCTTCGGATAGGCGCTTCCATACGGTCTCCCTGATCTTACCGCATTGCGGGAGATCGTATCGGTTCAGATGAACGGCAGATAAAGGATCGTGGCCAGCATAAAGAATACCAGTAATCCGATAATATCGTTACTGGTGGTGATAAAGGGACCGGTGGCCAACGCTGGATCAACACCAATCCGATCCAGCATCAGCGGGATCGTTGCTCCAATGACCGCCGCAAGGATCACGACCACAAACAGCGATAACCCGGCCGTCACTGCCAGATGCCAGGGCGCAGGCGCGTGAAGTGCCATAGATGGCCACATACCTGCCAGCCAGCCAAATACAACTAGAACGGCCAGCATCATTGCGGCCGCCAGCGCCAGTCCGTTGGCAACGGCCACATAGACCTCTTTCCCGATGCGTCGCAGCATATTAGCCGACCAGACCTCTCCCGATGCCAGTCCCTGAACAATGATCGCAGAACTTTGAATGCCTGCATTCCCTGCCATCGCCATCACAACGGGGATAAATGCAGCCAGCACCGAAGCACGCCGGATATTTTCTTCATACACGCCAATCACACTTCCCGCAAATACGGCCCCAATCATACCCAGTAACAGCCAGGGCAGACGGCCCCGGGTAATGCTGAAGACCGTATCCGTTTGATCCTCATCCCCTGTAATACCACTCAGTCGCAGATAATCCTCTTCCGCCTCTTCGCGAATTACATCAATGGCATCATCAATCGTCACATGCCCGATGAGATGCTGCTGATCGTCCACAACCGCCAGAGAAACCAAATCGTACCGCTCCATAATTCGGACGACTTCTTCCTGATCCACCTCTGCCGCCACATAACGGATATCCGTCCGCATCACCTCCCCAATCGTCGCACCTGAGGGCGATAATAACAGGCGGCGAATCGTTACGAATCCCTTCAGTTTTTGCGTCTCATCAACCACGAATATCACATACATATCCTGCGTACTCTCCGCATTCCGGCGGATTTCTTCGGTGGCTTCCGCAATCGTCCAGTTTGCCGGAACGGAAACCACCTCGGCTGCCATGATGCCGCCTGCAGTTTCCTCTCCATATTCAAGGAGCCCTCTCACCGCCTCACGATCCTCTAAAATCCGAAGGACCCGCCGCCGCACGGTCTCATCCAGATGACCAAGTACATCCGCGGCATCGTCCGATTCCAGTTCATTGAGCAGCGAGGTGATGCGCTGAGTAGGAACTTCCGAAAGCAGGTCTGCGCAAAACGCCTCGTCAAGTTCGGCCAGCACATGTGCACCGGTGATGGTAGGAAGTGCAAGGGTGAGGGCTGCGGCCTGATCCCGTCCGATCTCGGTAACCAGCCTCGATATATCCGCCGGATGCAACTGCTTCAGCAGTTCCAGCGCCGCCGCGAGATCATTCTCTTGAAGCCGCAGTTCCACATCCTGGGCGATGGCTTCATCAAGTTCCCGGGGCACCAGGTTTTCATTGGACAGGGTATGGGACATTCAATCACGGATGGTCTAACAAACTTCGGACGGTTTGTGAACGATCTTGAAAATAGCGGGCAAGTTCCACATAATCCGAAGGCGACAATTCTTCTGCGCGGCACCGCCGCCACCGATCTGGAATCTCTGCGGCCCACTGGCGGAGGCTGTTTCGAAGAACCTTCCTTCGCATACCAAATCCCGCACGCACAACGGCATGCAGCAGCCCCGCATCCACATCTGGAGTTTGTATCCCTTCAAAATTAAGTCGGATAACCGTGCTCTCCACCGCCGGTTTGGGCTCAAATACATTGCGACTCACCTTAAATAATATACTTGGGCGGGCGTACAACTGTGCAAACACACTTGGAATTCCATAGGCCTTCGTACGAGGCGGGGCCACAATTCGCTCCGCAACTTCTTTTTGAACCATCAGAACTGCCTGATTGACAACGCCATGTGCCGCCAGTAACCCAAACAGGATGGGGCTGCTGATATTGTAGGGCAAATTGCCGATAATGTATAGCGGCAGATCCCCCAGGCTTTGCCAGTTCACCTCAAGTACATCTGCCCGGCGCACATTCAGATCCGGAAAACGCGCCTGCAGATGTGTGACTGCCCGGGAATCGATCTCAATTGCTTCAAAATTTTCATAGCGTTCCTGCAGGGGGCCCGTCAAAGCACCGACTCCCGGACCGATTTCCACCACATGTGCATCCGGCGGTGCATTCAGCGCCCCCACAATACGGCGGGCCGTATTGGGATCATTCAGGAAATGCTGCCCGAGGCTCTTTTTGGGAAGAATCGATGACTTCACGATACCTGCCCCTCCTAATGCAGATACTTGCGGCGGTTGCGCACATAATCTTCAAACAGAAATTCCCCCAGATTACCCAGGTCGGCATAGTACGCCCGCCCGTGATTGGCATCCGTGAGCTGTCGCACAAACCCCTGCAGGTAGGGATCTCTTGCGATCATAAAGGTGGTAATGGTGATCCCCTCCCGCCTGCAGATGACGGCTTCATCCAGCACCTTGTTCACAATTTTCCGATCCAGCCCAAAAACATTCTTGTAGAGTTTCCCCTGCTCAAAATGACAGCTCGGCTTCCCGTCGGTAATCATAAAAATCTGTTTATTCCGGTTTTTGCGCCGGCGAAGGATTTCGCGCGCACGCTGCAGCCCGGCATGTGTATTTGTATGGTACGGCCCTACCTGCAGATAGGGTAAATCCTTAATGGACACCTCCCATGCATCATCCCCAAAGGCCACAATGTCAAGCGTATCCTTTGCATAGCGGCGCAGGATCAGTTCTGCGAGGGCCATGGCTGTTTTCCTGGCCGGTGTGATCCGATCCTCGCCATACAGAATCATCGAGTGGCTGAGATCAATCATCAGCACGGTCGATTGATTCGACGGATGATCGGTCTCATGCACCACATAATCCTCTTCCATTAACGACCAGTCCCCGATCCCGCCGCGACGATAGGAATTCGAGAGGGTATCGGTTACATTCAACAGGTGTGGATCATCGCCGAACCGCCAGGGTCTGGTTTCGGGCAGGCGTTCCTCTCCAACACCTTCGTAGGGGGTTCGGTGCTGTCCTTTACCGGCTTTGCGGAGTTGCCGAAAAATTTCCTCCAGAGATCGATCCCGCAGACTGCGTTCGGTCTTGGCGGTCATCTGCAGCGTCCCCCGCAGATCCTCTTTCAGATATCCTCTTGCTTTCAACTCCTCAATAAAATCCCCCATTCCCGACTCTGGATCCGTCAGATTATACCGCTGATCCAACTGGGTCAGCCAGTGGAGTGCTTCGGTCGCATCACCTGCCGTGAACTGAAGCAGTTGCTGGAACAAATCCAGCAACTGTTCAAACGTGGTGGGCTTTCCACCATGTTTCGCTTCATCCCATTCCACATATTTATAGGGAATCATTGCACACGGCCTCTATCTTTTATCCAAGACATTTCAAGCATGAACATGCGTATTCGAGGAGGAGATTCAAGAGAATCTGACAGCATACTTTGACACGGTGGACGGCTTGGGGTTCCCTGTAAATGCACTCCGGCCCGGCTGCCTCTTTCACAACCAGCGTCATTTTCTGCTCCATACAACGGATGATCCGAATCAATGATCACGATTTCTGGACATTTAGGAAAGCGGGGGGCGACCATCTTTGATCTCAACGCCTTCGCGGGCACAAGGGAAGCACCTGCTGCATGGATACAACTTCGTCCTGCGCAGTGTCTAACGTCCGCAACTTTCCCATGCGGCGGTCTGCCATTCCGGCAAGACTTCCATCAGTTTACCGGTGGGATCATGAAGATTGCGATGCCTCCGCAGGGGGCATCTTCGGTCTTGTCCGCTCTACCGACTCAGAGGATGGTGCAAGGGAACTTTGATCGATCAGTAATGAAAGAACCTGGCACCATGGCGCATTTGCCGCACGGAAACACTATAAAACCACCGGTCGTCCCGATACGGTTCGGCAATTTTAGGGCAACCTGACGCAGGGAGCCTGCCGTCGTGCTGAAACCATCTGCGAATTTGGAACATTTCCAAAAGAAATCCGAATGAACCGCGGTTTTCCCGGTGTGTGCACAATTATGCTGTACCGCCGTACAAGAGCCGATCCAAGTCGAATATCCATGCAGCGCCCTAGAAGAGATTCCCGCCCCGTTCAGGTAGGTCCGATCCAGATCGGCGGACACGCACCGATTGCGGTTCAATCCATGACCGTATCCAAAACCCATGATGTCGAGAAGACACTCCATGAGATCAACCAGTTGACCGAAGCGGGCGCGGATATTGTTCGTGTTGCCGTACCGCGACCGGAAGATGCAGAGGCACTCCCCGACATTGTACAGGGGGCCGATGTGCCCATTGTGGCAGATATTCACTTTAACCACACATATGCACTGAAAGCCATTGAGGCGGGGATTGCAAAGGTTCGCATCAACCCGGGCAATATCGGAAAAGAAGCATGGGAACGAGAAGTGCTTCTGGCCGCCAAAGAAGCTGGAATTCCCATCCGTATCGGCGTAAACAGCGGCTCCCTGGAACGGGATATCCTGGATAAATATGGCTATCCTCAACCCGAAGCCCTTTTGGAGAGCGCCCTGCGACATGTCGAAATTTGCACTCGTCATGGATTTGAGGACATTGTTATCTCTGTGAAGCACTCCGATGTTTTCTTTATGATTCAGGCCTATCGCCTTCTGGCAGAACGGACAGACTTCCCCCTGCATCTAGGGGTCACCGAGTCCGGCTCCTTCAAGGTGGGCACCATCAAAAGTTCAATTGGGATCGGCGCCTTGCTGGCAGACGGGATCGGGGATACAATCCGTGTTTCTCTGGCAACCGATTCGGTCAAGGAAGTGGAAACCGCACATAACATTCTCAAATCGCTCCGACTCGGACGACCCGGTGTAAACATCATTGCGTGTCCCACCTGCGGCCGTCTGAATGGAGATCTCTTCTCTATTGTGGAGGAAGTGGAAACGGCGGTCAATGCCCGCAAATTTGAGAAGGATGTGACCGTGGCTCTGATGGGCTGCGCCGTAAATGGCCCCGGGGAGGCACAGGGCGCGGACCTGGGCATCTCGCTGGGACGCGGCCGGGCGCACCTCTTCAAGCAGGGAAAGGTGATCGGCACCATCCCGGAGACCAAAATCGTAGATACGGTTCTAGAGGCAATTGAAGCCTGGGAGCCCGCAGAAGATACCGAGACGGCCTCGTAGGTGCTGCATTCAAGTTTGTGAAGCAATCTGAGTTTGCTCCACAACGGATCAATAGTAGTCAGACTGCCTTGGCCCGAAAGGGAGTTTCCCGCGCCAGTAGGTGATCAATAAGAATCCAGTCGCCATGCCGGCCAGATGTGCCATATTGGCAATCCCCGGCTGCAGACCGGAGGTTGCAAAGAAGAGTTCCAGAACGCCGTAACCGATGACAAAATACTTGGCTTTGATCGGAATTGGCGGAAAGAGCAACATGATGCGCTGCTCGGGGAACATCATCCCAAACGCAAGAAGGATCCCGAATACTCCGCCGGATGCCCCAATGGTCGGATAGATTCCCCCCGTCACTGAAGCGACCGCAAGCTGGGCAAGGGCGGCTCCTGCGACGCAGACTCCGTAATAGATCAAAAACCGTCTGGACCCCCATGTATTCTCAATCTGTGCACCAAACATCCAAAGTGCAAACATATTAAAGAACAGATGCCCAATCCCTCCATGCAGAAAACTGTAGGATACCAGTTGCCAGATCTGAAAAAATCCGCTAAATAGCGGCCATAATCCAAACCAGGTCACCAGTACGTTGTTCGCAAGCCACTGCCCCAGAAAAACGAGTACGTTGATGATGAGAAGGTTCTTGATTACCGGGGGAAAAGCGCCAAACCCTCCAAAACCTCCATATGAATAATAGGACATCGTTACAAACTTGCCGATTCTTGATGATAGCACACAGGAGGATATCTCACAGTCCTGCGTTTTTCACTGAAATCGCATAAAAGTTTCATTTCCGGGAAGAGCACACGCAGCCAGACGCAAAATAGCGGGATCCGTGTGAATCAGTTGTAGTCTTTCAAATCCAGCGGCAGGCGGGCAATCGGAACTCCCTGTAACTGCACCGCCTCTTCAATCAGACGGGCTTCCGCACGAAGCTGCGCTTCAATCGGGGACTCGATAAAGGAACGGATCTGTACCAGAAAGAGATCCAGGTACTGATCCATCAGGGTCTCGGGGACGGGCAATCGCCGGATCCCGTAGGAATCTTCCTCCAGATTCACCATCTCAGCCGCAAGTGCAATGGCATCATCAAGGCTGCCAAGCTGATCCACCAGCCCGGCTTCCAGAGCTGCCTCCCCCGTCCAGATCCGGCCCTGCGCAACTTCATGAACCTCTTCCACCGACATGCCCCGATTTCCTGACACACGCTCAAGAAACATCGCATAGGTTTCGTTCAGAGAGCGCTCAAACAGTGCACGCTCCGAAGGGCGGAGCGGACGCATCCCGGAAAACATATCCGCATAGGCACTCGTGGCCACCTGATCGGAGGTGATTCCCAATTTCGTGTCCAGCATCCGGCCAATACTGAAGTGCATGCCGTAGACCCCGATGGATCCGGTCAGCGTATGGGGCGACGCGATGATCGTATCGCCTGCCGTTGCGAGCCAGTACCCCCCGGATGCAGCAAGATCCCCCATGGAAATCACCACCGGCTTTTGTTCAGTCGTCTCCTTGACTGCCTGCCACATGGACTCGCTGGCCGTTGCACTGCCGCCAGGCGAGTCAATCCGCAGAACCACCGCCTTCACCCGATCATCCTCCCGAAATTTTTTCATCGTTTTCACAAAGCTGGCGGCCCCTAGAATCCCATTTAACTCGCTGCTGTTACCGCTCATAATTGTACCTGATGCACTCATGATACCAATCATGTCGTCATGGCCGGACGACTGGCCTGCCATCGAGGGAGCGTAGCGGGACAGGTTGCGGGTATTCAATTTGCCCTCAAGCCCCGTCAATGCACGGATACGAGATTCCACCTCTTCATTCTGCAATAATCCGTCAAGAAGTCCGGATGCATGCGCATCTTCGGTCGTCAGCAGTTCGCCCGCCTCCATCAGGTTTTCCACTTCATCTACACTCATATCCCGCACCTGTGCGATGGTAGTCGTCATAAGGTCATTCCAGTTTTCAAGGACTGCCGCTAGCTGCTCCCGATTTTCACTGGACATACTTTCACGCGTATAGGGTTCAATCCCTCCCTTGTAGGCCCCGGCCCGTAAGACCGTTGGTTCGATATTCAGTTTGTCCAGAAGCCCTTTATAAAAGGATACACCCAGATAAAAGCCGTTAAATTCAAAGAAGGCCCTTGGTGAGGCATAGATGCTGTCCGCAGCTGTTGCAAGAAAGTAGTCCGATTCGCGCATTGTAAAATCTCCCGATGCAGAGGCTATAACCGGTTTTCCACTCCCTTTAAATTCAAGCAGGGACTGTCGAATCTCCAGAAGAGTTGGCCATCCTGCAATGATTCCCTGCGGCTTCAACCACACCGCTTCAACCCGGTCATCGGTTGCCGCACGCTTGAGTCCGTCCCGAATCTGATTTAGGCTCTGGGGTTGTGGAAGATCGAATAAATCATAGATCGGATCCGTTACCGCCGTCTCCTGGATAGGACCTGATAACTGCAGCATCAGTACCGATTCGGATCCAATCGGTGCCTCGCTCGTGGATACGGCCGATGCAAAGATTCCCGCCATAATCAGGAACCCAAGAAAAACCAGTACCCCAACGGCGATGAGTGAACCAAGAATACTGGCAATGAGAGTCGAGAAGAAACGCATGGGATTTATGAAAGTAGAGAGGGAGATACGCTGGAAACGGCCAACGGTTGCGCACGCTGGAAACGGCATGCGAACCAGACTGTCCCCAAATGAGTTTGACCGGACATAATGACCGTTATTTTCCAACTGGTTTGTACTTTGTGAATGCGGCAGGAATTTTGTGACTGGGACCACCGATGAGTCAGCGCAGACCTACATATCAGGGGATTGAATCCCCCGCATTAACAGATCGTGAGCGTGCGATTCTGCGTTTGGTTGTGCGTAATTTTATTGCAACTGCAGGGCCGGTGGGATCCCGTAAACTGGCCCGGCAATCCTCTCTTGGCCTGAGTGCTGCCACCGTTCGCAATACCATGTCGGATCTGGAAGAACTGGGATACCTCAGACACCGGCACCGCTCCTCCGGGCGTATGCCGACCGAACTGGGATACCGTGCATTTGTCAATGAACTGATGGAGACTCCAGAACTGTCCGCAGAGGAGCAGCAATTACTCAATGAACGACTGGATCGGCTCATGGGAGATGCCGATACCCTCTTCCAGGAGACATCCCGCCTGCTCGGGGTGATGTCCAACCTTCTAGGGGTTGTGCTCAGCCCGAAAATTTCAACGGGTGTACTGGAGCGGCTGGATGTCGTGCAGTTGTCCGAATCCAACATCATGATCGTCATCAGCGTGCGGAGCCTGCTGGTGAAGACGATTGTTTATGAGACGAATATGGAGATCCAGCGTGAAGATCTGGACCGGGTTGTCTCAATTTTGAATGAACGACTGGCAGGGTTGCGACTGGAAGAAATCAGGCAAAACTATGGAGCACGGACCCGAGACCTTGACCATGACCCAACCGGGATTGTGCAGTTGATCCTCAATGAATCCGCAGTACTGTTCAGTGACCCCGTCAGAGGCAGGCTCACGCACTCAGGAACACCCGGGCTCCTCGCACAGCCGGAATTTCAGAGCACCAGCAAAGTACGACAACTTATGAATCTCATTGAGAATGAGGGATATGTGGTCCAACTCTTTGATCAGGCACCCGGCAGTCAACTGCAGACCAATCACTGGGTCTCCGTAGGGATTGGCAGTGAGATTCAGGATGAGACGGTCAATCCCTACTCAATTGTAACTGCACGGTATAACGTAGGCCAGAGCACGGGAACGGTTGGCTTGCTTGGCCCGATGCGCATGGATTATGGCCGTGCAATCTCGCTCGTAGAAACGATGGCTTCACTGCTGGATCGACCCGCCATCACAGGTTCAAGACAACAGGTACATACGAATGTCTGAAAAAATTTCAGAGGAACAAGACGAATCCCTTGGGGGATCCCAATCCACCGAGACCGTTGAAGATGCGTCTCAAAATGGAAATGAATCTATCCCGGAAATGGAATCCCCACAGGATCCCCTGGCACAATGCGCCGAGGAATTGGCGGCGGAGAAAGATCAGAGGCTCCGGTTTGCGGCCGAGTTTGCAAACTACCGCCGACGTATGGAGAATCAGCGTACTGACTGGACACTCCGTGCTCAGGCCGGTGTACTCCGAACCCTGCTGCCCATTCTGGATGATCTGGAACGGTCTCTGACTGTGGCGGAGGAAGCCAAATCCGAAGACATTGCATTTCAATCCCTGCAGTCCGGTGTTCGACTCGTACGTGAGAATTTTGTCAGCGAACTGGAAAAGTTAGGACTCAAGCGTATCCAAACCGTGGGGACAGTTTTTGATGAGCATCTGCATGAGGCGGTCGGACAGGCACCTGCCCCCCAAGGCGAAGAAGATGGGCACATCCTGTACGAAAGTCAGGCAGGATATTGTCTGAGAGAACTGGTGCTCCGGCATGCAAAGGTGATTGTGGGGATTGCTCCTGCATCCACGATTCCCGCGGAAGCGGATGTACAATGAGTGACTACTACGAAGTCCTGGGGATAAGCCGCGACGCATCCGCAGAAGAAATAAAGAAAGCCTATCGCAAGAAGGCGCTCAAGAATCATCCGGACCGGAATCCGGGAGATAAGGCGGCTGAATCCCGCTTTAAAGAGGCCGCGGTTGCGTACGAGGTGCTGAGTGATGAAAAGAAGCGTGAAATTTATGATCGCTACGGCGAAGCAGGCCTGCGCGGGGCCGGGGGAGGGGGGCAATCCGGATTTACCGATGTAAACGATATTTTCAGTGCGTTCAGTGACATCTTTGGGAACTCGGCAGGAGGAGCATTTGACAGTTTCTTTGGTGGAAGACGGCAGCGAACCCGAGAACGGGGACAGCCCGGGGGAACCATTGCACAGCAACTGCCCCTGACGCTGGAAGAAATCGCAGACGGAACCGAAAAGCGTGTTAAAGTGCACCGAATGACTGCATGCCGGACCTGTGCGGGGAGTGGGGCAAAGGGGGGGGCTAGTCAATTAAAAACATGCACCACCTGTAATGGGTCTGGGGAAGAGCGTCATGTACGACAGACCCCAATGGGACAGTTCATGAGCGTGTCCGAGTGCAGCAGGTGCCGGGGCGAAGGGCGGCTGATTGAGGATAAATGTCCAGAATGCCGGGGACAGGGACGCCTTGATGGAGAATCCTCTATCAAGGTGAAAGTGCCGGCCGGTGTAGAGGACGGAATGGTCATCAACCTGCGCGGACAGGGACATGCCGGGGCGCGAGGAGGCCGGCCAGGCGATCTGCGGATTGAGATCCGTGAGAAGGCACATGAGCACTTTATCCGCAGAGGCAGTGATTTGATTTACAATATGGAGATTTCTTTTCCCGATGCAGCACTGGGAACAGACATTGAGATACCCACTCTCACAGGGCGGGCAAGCATCACAATCGCTCCAGGAACCCAGTCTGGAAAGGTCCTGCGGATGCAGGGACGGGGACTGGGGCAACTCCGAAGCAACCGAAAAGGAGATCAACTCGTCCGCATTCGGGTATGGACCCCGCAGAATCTCTCCGCATCCGACAAAAAAGCATTGGAAAAATTACGCGAATCCGAGACATTTCAGCCGGAGCAGACAGATAAAAATAAATCGTTCTTCTCAAAAGTAAAGGATGCCTTTGTGTAGCGGAATAAGCAGAGCAGGCGAATGAACGGGACCCGCTGACATCCTGAACGTACTTTAGAACCGGAGGCATTCTTCTTACCTGCCTGAGGAGCGGGAGCCTCGCTGGAAAATTCCTTTCTGTTCGCGTTGTTGTGCGGCATGGGGAAGATCCTGTCAATGCATAGTTCAGTCAGACACGGTCGTACTCCATGATGTATACGGGAGTGACGTTCCGCAGACAAAGTGGGAACCACTTCCCTGAAAGCGCATAGCATTCCAATCAGGTTTATGTGATTATGATAAATACGCTCTCCGTCTCTCACCAGCTCTTCAATGCAGGAATCAGGCCGGAACAAGCTGTGGCCATAGCGGATGTGATTATAGATTCCGTTGCTCAGAAAAATGAAAATCCCGCAACCCGAGAGTCTGTGTATGGTGCGTGCAAAGTTGTGCGGAGCAGAATAAATGCCTGGCACGGCCACATGTGTGCTCAAAAAACCTGGATTGTATGCTGGATTGTTGGAATGGGGATAGCGGTCACAGGTGCTTTATTTACCGGGGGACTCTTTTTCTAATATTTTTCGATAATCAGGAGGAGACGGCAGATCTCCCTGTCTAAAAGCATCCCCGACCATCCTGTCCCGAAACCATACTCCCAGTGGAGTGAGATTCCGCACCCTCAGATACATTCCCGATTTCTGTATGGACACCGTCAATCTCACGCCATTGCGAAAATTCAGTTTTGTAATCCTGGACCCCGTAATTCACGCTTCCGATCCTGAAAATATTGGTTTCCCGTTCGGCGGCTCCAATCTTGTTCGTGGAAGAACTAATTTCTAAATTTCAATTAAAAATGGCGGTATATCCTTTTCGGGAAATTGAAAGCCGGTGGCAGGCATACTGGGAGGAAAAGAAAACCTTCCGTACCCCCGCCAAGGTTGATACGACCAAACCCAAATACTATGTGCTGGACATGTTTCCCTATCCCAGCGGGGCAGGGCTCCATGTCGGGCATCCCGAAGGGTACACGGCGACCGACATTGTGGCACGCTACAAGCGGATGCGCGGGTTCAATGTTCTGCACCCAATTGGATGGGATGCCTTCGGACTCCCTGCCGAACAGTATGCACTGCGGACAGGAACACATCCACGCGTTACAACCGAACAAAATATTGGCCGGTTCCGAAAGCAGCTCAAATCCCTGGGCTTCTCCTACGACTGGGATCGTGAGATTGACACGACTGATCCCGGTTATTTCAAATGGACTCAATGGATTTTTCTAAAACTGTTTGAACGCGGGCTGGCGTATGAGGCCAAAGTGCCCGTATGGTGGTGTGAGGAATTAGGTACAACCCTCGCAAATGAGGAGGTGGTGGATGGAAAGAGTGACATTGGCGGCTATCCCTGTGAGAGGCGGATGCTGCGGCAGTGGGTGCTGCGAATTACAGAGTATGCAGAACGGCTGCTGAATGGGTTGGAGGAGACGGACTGGCCCGTCAGCACTAAGGAAATGCAGCGCAACTGGATCGGGCGCAGTGAAGGAGCGGACATTGAATTCCCTGTTCAGGATATGGATGCTGCCAGCATCCGTGTTTATACCACACGCCCGGACACGATCTTTGGGGCAACCTACATGGTGCTTGCTCCGGAGCATCCGATGGTAGACCAAATCTCTACCGAAGCCCAGCGGGATGAAGTTCAAAACTACAAGGATCTCGCATCCCGTAAAAGCGATCTGGAGCGAACGGAACTCCAGAAAGAGAAGACAGGGGTGTTCACGGGAGCATACGCCATTAATCCTGTCAACAGGGAATCCATCCCTGTCTGGATCGCAGACTATGTGCTGTACTCCTATGGAACCGGGGCGATCATGGCGGTTCCAGGTCAGGATGAACGCGACTGGGCGTTCGCTGCAAAGTATGATCTCCCCATTCGCCGTACGGTTCAGCCGCCTCCGGATTTTACTGGACTGGCCTACACAGGAGATGGTCCGGCAATGAACAGTGAATTTCTGGATGGTCTTCACCTTGAAGATGCCAAAAAGCGCATCTTGGATTGGCTTGAGGAGCAGAAGGTGGGGTGCCGTAAAGTGAATTATAAATTGCGGGATTGGCTGTTTTCCAGGCAGCGCTACTGGGGCGAACCCATTCCGGTTGTTTTTCAGAGCGAAGAAGTACACTCGTTACCCGAGAATGTGCTTCCGATCAATTTGCCCGAACTGGATGAGTTCAAACCAAGCGGAACCCCGGAGGGACCGCTTGCTTTAGCCACCGAGTGGCTCACGGTTACCAACCCGGATACCGGCGAGGTCGCTAGACGGGAGACCAATACCATGCCACAGTGGGCAGGATCCTGCTGGTACTTCCTGCGCTACATTGACCCGCGCAACCCGGAGCGACTGGTGGATCCCGAACTGGAAAAGTACTGGATGCCGGTGGATCTCTATATCGGTGGTGCAGAACATGCGGTTCTTCATCTGCTCTATGCCCGTTTCTGGCATATGGTGCTTTACGATGCGGGGGTGGTTTCAACGCCGGAACCGTTTGCGAAACTCGTTCATCAGGGAATGATTCTGGGCGAACTGGAATATACTGCCTGGCGCAGCAGCGCAACCGGGCAATGGGTCAGCGCCGAAAAGGTCAGCGACGGAAAAGAAGTCCAGACGGGGATAATCCTGAAACCGGTTCAGATTGATGTCGAGGCTGTTGCCAAAGACAGGGAACGCTTTGTACTGAAAGATGCCCCCGATATCCAGTTGGATGTACGTGCATTCAAAATGAGTAAAAGCCGCGGAAATGTCATCAATCCCGACGAGATCATTGAGCAGTATGGAGCAGATGCTTTCCGTCTCTATGAGATGTTCATGGGGCCTCTGGAACAGGTGAAGCCGTGGAGTACTCGGGGGGTACACGGGACATTTCGGTTTCTTAGCCGTATCTGGCGACTGATCACAGAAAACCCGCTCAGTGAAAAAGAACCGGATGAGAAACAGTTACGTATCCTGCATCAGACGATTGAGCGCGTGACCAATGACATTGAGAATCTGCGCATGAATACCGCCATCGCTGCATTGATGGAGTTCGTGAATGCAGCGTTCAAATGGAAGGAAGTTCCCCGCACGATTGCCGAGCCGTTTGTCCTTTTGCTTGCCCCGTTTGCGCCGCATATTGCAGAAGAGTTATGGTCTCAATTTGGCTACGAAAACTCATTGGCCTATGCTCTCTGGCCGGAACTGAATCTGGAATACCTTGCCGAGGAGTTAATTGATTTGCCAGTGCAGGTCAATGGCCGGGTTCGGGCAACGATCCGTGTTGCACCGGGGGCCGATAAGCAGGAGGTTCTTCGTGTGGCAATACAGGAACCCAATGTAAAGCGATTCCTGGGCGATGCTCCGCCACGCCGGGAGATTTATGTGCCTGGACGGATCCTGAACCTTGTCGCCGCAAAATAATGTCAGAGCAACTTGACCTGCTGGCGATTGGTGCCCATCCAGATGATGTTGAACTAGCAGTGGGGGGCACATTAATTTTGTCGGGACGGCAGGGGCTTCGTGTTGGTGTAGTGGATTTGACCCGTGGAGAATTGGGCACCAGGGGAACTCCCGAACGAAGAGACCAGGAGGCACGTAAGGCATCCACCATTCTCGGACTTACCATGCGTGAGAACCTTGGTCTTCCGGATGGCAATATTACATCCGATGGATTGAACGCTCTTGTACGCGTGCTGCGCAGATGGTGCCCCCGCATCGTAATGACACATCCCGCCGACTGCAGGCACCCAGATCACACAGCCGCATATCATCTGGTTCGGAATGCATGCTTTTACTCGGGGTTACGGAAACTGGATCAAAGCGCGGATGCTGCACCATGGCGCCCCCATCACCTGTTGTATTTTGCGGAGGTCCGGCATTTTGAGCCGGATTTTGTTGTCGATGTGACCAGTGCCTGGGACCAACGCACCGAAGCACTCCGCTGCTATGGTTCCCAGATTCACAGTCCCACGTACAAGGAGCAGAACGAGGAGCCGGAAACCTATATTTCGAACATTCAATTTTTCGGGTGGATTGAGGCACGCGCCCGCACATACGGGCAATTGGCAGGATGTACCTATGGGGAGCCATTTCAGTATAGCGGGGTGCTGGGCACCTCAAACCTCGGTGCATTCTTACACTTAGGCAGCGCCAAAAAATAAACTATACCACTCAACGTATCTTCTCACATTAAGGTCAATTTGTGCTAGCATCATACCCTCTGAAGGTGCTACAAATCTGGCCGAATTGACTTGAATCCTTTGCCTTGCCTGATCCGACCAAGACATAGGTTCCTTCATTTACTTCTCCTCAATTAACAATCTATTTGAGGGTTTTGAGCAATAATTTTACTCGAATCATAGATCTAAAAATCGGGGGAGGATTCTCCCAGGCTACATATAAATAAATGTCTTTTTGGCCTCCATGAATCCGAATTCTATTATGACAGTATAATTGTTGGTCAGTGTGCTCTATCGCCTGTTTGCCCTCCGAATTGGAAACGACATGCAAACCGCAAAACCCGGCACCCTCTTCCGAAAATCAAGGCTGTCTAGCGTCAGGAACTCTGTTTTCTGAGGCAAAAACAGACGGCAAAAATCATGAAAACCTGTTTGCATCAGATCTGTCTGCTGCTGCCCGGATCCGGCAGACAAATACCGCTGGACAGGATAACTGGATATGCGCCTGCCTGTCCGGTATACCGATGATGCACGGCATACGATACCTCTAAACAAATCCTGTCCTGAGAAGCTTCCGGGCAGTTCAGTCTGCTCAGTGCTGCGCGTTGCGGAAAAATAACAGCCCGCCCCCCAGGCCGCCACTGAATATATCCAGATCACCGTCTAGATCAATGTCCGTAAATGCAGGAACCGCAAGGATCGGGAACGGAGCAGGAAGCGTGCCGGATTCAACAAATACAGGCACCTCGGGGGTGCCCTCATTGAGATAGAAGAGCACACCGCCGGCCTCACGGCCCAGGATCAGGTCCTGGTCGCCGTCGCCGTCCAGATCGGCAAAGCGGGGAACACTCCGCCGCCCGACATCAATTCCCTCAAATTTATCGCTGACCAGTTCAAACTGCGGCACACCGGCACTGCCGGTATTGCGATAAAAATTCAGATCCCCCGATGACTCGCCAATGAACAGATCCAGGTCTCCATCCGCGTCAATATCCACAAGAACAGGCGTACTGTTGCTGCCGCGCGTGAGCGTCACCGTCCTGCTTTCGTCCAATACAAAGTCCGGGACACCCGGAGTTCCGTCATTCCGAAAATACAAACTGCCCCGGTTCCAGGTGCCAACCAGCATATCCAGATCTCCATCTGCGTCAAGATCCGCCACCGCCGGTGCAAGGTTGTAGTGGCCTCCAATGTTCAGCGGCTCTCTTTGCTCCCATCGAAGATGCCCGGTCACCGAAGTGTTTTCAAAATAGTGGATCACGCCTGTATTGAAATCATGGGTCGAGATCTTGTTAGACAGCAGTAGATCCTCGTCTCCATCTGCATCCAGATCCGCAAATACAGGGTACGAGTCTGCACCGACATCAATGCCCGATAATAACGTTTTTGTTTTGGTCTCAAGACCATCGGGGGTTGGATCCATGTAGTAAAGATTCTCCACCGCAGATGTGTTGGGATTGAAGGCGCCACCTAAAACTCCGAACAGAAGCTCATCGGTGTCATCGCCGTCTAGATCGGCAAAGAGAACAGAATTGTAGCCGCTGGTCCTGATTGGATCATCCGGCGGATAGGCAACGGGCTCATTGCGAAGATTCGGCTCTGCACAGGTTCCCGTATTGGAGATCAGTAAAATGCCGGCTTCAAAAAAATCTCCCCAGAAGAGATCCTGATCCCCATCCTGATCAATATCGTGGAACGAAAGCGCATTCGCACCATGCAGCGTCGCAAACATGCCCAGAATCTCGATGTCCTCAAACCGCTCCGTCACCAGCTGAAATCGCGGAAGCCCCGACTCGTCCCTGCCAACCGATTCATAGTGCAGTACCGTTCCACTGACACGGCCAATAAACAGATCCAGAAATCCGTCACAATCCAGATCAATAATGGTCGGAATATTCTGACGATCCATAAAGAGAGGCTCCCCCGCAGCATCCGGTAAGGAATCCAGGGGGGCAGCAAAAGACGGGGCAGTGACCGTTCCCTCGTTGCGAAAAAAACGTACATAACTGAAGACGGTTTCGCCAATCAGATCGTAGTCACCGTCCCGATCCAGATCAACAAAGCGGTACCATTCTCCGACATCCAGTCCTTCATATTGATCGCTGCGCCAGGTAAACGAGGGGACCGTGGGAGTGCCGGTGTTTTCGAAATACTTGATGTGCCCGGTTAACTCCTGAACAAACAGGTCCAGATCCAGATCTCCGTCAATGTCCAGCAGTTGGGGTCTGGGCAGATTAAATCCGCCATGGAACGGATGATCCATGGATTCGCCATCTGTTCCAAGTACCTCAATTCCGTAGATCTCCTGAACATAAGAGGGCACAAATACCGCCGGATCCCGCTCTGCGGTCCGTATGGTTACGCAGCCGGACAGGAAAGAAAGAAAAAAAGCAAACTGGATCCAGCCCCTAACGGGTGCCGAGACCCGTAGGGTTCGGCCCCACTTCAAGCATTTTTGTGATTTCACGAGATTCCGCGTCAATAACTGCAATGACCCCGGGAAGATGACCATCCTGCCATATATATCGCCCTGCATAGGCTCCCTTGAGGTTGTTGTTGGAAATGTACACATTGCGCCCGTCCGGCGAGACCGCCGCCCCATGGGGTTCTGAGAGACCTTCAACAGTTGCGGCAGCGGTGCGCTCGGCAACATCCACGACCGTGGCACGATTGCCCATCTTGTTGCCGAACCAGACAAAGTTGCCATCCGGGCTGAACACGGGATGCCACGGTGCCATCCCGACCTTGATAGATCCATCCGGGAATGGCCTAAAAGGATCCGACAGGTCAAAGAAGAAAAACTCCCCGCTAAGCTGCCCTCCCGCGACCATCATCTGACCATCTGGAGAAACAGCAAATTGAACCAGTGTGTGCTGCTCTCCCTGGATCGGTCGCAGAAACATTTCATCGCTGTCGCTGCCAATGTCAATTGAGGCCATAGCATTTTGTGCCAGGCTTCCTACATACACATGCGTACCGGCTGGATTGATTGCCAGAGCATGGGGGCGGGGAAGGAATACATCAAATTCTTCAATCTCCATCCCGCTGCGCTCAATGATGCCGATTCGCTGCGGGGGGTTGACGGCCTTCATGGAGCGCCCCACGAACAGCAGGCTGTCTGCGGGGCTGACCACCAGCATCCCCGGGCGCTCAAAATCAGTCTGATCTATCAACTCGTTATTCCGGTCGAACTTCAGTACGATATCGTCTCCGATCAGAGATACATAGAATGCAGATCCGTCAGGTTCAACGGCGACATGATGCGGCCGGGAGTTTTCGGTAAAACCCAGCTCCTGCAGGTCAATCGTCCGGATGACCAGATTCGCATCCATATCAATGACCGCAACTCTGGCGGCTCCCTGAACGCAGGCATACAGAAGATTGGAGGCATCCGCATAAGGAATCTGCCCCTCGTCGTTCGGGGCGCCACGCTCAATCCAGGCCCGAACGATCAGGATATCTTCTTCCGACAAATTCGCGGCCTGTACGCTTAGCGAGTCCTCACTAGAGAGCATGGTCGCCAGACGAATCAGTAAACTCCCGTCTGGATCATACGGGATGACCACCTCCCCGTGATCGGATCCCGCAATAATCGTATCCCATGATTCAAGGGAGAGGCCCGTCTCCCGCCCCAGAAGCGGAGCAAATTTTTCCTGAATCACCGGCAACACATCACGGGTAAAACTGCCTGACGAAGACTGTGCCAGCCCATCGCCGTGAAGCAGTATCAGGAAAAATGCAATACTGCCGAAGAGTTTTATTCGCATACAACCGGAAATTTGCTCAAATATCAAGGTTCTGTCTCCGAACGATGAAAAGCCCCTCACCAATGCTGGTGATGATAATGGTGCCACTGGGGAAATAGGGATAGTTGCTCCAGGATCCCTCAAAGCCCGGCTTGTCGGTGCCGACCGGATAGGTGTCAAAGAAACCGATTTCAGCCGGGTTTGTGCGATCACTGATATCAAAGATGCGCAGCCCGCTCATGTAGTTGGACTGATACATCACATCCCCGTCAATATAGAGGTTGTGATCACTGGACAGGTTCTCTGACATAAATTCCTTCTCCAGCAGAGGATCATCCAGATCCGTGATGTTCCAGATAAGGGTCCGCGTCCCGACAACTTTTCCACCTAGTTCATCCAGTTCGTCATTCATGTAGAAATACTCAAAGTCGTCGGTAATCCAGCCCTGATGCGTATAGGAGGCATTCGGATATTCGGCAACAGAGAGCGCCAGCGGGTTTTCTTTGTCCGTGACATCCGAAATACTGAGCGCGGTCTCATTGGAGTTGAAACAGATCTCCTTTCCCTGATGCTCGGTATCCGGCCCCTCATAAATCACACACTGCGCATCGTGTGAATACCCGGTACCGGATCTTCCGGTATTTGTATCCGCAAAGCAGCCTGCAAACTGCGGTGAAAGAGGATCACGAATATCCACCATGTGGAGTCCTCCGCCACAGGTTTCCCCACCTCCACTGCTTCCCACAATATAAGCGAACCCGGTATCTTCGTTGATGATCACATTATGGGCGCTGGCGATGCCATCATAAAGTGCATCTTCGGTGAAGGTGGCCGGTCCGTCGGTTTCCTCACGCAGACGCGTCAGGTCAAAGACCTGCATACCGTGCTCCCCCACATTATCCGCAACCACAAATGCATGGTTTGCATAGACCTTGATATCCCGCCAGGAATTCGGGGTTGCCCCTTCGGTGAGCGGTAAATCTCCTTTCAGTATGGGATTGGCCGGGTCGGTAATGTCGATAAATGAAGTGCCGTTGGTGCGTCCGACCAGAGCATATTCCCGATCCGTGTCGGGGTCAACCCATCCCCAGACATCATTCGTATTGACACCGGCTTCGCCACCAAGATCCTCAATCGTCATGAAGGAGAGCAGATCAACATTGCCACACTCAAACTGCCCGGCCACGCCGTCCGTGCAATCCATGGCGCCACTGGAGAGGAGTACCAGTTCTTTGCCGGTTTTCAGGGCCTCGCTGGATGTCCATTCTCCGGTTTCGGTATTCATGCTGGCAACACGGACCGTACCTTTTCCAAGGTTGGATACGGGTGCACTTACCACGGCAGTCGGTCCTTCAACAGAGATCACCATACCGAAGAGCTGATCTCCGGTCCCCGCTTCGATGATGCCGGTTTTTGTCCATTGCATAGACTCCGGATCCAGTTCGTAGGACCACACCACGCCCATCTGTCCACCGGCGATGGGCAGACCTGCAAGCAGGGTTGCGTCATCCGCACTGAATCCGAGCCCGAAGATATCGAACTGCCCGCCGGATTCTCCATCCAGGACCTGAACCACTTCAGCACCCGCTTCTTCGATGGAGGCCCAGACAATTTTACCGGAGGGAGGCGGCTGGGCAGGCGGAATATTCGGGACAATCCCCGGCGCACCTGCAAGGAGCATCAAATCGCCCGCAGATTGCAGGGAAGCACCCAGAGCACGGCCACTGATCGTCTCGTGATCGCCGCTGAGGATTTGCTCACCATGCCACGCACCATCGTGATTTGCAAAATGATAGACGGCACCCGCACCTTCGTTATCACCGGGAGCACCAACAAAAATGGTTCCATTGCCTGCTGCAGCCACGGCCGTGCCAAATAAATCTGCAGCCTCCACATCGGCATGGGTCAGTTCTCCGGTTTTTTCAAAACCATCCTCACCGGACGTATACACAGACACGGAACTGGCAGTGGAGTCTACACCGGTCATACCACCGGTAACCAGCAGATCTCCTGCAAACGCAACGCTTCCTCCAATGGGGGACTCTGCAGAGCCGCTCAGCTTGGCCGTCTCTTCCCATTCACCGGTGTCCTGATTACGGGTAAAGATGTACACGGCTCCTCCCGCCTGCTCCATGGAGGGAGCACCAACGGCAAGTCGGTCGCCATCTGCAACGATCTGATAGCCGAACCCATCCATTGCAGACGCATCGGAAGCCATGAACTCACTGGCAACCTGCCAGCCCTCATTCTCTTCCATATGATAGATGTAGACGGATCCCGGAGTTTCTTCATCAGGGACCGGGTGTCCCACAACCACGGAATTATGCACGACTTCCGTTGCAATGCCGATTGCATTAATCTGGGCATACGCCACTGACGGCGCGGCGTATAGACACACAGTAAAAAGCAGCAGGAGAGAGAAATATTTCATGATGAAATTGGTCATCAGGTTAACAGGGTTAAATTCTTTGTTATAACGGGTTTAACGGCAATAGGATGCATAAACTGCATCAGGGATCTTTCTTGAACACCAGAAAGGCGAGCGGCGGGAGCACAACAACGATACTTGCGGGGCGGCCGTGACAGGGAACCGGCATGCTCTCGACACGCCCCATATTGCCGATATCACTTCCTCCATACAGGGACGCATCACTGTTTAACCGCTCACGCCAAATGCCTTTCTCACCGACCCCAATCCGGAAATTCTCCCGCGGGACCGGGGTCATATTCAGCGCGAACACGACGCTTTCGGAGCCCTGCCTGCGCTCATAGACAAGGATAGAATCATTCACATGCTCGCCGATCCATGCCCAGCCGTCCGGCGCATCATTCCAGAGTGCAGGACATTCCAGATACAGTGTATTCAGATCCTTTACAAGGCGGAGAATCCCGCCATGCAACGGGCTGCCGACCAAATCCCAGTTCAGCGAATGGTCGTGATCCCATTCCTGAGTCTGTGCAAACTCACTTCCCATGAAGAGCATCTTTTTGCCGGGATGTCCATACATATGTCCGAGAAGAAGACGATAATTGGCGGCTTTCTGCCACTCATCTCCCGGCATACGATTCCACAGAGATCCCTTCCCGTGAACCACCTCGTCATGCGAAAGCGGAAGTATATAGTGCTCACTGAAGGCGTACACGAAAGAGAAGGTTAACCGGTTGTGGTGATACTTGCGGTGCACCGGATCTTCACGCATATATTCAAGAACATCATTCATCCAGCCCATATTCCACTTGTACATGAACCCGAGTCCCTGATCATAGGTCGGGGCGGATACTCCCTGAAAGGCGGTCGATTCTTCCGCAATCGTAAAGGCACCGGGAAAGTGCGAATAGACGGCCTCGTTCGTTTTTTTGAGAACTTCAATTGCTTCAAGATTCTCACGCTCACCATACATGTTTGGAGACCAATCATCACGGGAGTAATCCCGGTACAGCATGGAGGCAACGGCATCCATGCGCAGTGCATCAATGTGATACCTGTCCAGCCAGAAGAGTGCGTTTGAGATCAGAAAATTCCGCACCCCGGCCTTGCCATAGTCAAAAATATAGGTGCCCCAGTCGGGGTGATAGCGCATTTTGGGGTCATCGTACTCAAACAGGGTAGATCCATCGTAATACACCAGCCCCTGCGGATCGGTGGCAAAATGGGCGGGAACCCAGTCCACGATTACACCAATCCCCCGCTGATGGAGCGTATCAATCAAAAACATCAGATCTTCGGGAGTACCATACCGGTAGGTCGGGGAGAAGTATCCAACGACCTGATATCCCCAGGATCCATAAAAGGCGTGCTCAGCAACCGGAAGCAGCTCCACATGCGTAAACCCGAGGCTGCTGACATGATCTGCAAGTGCAGTGGCAAGTTCCCGATAGGATAGAGAGATGCCGTACTCTTTGTGTTTCCATGACCCAAGGTGCACCTCGTAGATGGAGATCGGCCTGTCCAGCGTTGCCGCCCCGTCCCGCTCCTTCATCCACGTCTCATCCTGCCAGTCATACTGCAGGGGATTCAACACCGCCGACAGCCCCTGCACACTGCTTCCATGGGACACAGGCGGTTCCATTTGAACGGCAAAGGGATCACACTTGTCCGCTACATGCAGGCCGTTCCGAATACGATATTTGTAGCGCTGCCGGGGCAGCGCACCCGGAACAAAGCATTCCCAGCAGCCGCTCCCGATTTTCTGCATGGGATGTGCCTCTGTACTCCAGTCATTGAAATCCCCAATGACATGAACCGTGTCTGCATGAGGAGCCCAGACCGCAAACCATGCACCATCTTTTTGTAAATGCCCGCCAAGCCGCTCGTAACTCTTGATCAGTTCTCCCTGATCCCAAAAATAGAGATCTTCATCCGAGAGCCATCGAGGGGAGACAGGTTGAGATTTACCCGACATCTTATCTATAGGGAATTATATCTATCAGTAACAACTTACTGCATAGTCTTTTTGGTGCTTCATCACCTGTTGCCCGGTTGCAGGCTTGCGCTCCGCAATGACAGGTCTACCATAGGCTCCACAACCCGTTCGGTACAATTCGTGCCAGGACGCCATCCCCGACACCCGGATATTTACGGACGCATTCGTGTCCGCATTCGCCTGGTACCCGCACGCCAGACATAGAAACTTGGACTGCTTTTGCCGATTCTTTGCGTTCACACAGGAACACTTGCTACATGTCTGCGATGTATAATGCGGGGGTACCTTGATCACCACGCCTCGCTCCCGCAGGAACTGCTCCAGTATCGCCCATCCTGTTCCCAGTATCGAGCGGTTCAGTCCCTTTTTCTGCTTCACATTCCTGCCCGGATTCTTGACCGTTCCTTTCGCGCTTGCGGTCATACCCTTGGTTTTCAGGTCTTCCAGGATGACAAGCGTAGAGATTTCGGTGATTGATAAGGCAATATGACGCAAGTCATTCCTTCGGATATTCTTGATCTTGCGTTCATGGCGTGCAATGGTTTTCTTTATTTTCCTCCAGGAATGACTTCCTTTCTGTTTTTTCGCTAGTCGGCGTTGAAGTTTCTGAATGCGCTTTTCAATACCAGATGTGTCGGTCAGGTAGAAGATCCTTCCCGCACTGTCCGCAACCTGCCCGCAATTACGGTCGACCCCAATGCCAATGCCGTCCGCATCTTGCAGGGTCGCGTCCACTTCATAGACGATCATCATATACCAGTTTCCATTTTCTTCAAAGATGCGGGCCGTCTTGGGCACCGGGTTTGTATAGCGGTTCACTCGATAAAATCGCAGCATCTTCACATACATGCCCCGCTTTAGCCGAAAATACCCGTTCCTTGAAAACATCTTCCCCCCTGACACATCTACGGCGAAACTTCTTTTCGCCTTGCCCCTTTTCTTGAACCTAGGGAACCCTCGCTTTTTCTTGAAGAACTGTTTGTAGGCATCCGATAGATCCTTCAGTCCCGTGCGAGTTGCGTTCACGGGATACTCTCTTAGCCATGGTGCGACCGTATCCTTGTGTACTTTATACCACTTGTAGAAATCAAACTGGGAGGTCTGGGATTGTCCAGTTTCCGCGTAATCGTCTTTGGCTTTTGCCAGCGCCGCATTCCAGAGATACCGGTTGACACCCGTCAGTTCATTCAGGAACCGGCAGGTCTTCCTGTTGCCTCGCAGACGAAAGCAGATCGTCACATGCTGCCGTGTCCTTGAACCAGCGGGGGACTTTGTCTTACAATCGTTAACGGGCATAGCATCAAGCGGATGATGTTGTGTAGGCAATCGGGGAG
>JAJEFL010000007.1:0-25118 GCA_022820435.1 Rhodothermales bacterium
CTCGTGGGATCTTAGCCCCTCCTTCTGCAGTTTCCTCAGCAGTTCGTGGAGTCGGTTTGTGTTCGTTGATAGTTCAGACATAATCACTCAAACAAGATACAATGTTTTTGGTTCATTTGTTGACGTTTGTCAGAAACACTAGCCTGGATTCCCAACCATAATTTTGCAGGTTTTTGGAGTGACAATTAGCGAATTTACGTTTATCGCGTTTGGATCTTCAATCGTCGATGATCAAGCCATGGGATAGGATCGTTGAATTCGGTATATCCGGCAGCTAAGAGATAGGGATGATTGGATTTCCGGGATAGGGTGACGATAATTTGCTCCGGCTGGATTTGGACTTTGGCTTGATTTTCAATGAATTTTCGGAAGAGGGTGCCGGGTTTTGCGGTTTGCATGTCGTTTCCAATTCGGAGGGCAAACAGGCGATAAAGCATACTGGCCATGAGGGTGAGTTGCAGATCCATCTCAATTTTGAGGGGGACCGCCGAACTGAGTGCATCCATATGAAAGAAGTCAATGGCATCCGCGATGGTGTTTTCAATGATCATTCGCCGGGCATACCGGTCAATGAGCTCACTTGCCTTGGTCTTCATCTGATTGGTCATCAGCAGGGTTGGGGCATCATGTCCAAGATCAATAATGGCAATTTGCCGTACGTCGGTTTTGTAATCCCGAATCCGAATGAGTTTTTCCAGAACACGCGGATTTCGGAAGGTACGTCCGATGTTCGTGAGCCGGATCTGCTTCCACTGATTCGCGGGGGCCTGCAGCAGTTCGGCCACCATCTTTTTGGATCGCCTTCGCAGCGTCAGAAAGTCAATTCCTAATTCATTCAGTTGTTGAAGTTGTGCATAGGTGGTGAAGGTACTGTCGAAGACTACCTCACGGGGAAGGGATCCGGTCCGTTCTTTCCAAAACTCAATAAACTGCATGAGTTGCTGTTGCCGATCCCTTTGCCGGACTCGTGCATCGGCATAGACGAACATGCGTGCATCCGCATCCCGCACGACAAGTGAGAGGATTCCTTTCTGGCTCCGACTCCGTTTGGAGATAAAATGTTTTTCGGTAAAGGCATCATCGCCATGATACGGGATGGTGTGAAAGTCCAGGTCAAAGGAGGTTCCTGATCCCAGCGAGATTCCAAGGGTGCGCACCGCAACATGCCACCGCTCCATGAGATGGCGGAGGGAATCGGGATGAACCCGGCACGAATACTCGGAGAGGGAACTGACCTTGGGGATGGCATTGAGTCCACTGAACAGTGCGAGTCCCGGCTCCAGAACATCCTCCATGATATGAGAGGTGCGTCGGTATCCCCAGAGTTTCATGCCCAGCAATGCCCGCATGGCCGCTCCCGCAGGAATCATGACGCTTCCCGGCATCTTGCAGGTCTGGAGCATGCCGTCAAGGTCGATGCGTGCGAGATCGTGGGCAAAGAGAAAGAGTCCGCCGTAACGGGTTGTAAAATGATGTGTGGACAGATCCAGCAGGCGAGCATCCGCCTGGGGAGCACGATGGACCTGCACGGCCTCCTGTCGTTGCTTGCGGGTTCGGCGCGGGAGTTTCTTGAAGCCCGCCTCCCGCAGGATGCGTGCAACATTGGAGGGGCTGGCAGAGAAGTTTTCTTTTTTGAGAATCTTACAGATCTCGGCAACGGAATGCTGCTGATTTTCGCGTAGTTCGAGAATCCGCATTTTCCTTTTCGCACGCATGCGCTGTACTTCGGAGGGATCGGCTTTCGGTGGATTGCGCGGGTCGGCATCTGTTTGATCGGGGCGAAAGAAATTCATGTGCGGGTTCTGGCCAAAGCGGGAGCAGATATTCCGGATGGTGCCATGCGACAATCCAAAGCGTTTGGCCAGGACTTTCAAGGGGGACTGCTCGACATGAACCGCACGGAGGATTTCGTAGTCCCGGTGGTTTCGGGAGGTGGTTTGGAGGAAGAGGTCGGCGTGTTGAGTCATTTTAAAAATGGCAAATAGTTATGATAGTCACTAAGTTAATTATAAATCTTGAGAAAAGCAAATCTGAGAAATTCGGGTAGTTTTGCACAGAGAAACTGGGAATCAGGAGATGTGGAGTGGGTAAAATCAAGAAAAATCTGATTTTACAGAGAATGACAGGATTGGTCTATTTCAAATAAGAGTAAGTGATTATGTATGCTAAAAGCCAATATAAAATGACATTTATGGCAAAGAAATATACAAATACGCCTAATTAGGGTAGGATTTTCAGTCTTTATGCGACACCAGGGTATTCTGGTTGGGAATTCAGGCTAGACGGAAGCGATTTAAAAACCGCATACTGCTTCCGGATTGCACCAGGAGCGACTGTGTGGGGGTAGATAACTTTCTCTTCGAGCACCCATAACCCTTCCTCACCACACTCCGCCGACGCGATGACTATCCTTCTCACTGTATCCATGTTCGGTCTCTGTATTTGACTAGCAATTGCAGTACCCGATATCTTCCACGGTGTGGTTTTCAGGCTCCTCCTCACAGCCGCAATAAATGCAAAGCCCCTCCTCCGTGTTGAATCTATCCTCATAAGGAAGCAATTCCGAATCTGAATTAGCACCGGCTTCTATGTCCCACATCTCGTTCGTTAACTGCTTAAGCTTCGGGTCTAAATCTGGAAACATCACGAGGCGGGGATGTGTGCATCTCTATTGCCCTGCTGAAATGCGGCAAGGAGATCACGAAAGATATATTTGAAGACCTCGTCACCCGGCTCGTCCAGATCCTCAACACCAACACGCTGGGCCAGGATATCCGACAGTTCCTGCAGTGTGATCGGATCGTACCCCCACTCATTCTCCTTCGGATCTATACAGTGCGTCAGGGTTCCCCACAGACTGTCAAAGGTTGGGATAATCGGGTAGATACGGATGATATCCCCCCGCTTCATGTCGGGAGGAGTCCTTACTGTCTTCAGTGAACTGCTGACCTCCTCTGCGCTCGTAATTTTGATGTGTATTGATATCATGGAAATTGTAGTTTGATTGAATTGGATAACTGCGGGGATTACCGTTCCAGTCCCCGCTCCCTGGGTTTCTGGAGGCCAAAACCCGGTGAAGTTTTATCTGCCTCCAGTCTGCCGTGGAACTCTGCTAATATAGCCGTTTTGTCGCACTTTTTGTGCTTATGGATGTGATTTACACAAATCCTGCCCAGCATCTCCGTTCTCTCCCAGCCCCCGCGGACAATGTAAGCCACCTTTGCGGGATCGGGAACTCTGCCATGTTTCAGGATCTCTATACACCTTTCCAGATCCGGCCTGATATAGTCAAACATCATGTCGACCGCAGACACAATGGCCTGAATGCACGCCTGCTGATCGGCTCTCGTTTCTCCGGTCAGAGAACCATCTGAGTGCAGCTGGCTTACCTCAAAACCGTAGGCCTTGCACGCTGCAGCTGCAGCAGATGTGGTTACCCGGGATCGGAGGTGGCTCGTTTGGCGTGTGCTTCCAGTGAGAAGGTCTATTTCGCGGAGCGCATCCTGCCAGGTACGGGGATCGGTTTCGGGATGGGAGTCTGTCATGTTTATATCATACTTTTAAGCTGCTGCAGAAACATACTCTTGTTATACGATACTGCCCGGTATCCCGCGCGATCACCGCCCGCGACCTCATTCGCGTCCGTGCAGACTTCATGACCTTAAAAACCTGCGTCATATCCATCTTTGTAGAGAAACCATTCCCTCAAATAAACATCCCACTCCTCTTCCTGTGCCTGGTTACACACTGCACAATGCCCCAGCACCAGGGATACAGAGGCATCTTCACATACCGCACACATCCCTCTTGGCCGCGCCTCTATATCGACGAAATCCATCCCGTTCTTCTCCTGTGTTTCCTGCAGCGTTGAAAGGACTGTCGAACATTCCTGCAGGCTTATGACTGCCTGTTCAAGAAGATGAGACAGTTCCACCGCCCCTGCGCCCCCTGCCTGAATCTGATCCGCAATCGCCCGGATGTCCGTGATTGTGGATTGTGCGGAGGCCTCCACTTCGCGGAGTTTACCGCGGGAGAGTTCGACATACGTTCTTCGTGACATGCTGCGTGATCTTTGTACCGCTAGCGTTCCAATTCCCGGCCGACATCATCCAGGTGCGTCCGCCCCATACTCGCCCCGTAATCCGATTCCCCGATCCCCAGTGTAGCCGGCGCATCCGGTTGTACCCCGATCTCTATGGGGGCCTGCTCATATGCGGGCTCGATCCCCATCTGTCTCAGCTCGTTTTCTGCGGCGAGTTCCGCCTCTTCGTGATCAATCCCGATCACATCCCGGAAAGCGATCCACCGCCCCCGGACTTGACATTCTGTCCAGGCATCGCAGAGGGCCCCCCCTCCTCCTCCCATCACTTCATTGTCCTCGATTTCCATTCCCGCTGAGGCCCAGTAATGAAGGACGGGGTACAGAAACTCCTCCATCTCCTTCCCGACCGCCTGCACCGTTGGATCATCATGTCTGACATTGTCCAGCACCCTCTCCCCCACGTATCTCCACGCCAGTTGGTGTTTGATCTCATAGTACATCTCGGAGCGCTCCCATTGCGCACGATCATACCCTTTCTCTTTAAGTGACCGCCGCGCAATCACGGGATCATCTCTCCCCATACCAGGCGGACGGTAAAGCTTTGCCTCTCTTGCGGCCACACCTCTGCAGAACTCCATCCACTCGCAATATGCCCGGATGCCGGCAGACCGGGGAATCAGACGCGTTGCTTCTATGGCGGTTTTGCCGACAGGCTTCGACTGAAAACAACAGTCCTCGGTTGCATCATAGAAGATGGCCCCATCCCGCAGGTGAAGCTGGTCGGCGGACAGAGTAAGGCGATACTGTCCCCCGCGAATCTGCCGGAGCGTAAAATCAGGATTCCCGACCCCCGTCACGAATCCGCCTTTTGGCCCGTCTTCAATATTACGATAATTTGCGTAAACGTTCTGTAAAAAAACCCGTGAACGAAAGTCCCTGGCGGTGAGTTTTCTTGGTTTCCGTGTCCGGTCGCTCATCTCGAACGGGATTTCGGGCAGAGAGGGTGCAGACCCCTCCCGCTCCACTTCTTCCAACTCCTTACGGGCGGCGAGTTTTCCCGTTGCCCGCGCCTTTAGCCATACACTGTCTATCCCGGTTCCAGACCAACGCTCCGCCCAAGGGTCAACGGTACCGGATACCCGCCCCTGCCCATCACAATAAGGCTCAAGCACCTCCATTCCCCCCCGGATCGCTGCCTGATCAATGCGGGCCAATTTCTCCCGATCCTTCTCGGAGCCCGCCTCCAGATCCTGCATGCCACACTCCCTTCTCCCGCTCTCGACCAACCGGCGATGAAGTTCGGAAATGTTGTTTTGTCTATCGGTTTTATCCATGGTACCTATCGTCTCCCAGGTTGCTTATCGCTCCAGTGCGGCATCCGGCGCCGGCATCACGCCCAGAGGCGGCATCCCCGTATCTGCAAAATCCTCCCTTACCACGCTCCTTACAAAGGACTGAACATCTTTTATGGCGGCCTCTACATCCTTGCGCCGATAGAGCACATGAAGCGCTTTGTCTCTCACAATACTTTTCATTGCGGCATTCTCTACATCCATCGCATATACGGGCATCTTCTCCCGCGCCTGCACTTCGTTCACCACCAGGTCACAGTGAGTGAATGCAAACTTCACCCGCTCCCATCCATCTCGGGCAAGGCGAATACTCCGCTCCACATCACTGGCACCCCTGAAAGCCTCGCTCCCGTCCATCAGTACCATACTCACCTGCCGCGCAAGCCCGCGCTCTGCTTCTTTCAGGAAACGCCGGTGCACCTTCCTTCGGATATCCTCCGAGGTGAGGTTGGCACATTCCCGTGCATCCAGAAGGATCCCGCGGACAAGTATCTGTACTTGTTCGTCCGTAAAGAAAAGGGCTCGTTTCATAGGAAAGCCATCCAGGTTATCGTTCTAAGGATTGTCCAGTCTCATGAACCATGTCCAATGTCGTGGTAGAGCGGAATCCCCATGCCTCCCGCTCTCTCCAAACCTCCTCCTTATACAGACTCTTCAGATAACCCAGTGCGTAGGCATTGGCCTGGTACACTCCACTCATGCACAGCAGCCACGCACTGGTTCCACGCCTGGGCACCAGCGGGTAGAGCACATCTGCACCGATAACATCCATTGGTTTGGCGTAGATACTCTCCGCACTGCACGAGGCCTGCCCGTTCAACGCACGCCAGTCTCCCAGCGGGGGCTGAAGCCGTTGGATTACGGCCGCTGCCCGCCCCGTTTCAATCGCACGCGCGAGCCCCTTCCTTCCCTCCTCCGGCGGGGAGTATGCAGACAATATCGCCTTGTATTCTCCCCGTATCCAATCCCCCAGGGGCTGCCCCGCCTCCATTTTCGCACGTACAGGCATCCCCAGTGCTGCTAAATGCGGATCTGCGCAGTAGTCCGGCGCTTTATTCACGACACGGTCAAGGGAAATCCCTTTTACCACATATTCCCAGGCCAGTCCACAGGACAGCATTTGGGCGGATTCCATGCCCACTGCCACGGCCTCCATCCAGAGCGCGTACGCTCCTCCCCGTTCAGGAGTCGGGATATACAACCGATACGAATCGGACATCTGCCCGCCGATCCTGCACCAGTCATTCGCGTTCCGGTCAATGACATTTTTCATTGCACGCGCAGTATACTCCTCCATCTTTTCCTGCGCAATCTTCCGCACACTGTCCCGTGATACGTGCATCCCCAATTCCCGATGAAAATAGTTTTCATGGACTGCCAGCTCAATATCCGTGAAGCGCTCAGCAAAGTATCTCGCAAACGCGCCGGCCTGCCGATCACAGACCTCATATATGCAGTCCGTGGCTGCCACGCGCCCCCCATTCCGGTGCGCCTGAAGGACGAGGGACCGAAGTTCTGCAGGGGGGCGGGGCTGGACGGGGGGCATCCTGATCATCGCTCCCGTTCCTGTTCGGAATGGTCCAGATGCGTCAACCCCAGCGGCATGGTATCGTTCACGGGCCGGCGGGTGTGGACTGGCAGCGGATCAAGGTGCTCGGAGCACCATTCACCGTGCAGCTCCTCCGCAAACAGACGGACACCTCCAAAACTCCACGGCTTCAGGCCCCGGGATTCACGGGCGGAATTTTCCGCCGCTGCCCGTCCATATGCCTGACACTCCGCCCAAAATTTCATAATGGCCGTCCCATCCTCCCATTTAGGTTCTAACTCGACCCCGTATGGATCCCGCTTCCCCCCGCGCCCATCCCAATATTCCCCCGTTCCCAGCATGACCATGTTCGTCATCGCATTCACGGCTGTCTCCGTGGCCGCATTCATCGCCTCCACGGGATCGCGAAAATCATTCTCACCGGCCTCCCACCAAACCACTTCCGCAGCATATGCCTGCGCCTGATCCTCAATGGCCAACCAGAGCGTCCCCGGAGCATGCAGATCGGCACCCTCAGAATAACGAGAGACCTTTGCATGCGGTTCCTGCAGCAATGAAAGGACTGCCGAACATTCCTGCAGGCTTGTAATTGCCTGTTCAAGAAGATGAGACAGCTCCACCGTCCCTCTTCCCTCTGACTGAATCTGATCCGCAATCGCCCGGATGTCCGTGATTGTGGATTGTGCGGAGGCCTCCACTTCGCGGAGTTTACCGCGGGAAAGCCCGACATACGTTCTTTGTGACATGTTACGTGGTATTTGTACCGTTAGCGTTCCAGTTCCAGTTCCTGGCCGGCATCATCCAGATGCGTCAGCCCCATCGGCTCCTCGCAGCCCGGGGACTGGCGCACCCGGTCACCGAATGGCTTTTCCAGTCCCCGCTCCACAATGTCTGGAAGTTCATCCAGGAACTCATCAATCCGCGTAAGTGCGCGGAAGGTTTCAGCGCGGGGTTCGCCTCTGCTTTCACGCATCTGAGCGTGATACCATTCTCCGCGGGCATCATAGATCGCTTCCCTCACGGATATATTAAACTTATGCTCACGGAGGGCCATCAGCACCGTGCGACTCCTCTCAGACTGCGCTGTTTTCGACGGAGCAATCTCATCACAGAGAGACTTTATCAGATGGGGCACCGCCTGCAGAAAATCAGTCAGCTCATTGATTGTGTCCCAGGCATCCCGCTGTCCATCCCGGACATCCCGAATCGCCGCCCGGAGGTCTCCGACCCGCTCAAAGAGCGCCTGTTTGCGGCCAGTGGTCGTCATCTTGCCAGTACTGCTCTTGCACGGTGGAGGCATCGGCCGAGTGCGCAGAGACCGAGGGGATAGCGCTCACGCTCCGCCTGAATCTGCTTCGTGCATCGCTCGTGATACCGGGTAAGGTCACGGAGCACACCCCGCTCCATCCGACCCCGTGCCTCCGTCATAACATGGCCACAGACGTTTCCCCCCCGCCCCGCTTCTCTCCGCGCGATCCACGCCGGAACATCCGCACCATAGATCCCGCCGCCACGGTCAATGTAAGGCTGCAGCGCCTTCCCTATCCGATCCTCGGCAGCGCGAACGATCTCCGCATACGCCTCCTCCCCGGACCGCGGTGTCAACTTCCCCTCGTCCTTCCCCGCGCGGACTGATTTCCGGCAGAAATCAGAGACCATCTCCTTCACGGCCCTCCTGAACTCCGGCGAAAGCGACTTCTGCCAGTCCGGGAGTTCATACCCGGAAAGTTCGGGGCGGGCAAGCTCCGGGGCTGAGTATTCCTGCCCGTCCGAGCCGATCACGCGCTGCGACTCGGCATCGTACGCATACCCATCCCTTTCCAGATGCTCGATCTGCGCTTCAATATATGACGATCCCCGATACCCCACCGAATAGTTCGTCCAATGACCGCCGGGCGGACTGGCCTCCCCCCGGTCTGATAATAATCCGTGCCTTCCCGCTCCGCTCTCCGCTCCTCCCACTCTCCCTCCGTTTCGAATCTCCCCGAGTTGTTCTTCTGTACATGCGCCACTTTACCCTGAAATCCCACTTCTTCATGTCGCCAAAAATAGTTCTTCGCTGCCCCGTCCCCCAACCCCGCGCTCCAGTGCGCCCGCAGCAGCGCCCACCACTCCCCCACCACACGGTTCTCCCAGAACTGCCGGTTCGACCACTCTGGCGCAGCCGACCAGGGAGACTTCCCTCTCCAGTCCCCCTCCAGTAAGTCCAGGTTCGGTTGATGTCCACGCTGCAGCGCACGCAAAGCGACCGCCTGACCGTGCTGTCGCTGTGCCTTGATTACCGCATCAGGGAGCGGGGGTTTGTTGTTCTTCGCTAAATAGTCAATCGTTTCTTGCGACGCCTTTTCCGCGTACGCCGCGGACTGCAGTGCGATGAGTTTGATCAGGTCCCTGCGAATCTCTTTTGAGGAAGCCATGTCAGCGTTGTATTTGATGGAAGCTTCTGGTTTCAGTATGGGATGGCGATGCTTTCCGTTCGAACCGCGCCCGCTTCATTGCCAGATCAATACGTCCGGGCAACTTCCCTAAAAACTGATACACCTCTCTGAGGCGTGCATGATCGGACGCGGCCAACTCCCAGTAGGAGTGGAGCTGCATGGATCTGATTGAGATCTCCGCTACTACGTCCGTCCGCAAGCCGAATTCACCATCCACGATATGCAGTGCAAAGACTCGCAATCCCAGACCGTCCAGCCAGTCTCTTACCTTCTCCCGCACCTCCTCCGGTACTGGCGCGGTTCCCCAGACGAGCGGCTTGATCTCCCGCCGCAGCGCCCAAATCTCCCGCACTAACTCCGCACGGGCGTTATCGACGTGCTGCCCATGCATTCGGTCACGCTGGACCGCAATCCCGGTTTTTCCTGGAGGATGCATTTCACCGTTCTAATTCGTGTGCAGCCGGGACCAGAGGATTGAGCCCCGGCGCAGGGGGTTCAGTGGATGGTCCGTTGATGGGGCGATCAACCAAGTCAGGCAGTTCCGCCAGAAATCTGTCCACCTTCCGCAGGTGGACATGATCGCCCCGGGAAGTATCCCAGGATGTTTTCAGGTGCTGTGCCCGCCCGACAATCCCACGAACCACATCAAGACTGCCTCCGAACTTTCCATCCACAACATGCAGTCTGAACATACGCACCCCCGCGTCATGCAGAAAATCCCAGATCCGCCTCCGTTCCCCGTGTGATCTCACACCGGGATTCCGAATACAGGTTTTGACGGCCCGCCGGATATCAGAAACCTCGGTCAGGAATCCGTCCAGTCCGGGCGGTGTGAATCGCGCTTGCATTCGTTTATTTTCCGGGGTCATCTTGAGTCCGTGTGTCTAGGCACCGTGATTAAGGCAGCTGTGCGTAGTGATCCCGGATCAGCTGATCAGGAATCACGCTGTTCTTCTTTGCCAGGTCCCCGCCCAGACCGTTGTCGCCGGCGGCCCCATAGACGGTGTGCCAGGGAGTACCCTGCCGGGTGATCATCTGAGACAGTTCTCTTGCCGAGTAGACTGTGTAGTTCTGATAAACCCACTCCACCTCCCTGCATGCCTCCCTGCATTGCTCACGCAAATGATCGAGACGCGCAAAGCAGAGTCTCCCATCCTCCACGCGGGGCATCAGCGAAGAGGCATCCTGCTCTGTCCGCGCCATCAACGCGTCCAGAAATCCAAACAGACCAGCCGGTTCCTTCCCAAGGGGCTGCAGCAGATAATAGAGTTTCACAACCACCGGCCCGTACTTCCAGGCCTGGATCTGATTCCCGCTGTTGTCAAACAGCGGGCGGTTCGTCCGCGCCAGACAGAAGCCGTGTGCGATGTAGGCCAGCTTGTTAATCTGCGCAGACTGCAAGCGCCGCCCCCCATCCTCATAGGCCAGGAAGAGCAGCTGCAGTGCGGTGGACTCGGGGGTGGACCAGGCATCGGTAAGGCACCCTGGAGTCATCGGCGTAACCAGTGTATCGGGCATAATCTCAAGGCTGATTCCCACACGAGGGCCGCTCCATCTCCACGCTCCGACACCGGCGGAGTACACGACGCAGTGCACGTGCTTCGGCACGATCCATGGACAGGCCATATTTCTTTTTCACCAGGGCCGACCGATAGGCAAACCAGCACCGGTTCTGACTAGGCATCCATTCTGCCGCATCCTTGGCAACCTTCTGCTTGCGGTTCAGGCCCGGATCGGCAAGCGTCAGATTCAGCACATCCCCGGCGAAGGCCGCACGCACCGCTGCAGGTGCAGCGCAAAGCCCGGAGTCATGCGCCTCCGAGCGGGCGACCATGTGCTCAATGTCTGTTTTGTATCGATCCGGAAAACACCGTAGATCATACGGGCTGAAGATTCCCCCCAGCTGCTCAATCACCTGCAGTTCCACGCTTTGCGCATAGGGATAGTCACTGCCGTGATAAGGGGAACAGCGATTTTCTTTCTGAACCGGAATCCCCTCCAGCACCGAATCAAAATTCTGCGCGGTTACCGGCGCGGCCGCAATGCAGCCAAGAAAAAAGAGCGACAGGTATAAATGACGAATCAGGTAAGGGCTTGCGTGGAGGCGCATTTTATCGTCCGATCTGTAACCCCCGTTCCATCGCCAGTTCATTCCCCATCAAATTACTGGGTGCCGTCGCACTCAGTCCGTCCAGACTCCTTGTCGCAGTCTTCCTGAATCGGGGCGGGTGTCCCAGAAACATCTGAGACTTCCGCACTCCGTCGAGACCATCGTACCCGAATGCAATGGTCTGCACGGCCAGTCGCCCGACGAGCAGCGCCCCCTTCCCGACAACCGGAAGCGGGGGCAAATGACTGGCAAGCGCCTGCGCGATGTTCCGCACCATCGCTTTCACTCCCTGCCGGTCCCCTTTTCCGTGGAATGCATGGTCACACATCTTGGTGACATCCTCCCGCATCTCCTTCGGGAAGGCCCAGGTCTTTTCGTCCGGGTTCCATCTCCCGCCGGTTGCGTTGGCCATCTGAATGAACCCCCGGTCATAGGGCGCATGGACATAGATCTGATCCCCTTTCTCTGTGATCTGATACACCGGCTTCGCCGGCATCCCATCTGCCCCGGTCCTTTCCTGTTCCCTGTTCATTGCAGGCAGATCCTGCCCCGCCTCTTTCTCCCGCGAGTTTTTGAACGCCTCCAGATGCGGCTGAATTGTTTCCGCTAGGGTTCCGGCGGGGAATGTCCATTCCTTTGTGGCACCCGTCCATCGTCCTCCAAGCGGAACTGCCAGGTCATTGAAGGCGGCATTCCAGTCCGCCCGCACCACGGGGCCTTTATCCGTCTGACGGATTTGCGGGAGATCATGCGCAGGGGTTTTCGGCTTGGCTTCTGCTGTGTCAGTCATGTGAACAGGGGGATGGTTTATCCATCAAAACTCTTCATTTTGTTTTATGTTCCTATAATATAAATTACGCAGGAACATATTCTGGATTGCCAGATACGCCCTGCCGAATCCGAAGGAGTTATGACATGTCCCCACACCTCACATAATCCTTCCATGCCGGCAGGCATAATCACTTCTATCTGGCCAACGTTTTCCGCCAGATGCGGAAGGGTTTGCGGTGGTAGTCTGCGACCTGCACGTACTTCGTTCAACTGTATACCAGATGGGGTATTCCGCGCGGGGAATCCTTCCCTGATGGAGAGGCACATTTGCACAAATTTCCCGCAATTGCGTATCTTCCAGTATAGCTGTCACTATACCTCATGAGTGATTCTGATCGTAGATCCCACAATATAAAAGACCGGGGGAGGGCAAAATACTTCCATGGGCGGAAGGGAATTCTGGCTGACTTTAAGGAACGTCTGGAGTTCGCGATGGACGATCCGGAGGAGGGAACCACCTTTCTGATCCAGGCGGCGCCCGGTGCAGGCAAGAGTGCACTGCTGCATGAGTGCGCGAAACTGGCAGAGAATACAGGCTGGGAGGCGGTACGTGTGAACACACGGGCACTCTGGGACACCGACACTATGTGCCAGAAGCTAGGGGATGGATGGATGCCTCTGCTTGACGAGATTGCCGTAAATGCCGGGTTTGATAAATGGATTCAAATCCAGGGGGCTGCGAAGTTTCGGCTCCCCGGTCACACCCCTCAGAGTATCATCGAACGGGGAAAGGCTCCACTCCTGCTATTCTTGGACGAGGCGCAAATACTGGGGCAGCAGTCTGGTCAGCTGCAGGAACACCGCGAACTCGTACAGAATTTCCTTAACAGCATCCATAACGGGGAAATAGAGCGCCCCGTGATGCTGCTCACTGCCGGCTTGAGTGCAACGAAGCGAGCCTTCAAAGATCTGGGCGTGTCCAGATTTAAGGCGAATTGCTACGTAGAGCTGGGCCCGCTGAAACCGGAAGCGGAGCGGAGGGTGATTGAGGACTGGCTCAAGCTGGAGGGGCGGGCGAAGGGGGATCCCGCGCCCTGGATTGATGCCATTGCGCGGGAGACCCATGGCTGGCCGCAGCATGTGGCCGCCTATGCGCAGGCTGCCGCTTTCCAGATCCGGACAGACAAGAGAGCGATGACTCCGCAGGGCCTGCAGGCGGTACTCGAAATGGGGGAGATACAACGAATAAAATTTTATAAATCCAGAGCGGAGGGACTGGACGAGCATCACCGTATGGCCATTGCCAGAGCCTTTGTGAGTACACGTCAGGATCAAACGCAGTCCGGAAAAGCAATTATGGAATCCCTTGTGGAGGCGGTCGGCAGGCAGGAGGCGGACACTGTCTTCAAGCGTGCGCTTAAAAATGGGGTATTAGACCACCGCGATGGACGCTATGTGATCCCGATCCCGTCCATGCGCCGCTGGTTCATCGACAATTACTTTATCAAGCGGGATCCCCCACTCCCTCCTGATTAAAACTTTTAAGTGACTGCACAGATAAAAGTTGCTGTCGTTAGACATCTTCGGATATTCCTCTGGAGAGTACTCCCTGTACAATATCAAATCCTCATGGCGCTTGTTATGCTCCAAATTGGTAAACCAGCGTACTCCTTTAACCCGAACATATTTCTTCCCATTACTATCAATTCTGTAGGACGCAGCCGTTAATGGATAGTGATCAGGAACCCCAAACTCCCTGTCCCCACTACTTATGCTTGGGCCAAACCACAATCTGTCTGCCCTGATTAGCGGAAATATCTCCTTATAAGTGACAGCATTCATATTCCCAATAATTAAAAAATCCTTCTCGTAGTCCATCAACTGGGCCACATACGGACGAAAGAGTGAAAACGGTGGATTGGTGACCACAATATCCGCCTGCTTTAGAAGTTCAATACATTCTGCATTCCGAAAATCGCCATCCCCCTTAAGGTACTTCACCTCAACTTCGTGAGCATCGGGAACCCTGTTCCCATCCTGATCTCCAAAATACTCCAGATAAATCGCCCGCTCACAGTCATGCCGGGAAAACAGATCACGCTGCTGGTTCCTGTAGCAGGTAGTTATCAGCTTCTTTAGCCCGAGATGCTCAAAATTCCTGGAGAAGTATTCAAAAAAGTTGCTTACCCTCGGATCATCGCAGTTGCAGTACACCACCTTGCCTTGGAAATGACGTTTGTAGTGCCGGAGTTCGTTCTTGATGTCCGGCAACTGGGTATAGAAATCGTCCTTCTTTTGTCGCCTTGCGCTTGACAGGCTCGCAGTGTTACTCATTGCAATCAACAATTATCCACTATCCGGATCAATCCCAACTCGGAAATATCGATGCATTTCTAATCCTGTATGTATTCTCATACAGCCAGAACTCAACCATCTCTCAAATATAATCTGACCTCTTGGGAAAAACAAACCCATAAGGTCATACCCGAATAATAATGAGAGAACCTGCCATCCAGATCTGCCATATCTCGCTGTATGCCAAATGGAGGGTGCATTCAATAAGCAAAGCAACCGACGGACTCCTGTGGAGACATAACTCCCGCCGTCATCTTATATCCGTAGAATCATCTGTATCCTGAGAAAACGCGGAGGGGGAGGGATTCGAACCCCCGGTAGACAATGCCTACAATGGTTTTCGAGACCACCCCGTTCGACCACTCCGGCACCCCTCCGAAAAACCCCTGTCAACGAATACTGCACATAATTTGTTCGTGATCAGACAGAAACAGGCAGCACGCTGCGGATCAATTCCGCTGCATTCTTGAGCACCGCAGTAAGTTTTTGGGGTTCGCGCCCACCCGCGGTCGCCAACTCCGGGCGGCCTCCACCGCCGCCACCAATTTGACGCGCAAAGTGGCCCGCAATCTTCCCTGCATTCACGCCCCTGGGCAATAAATCATCCGTCACCACCACCACCAGATAAGCTTTTTGTCCACTAGGGTCCCGTGCCCCCAGGATCCCCACACTAGATGCTTTCAGGCGCTGACGAAGTTCCTGCCCCTGTGCCCTTAACATATCCATACCTGCATCGCCAATCTGTCCAACAGCCAAATGAATCTCCCCTATATTGACGGCTTGATTCAGCACATCGTCCAACTGTGAGGAAAGTTGCTCATGACGCAATTTCTCTACCTCTTTTTGCAGGGAGCGATTCACCTCAAGGAGTTCAGCCACTGATTCCTCCACGGGGCGCTTTGTCCCTTTGAACTGCCTTCTGGTCTGCTCCAGTGAGGCCCGCTCCCGGGTCACTAAATCAACCGCATCCACGCCAGCAATCGCCTCAACGCGGCGAACCCCCGTGGCAATGGATCCTTCTGATTGTAAGATGAACAGCCCTATCTCGCCTGTGGCCTCCACATGAATGCCCCCGCATAATTCTACCGAGAAGGATGGATCAAACGTGACCACCCGAACCCGATCTCCATACTTTTCTCCAAAGAGCGCCGTTGCCCCCCGTACAAGTGCCTCTTTATAGGAGACATCGGGATCAATTTCCGCGGGTATATTTTGCTGGATCTGCTCATTGACTCTGTCCTGAACACGACGGAGATCCTCCGCACTTACCCGCTCATAGTGATTAAAGTCAAACCGCAGGTGCCCCTCTGCAACCAGAGACCCTTTCTGCTCTACTCCAGGTCCCAACACCTCTCGCAGGGCCGCATGCATCAGATGGGTTGCCGTATGATGTTTTGCAATGCGCTGACGGCGCTCCGCATCCACCGTAGCCGTCACCGGGCAATTCAGCGTGGATGGAAATCCCTCCACCCTGTGCGCAATCTGGTTCCCCCTCATCTGGGTATCTCGTACCCGGATTATCTCACCATTAAAACTAAGCGTGCCTGTATCCCCAATCTGTCCCCCTTTTTCTGCATAGAAAGGAGTTTTGTCCAGCACGATAATCCCTGCATCTTCATCAGAATCCGTTACCTTTGCTCCTTCAAGCATCGTCTGTTCATAGCCAACAAACTCCGACGGATGTCCCGTCTTCCCGATAGGATTGCCTGCCTTCAGATCCACAACAAGCGGGCCGTCAGGCATTCCAACTTTCGCGCTGCGTGCGCGGTGCCGCTGCTCAGCCATCAACGCTTCAAAGCGCGGCATGTCCACCCGCCGCCCCCGCTCACGGGCCATGAGCTGTGTCAGATCAATTGGGAATCCATACGTGTCGTGCAGCAGGAATGCCACCTCTCCGGGGATCCGGCTCAAATGGGCAACCGAAATAAACCGGCGAACCATTTCACCGGGTTGTGCCTGATCCATTGTGCCTGCGTAGGCTTTTCGTAAAAGATCCTGTGCAGCTGTATCGTTCTCTAATCGTTCTCTAATCGCTTCTTCATCCTCAGAACTAAGTCCGTCTATGTAATCACAGACCCGATCAAACAGTGCTAATCCGCGTCCTAATGTACGCAAAAATGCACGCTCCTCTCCGCGGATATTTTCTGTAATCAGCTTCTCTTTTACCCGCAATTCCGGAAAGACTTTGCCTAGGGATTCCATCACGACCGGCACTAAACGGCAGAGGAATGGCTCCTTAATCTCCAATGTGGTGTATCCGTAGCGCACGGCCCGGCGCAGGATCCGCCGGATCACATAGCCCTGCCCCACATTACCCGGCACCGCCCCGTCCGCAATCGCCACGACGACTCCCCGGATATGATCCACGACCACGCGCATCGCCACGCGAATTGCATCTATATCCAGTGCAGAATCAATCTCGTCGTAACCCCGGATCCCAGGAATCGGAGTCAATGCCGCAACCTGCTCCAAAAGTGTACTGAATGCGTCGGTATCATACGTACTGATCTTTCCCTGCATCACTGCCGCAAGACGCTCCAGGCCCATCCCCGTATCTACATGACAGGCCGATAACGGGAGCAGTTTCACCGCCGCCGGATCCGTCTCCGTCCCGGCACTGTCGTCAGACAATGGCCGGCTCACCTGTGCGTTGTACTGGATGAACACAAGATTCCAAAGTTCAATCACCGTTGGGAGATCACGATTTACACATTCATGTCCAGGAATCTGCTGACGCAACTCATCCGGGCGCAGATCAATGTGGATCTCGGAACAGGGACCGCAGGGACCGGTCTCCCCCATCATCCAGAAATTATCTTTCGTACTGCCGTACAAAACCTGGCTCTCCGGGAGATAGCGTTTCCACAGGGTGGCCGCCTCTTCGTCTGCCGGGAGATTCAAGGCCGCATCCCCCCTGTGTACGGTCGCATATAACCGGTCTTCAGGAAGTTTCCAGCAATTCACCAATAACTCCCAGGCCATATCAATCGCCTCCTCCTTGAAATAATCCCCGAAACTCCAGTTGCCGAGCATCTCAAAGAAGGTGTGGTGATACGTGTCATGCCCCACCTCCTCCAGATCGTTGTGCTTTCCCGATACCCGCAGACATTTTTGGGTATCTGCCGCACGAACATACGACCGCGTTTCCTGCCCCAGGAAAATCTCTTTGAACTGCGCCATTCCTGAGTTGATGAAAAGCAGGGTCGGGTCATCCGCAGGAATCAGGGATGCACTTGGAACAATCGTATGCCCCCGCTCACGGAAAAATTCCAGGAATTCCGCTCTGATCTGTGCGGTGCTTTTGTGGTTTACCATTGAAGAAGTGTTCATGCCCCCGTGAAACGCTGGATCATGCACTCTTGTGCCTTTCCATATGGCACATCATTTGCAACCCCGCTGCAAATTATTGCGTAGGGCTAGTTCACCATTTCAAAAAAACTGATTCCAATGCAGATGCATCCCAAATTTATCCCGGCCGCCTTGATTGTGATGATCTTTGCGGCCCCGGTCCGGTCACAGGTTACGCTTACCCCCATTGACAAAAAATATGCAGCGGATGATGTTCGTGACCTGAAGGTGCGCACGATTGATGCCGATATCACCATCAATACATCCGATCTGTCTACAATTGCAGTTCTCGTTACGGTAGAAGGGGAAGACGAAGACAAAGCAATGGACGATTACGAAGAGCAGAACTTCGGCATCCAACTGGAGAGCGGAACGCTGCATCTGTATTCAGAACGGGAGAAATCCTATGGAACGTCGTATGACTGGCGGAATCCGACAGACATCCATGTGGAAATCAGCATGCCCTCCAACATCCCCTCAAATATTCAGACATCGGATGGGGATCTCATCATTGGTGAACTGACCGCCGGGGCCACAATTCGGACCAGCGACGGAGATATTGAGGCGGACTGGCTGGAAGGGCCCATGATTTCGGTAAAAACCAGTGATGGCGATATCCGTATCGGAACGGCCTCCAGTGAAGAAATCACCATCCAGACTTCCGATGGAGACATTGATGCCGACCGGCTGGAAGGGGCTTCCGTGTCCGTAAAAACCAGTGACGGCGATCTTGTACTGGGCGATGTCACCGGTGATTCTCGTATTCAAACCTCCGACGGAGACATCATGATCGACTCTGTCGACGGAAAATTGGATGCACGAACCTCCGACGGGGACCTGCTGATCGGTGAAATAATCTCCTCTGGTGCAAAAGTACGAACATCGGATGGCGAGATAAAAATTGAGAAAATTACCGGGTATGTGACGCTCAGTACCAGCGATGGCGATGTGGAATTAGGACTCATTGATCCCGACGATGTGAATGTGACGATCTCTTCGGGGGACGCATTCCTCAGGATGCCTCGGGAGCTCTCTGCCACGCTTGATATCAAAGCGCAGGATGTGTCAATGAGGTCATTTTCGAATTTCTCAGGTGATCGTGAGGATTCACGCATTCGTGGAGACCTTAACGGAGGAGGAGCACTCATTCGCGTACGTACGTCCGATGGGGATGTGACCCTGCGTCCCATGGAACATTAACGTCACTTACCGATTGATCTGGTTACCCGCCTATCGCCAAATACGGAACCAGACAGTGCCATTTTATATCCGATACGCCATGCCGTCCCGCCTGAAATGCATCCTCATCACCCTGCTGTTTTTTTCAGCCGCTCCCCTTGCCAGTGCTCAGGTTGAATTCACGCCGGTCAAAAAGCAGTTTGATGCCAGTACTGTTTTGGATCTGGTGGTTGATGCACCCAACACCAACCTTACAATCCATACTTCCAACCGGCCCGATATAGATGTTCAGGTCGTGGTGTCAGGCAGAAATAAAGAGCAGGTTGAACACTTCTATACAAACCAGCATCTCAGTTTAACCCTTGAAGAGCGTACATTGCAACTGTACTCGGATCCCAACTGGAAAGAATTGGATGGCCGTAGCTGGCGGAACCCGCCAACCATTGAGGTGATCATTGCAATGCCTGCAACCGTCTACCCCGAACTATATACATCTACGGGAGCCGTACGGATCAATGAACTCAAGGCTGGCGCAAAAATCAAAACCATTCACGGAGACATCTCTGTTGATTCAATCTCCGGCGGACCCATCAAACTGCAAAGTTCTGATGGCTCTATCACATCCAAAAAACTCCAGGCATCGTCTGTGACTGCGGAGACGATTCATGGCAATATTGCAGTGGATCTCCTCCACAGCGAACATGCGGAATTTCAGACCTCCAGCGGAGGGATTACTGCAAACAAAATGTACGGTGCCTTCCTGTCAGTACGGACCATTCATGGGGATATTACGGCAAAACAAATGGATGCCCGGGCACTGATCGCTAACACCATCCACGGCAATGTGGAGTTTGGAATCGCCTCCGGCGATCATGCAGAGATCCAGACATCCAGTGGAACAATCAAAGCAGAAAAAATCCATGGGGCATCCGTGCTGACAAAGTCCATTCACGGTGACATCAAAGTTACGGAGATCAGCAGCAGCAGTACACTTACCCTTGAATCCTCAGGCGGAAGTATCACAGCGCACCAGATTGAGGCTCCAGTCTTAACCGTCAAGACAATTCATGGCGCTCTGGATCTGGGGCTCGTGTCCAGTGACCACGCTGAAATACAAACATCCCGCGGTGCTATTCATGCAGAAAGGATCCATGGGAAATCCGTACTGACAGAATCCATTCGTAGCAGCATCAATGTTGGGCAGATCACCGCCAGCGAAACGCTCACCCTACAGTCCTCCGACGGAAACATCACTGCCGAACAAATAGATGTATCCACGCTGATCGCAAAAACGATTCGTGGCAACCTGACCATCGGAATCGTCTCCGCCGAGCATGGTGCTGATTTGAACTCTTCCCATGGGACTATAACCGTAACAGATCTGGAAGGCGGATCGATGTTCGTCAAAAGTATCAAGGGAAGTATCCTCGTGGAGAATGTGACATCACGCGGTGAGATTTCATTGCAAACGTCCAGGGGGAATATCATCGCCGAGCATCTTAAAGGTACATTCGTGACTGCCAAAGCGACAAGTAAGGGAGACATTGAGGCCGGCATCGTTGCGGCCCACGCAGATATGCATGTACGCAATGGTGATGTACAGATTCGGCAGATCACAGGAAGCCTTGTGCTTCACTCCTCAAATGGAGATACTCAAGTAGGGGTAATGGAGACCCAGAATATCCGAATCACCGCTTCAAATGGAGATGTCACACTCTCTGCACGGGAGAAGTTTGCGGCAACGCTTGATCTGGCCGGGAAAAAACTGGATATCAGCGGATGGGGACTCACCAATCCTGATTCAGAACCCCAGCTGAGAATGGCAGCCCCGAAGGGTGCCCCCCTGATTCATGTACGGGCAATCAGCGGAGAGATCATTCTTGCTCCCCTTGAAAACTATAACATCTCCAGTGTCAGGGCAGTGCCACCCCCGGTCCCATGACAGAGTGCTGCAAGGCCCAGTGATTTTTCGCGTGCTTTCAATGCATGAAGCAGGGTAACGACAATTCTGGCTCCCGAACATCCGATAGGATGCCCGAGCGCAATTGCACCTCCATTCACATTCAGTCTCTCGGAATCAATTCCCAGTTCCCTGACAAATAGGGGTGTACTCAGAGCGAATGCCTCATTGTTCTCATAAAGATCAATATCTGCCACCTGTATGCCCGCGTTATGCAATGCCTGCCGGGAAGCCGCAATCGGTGCCTCCACAAACCGCTCCCAGGTCCCCGCAATCCATGCATATCCGAGCATGCGGGCGAGGGGCTGTACATTGTGGTCACGCACAAACTCCCCGCTTGCAAGCAGGATTGCGGCAGATCCATCACTGATCTGACTGCTGTTTCCGGCGGTCAGCACCCCATCCTCCGCAAAGACCGGTCTCAATTTCGAAAGTGTCTCTACCGTGGTCTCCGGCCGAATCCCTTCGTCCTGTTCCAGAATCCCCTTTTTTGTGAGAATGGGGGTAATCTCTGCTTGGAATCTTCCCTGCAGGGCCGCAGAATGGGCCCGGGCATGAGACTCCGCAGCGATTTCATCAAGCTCCTGACGGCTGATCTGGACATCTTGCGCCAAGCGCTCTGCCTGCACCCCCATTGCCTCGCCGCTGACTGGATCTGAAAGCCCATCCTTATGGAGCAAATCAATGACTGCCTCGTTCGGCGCAGACAGATACTTGTATCCCCATCTCGCCTTATTTGAAAGTGCAAACCCGGTTTGAGACATGGATTCTACGCCTCCTGCCAGGATTAAATTTGACGTACCGGACTGGATGAATGCAGCCCCCATCATTAAACTCATCATCCCCGAAGAGCAGACCATATCAATGCTGACGGCATCTACCGAATCAGGTATTGCCGCACGCTTCGCCGCCTGACGGGCAACAAGTTGCCCGTGACCGCCTCCCAAAACATGCCCCATCAGAATTAAATCCACCAACCGATCCGGTACCGCGGCCTGGTCCAGTGCCGACCGCAAAACCGGAGCCGCAAGAGCAGCCGGACTTTGCAGTGAGAGCGCTCCTCCAAAACGCCCGATCACAGAACGTGTAGCACTCATAATATAGACATCTCGCGCCATTTTTCCCTGAAAATAAAGTTCCAAAATCCTGTCCGAAAGAAGGTCGTTTCCATGCCGTAAAATACGCAAACCGAACTGATTCTGCGAGCCTGTCTTCCCGTTTCCTCTTTCGGCCTATCCTGTGAAGATGCAGGGCATTTACGGATACATGCAGGCTCTTCCTGCTTCCTGCCCTGACTGCCTGTACGTCACTGGTGAGTTGATATGCCACCCCATTATTTTCTGTCGCATCGTTCTCTTGATGCGCCAATGGATCCGATTGATCTCATCGGCCGGCATATCACCGGGCCAAAGGATGGGGATACAAAATGCAGGCTCATTATGATGTGGGTGACGATTTCCGTCAAATCGCAGATCCCGGATAAACATGAGCGGCCATATCAAATTCGACCAAACACGCTCCAGTGATGGCCATATACCTGTAAAGCGGATATTCGTCGCAAGAAGTTTGTTCATCAATCAAATTTGGAATCCTGACAAGAACAATACGGTAGAACCTACGGGATAGTGTCGTGCTGAGCAGTGAGCGGGGAGAGGATGCATGGGGGGTGAAACTTGGAAAAGGGTAGCTTGACCATCTGCATCAGAGACTGAATCCCCATAGCCTTAATCCGATCTCACTTTCATCCCGGTAGATGTATCGGGTGCTTTCATGTGGCAGTTATCCATGGAAAACTGTACCTTTGCTATGGAGGGAACCTTTTTTGTTTAGTCGGGTATCCTTAGTCTCCATGCATACAAAACTTTAACTTGCACTACATAAAACTATGGCTACTACCTTATCATTTGCTGAATTCATCGTCGCCCTGGGAACCGCAACTGTAATCGCCCTTGGAGTTTCGCTGACCGTCACTAAAATGCTCATTGGGCAGGTTTTACGTGGCATCAAAGAGAGCGAGGCACGACACTCTGAGGACATCAAAGAGGTTAAATCTGGACTGAAGCAAGTGAACAACCGAATTGATGATCTTGCCCATGCAATGTATGACATAAACGGACAATTGCAGCGGATCGTGGGGTATCTCGGACTGGAAGGGATCATTGTTGAAAGAAAGCCCCGCCTTCGTAGACGCCCTGAAATGCCCCAGGATCCTACCCCACCCCTATCCGCTCCATAATAAAGATTGTCCAGATAGATAGCGGCGGACATTCATGAACATTTCATTTGGCAACCTGCTGGCAATCACGACATCCTGACTTCGACGGTTTAGCGATGTTTCTTTTTTTGAAAAAGCCCACTTCCGTGCTCTATGAGCGGATTTCTTATTTATCCCATTTGTAGTGTTCAGCGTCCTTGGGTATCTGGCATATATTCCGTATCCTTATATCCTCATAAAGTTCTGTAGCGCCAGACGGTGTTCTTCAAGGAAGGAATCATCCCCGAAACACGACATTCGGATCGTGTTTCCTGATTCAAGATTCACCCCCCAGAAGGGGGACAGGCAGTGTTCACTTTTTATGGAAATCCCGCTCTGCGTATATTCATATGAGGGTAACCGTCGAAGTCAGGACGGCTTGACCATCTGCATCAGAGACTGAATCCCCGCAGCCGAAATCCGATCTCACTTTCATCCCGGTAGATGTATCGGATGCTTTCATGTGGCAGTTATCCCTGGAAAACTGTACCTTTACTATGGAGGGAACCTTTTTTATTTAGTCGGGTACCCTGAATCTCCATGCATACAAAACTTTGGCTTGCACTACATAAAACTATGGCTACTACCTTATCATTTGCTGAATTCATCATCGCCCTGGGAACCGCAACTGTAATCGCCCTTGGAGTTTCGCTGACCATCACTAAAATGCTCATTGGGCAGGTTTTGCGTGGCATCAAAGAGAGCGAGGCACGACAAGAACAATCCCGGAAAGAAAGCGAAGCACGACAAGAACAATCCCGGAAAGAGAGTGAAGCACGACACTCTGCGGAAATCAAAGAGATTAAATCTGGCATGAAGCAAATGAGCGACCGAATTGATGATCTTGCCCATGCAATGTATGACATAAACGGACAATTGCAGCGGATCGTGGGGTATCTTGGACTAGAAGGGATCATTGTTGAAAGAAAGCCCCGCTCTCGTAGACGCCCTGAAATGCCCCGGAGTCCTGCCCCGCCCCTGTCCGCTCCACAATAAAGATCATCCCGGGGTTCGTGGCGGACGTTCACGAACATTTCATTTGGTGACCTGCTGGCAATCACGACGTGCTTGATGAGCGCAGACAAAAACGATTCCCATCAGAAATGGCAAGCCGCGATAAGGAGGTCTCTGTCCTGCAAATGGAGCATCTGCTTCCCGGAACTGAAACAGACGCTCACTCCGTCGGAACTAGTCCGGATCCGCTGCCTGCAGGATTGGGTTTTGCGATACGGGCGATGACCGCTTTCGTATCCCGCGTGGAGAGTTCACATGTAGATCCATGGCACACATGGATTGCAAACTCGCCCGTGCCGCCAAAACCTGGACGAGAAAGGATCACCGCATGGGGAGCATACACACTTCTAAGTGCAGATAATGCTGCTCTGGTTTCGGGGTGAGCCGGATCCCCGGAAACAATAATCTCTGTGCTCGGCCCCATTCCGTAATCAAGCGCTGACAGCATCATGCTGAATCCATCCGGGTACTTGGACAGCCCCGCCGAATATACCCCCATGCATTGATGCCCGGCTGCCTCCAGATCAGGATCCCCCGTAATACGGGCCAGACGGAACAGGTTCATCACCATCACGGCATTGCCGGAAGGGATTGCATTGTCAAAAGACTGCCTGGGCCGGAACAGAAGCGGCTCCCCGTCACGCCTGACCATGAAAAAATCCCCCCTCTCCGACCTGAAATCATTCAGAACCGTCTGGGTGAACTGCCGGGCGAGCATTAAATAATGCTCCCTGCCGGTGGCTTCA
>JAJEFL010000196.1:0-7436 GCA_022820435.1 Rhodothermales bacterium
GGCGAAGCCGGGAAGGCTACCGGGAACAGGCCGCAGAACTCTGGCGGGATGGCGCGTCCAGATTACATTTTAATCGTGATTTTGGGCTTGCATCACAGGCACTGGCCGCGTGCCTGACCGAAAAACCGTGTATTGGCGGAAGAGCGTGGCCGAGTTTGATCACCAGAGAGCAGTGGGAGATTCCACTGGTTCTCTGGGCCAACACCACCATTGGGCTGATCTCTTTCTGGTGGGCAGGAACACGTCAGCAGGAAGGGCGATCCAATCTGACGATCTCCCGACTTCCCCGACTCCTCTCCCTGGATGCCAGGCAGCTTACCAAAGAACAACTTGATCAGTGCAGGAAAATGTTTGACGACTTTCGAGGCAGAAATTTCCTGCCCGCCAATGAAGCCTACCGGGATGAAGTGCGCACGGCTTTGGATCAGGCGCTATTGGTGGATCTTCTGGGGTTTAAGGGGCAGGTGCTGGATCATCTTGCAATCCTGCGCGAACAGTGGTGCAATGAACCCAGTGTACATGGGGGAAAAACATCGAAGCCCGAAAGTTGACCGTTAAACTCATAATCTGTATAAGTAAAACCATCTCTCAATTTTCGGACAGACAGGAATCGATGAGTCAATCATGGAGGTGTACAAAGAGCAGCGACTGTGGGGATTATAAGGTGTTTAAGGTACGTCAGGATGATTGTGAGTCTCCGCGAACCGGCCGGATTCATAATTTCTATGTTCTGGAGGCTTCGGACTGGGTTACGATTATTCCTGTAACTCCGGAAGGTAAGCTTGTTTGTATTGAGCAGTGGCGGCCGGGGACCGCGGCGGTGGAACTGGAATTGCCCGGCGGAATGATTGATCCGGGAGAGGTCCCCGAAGAAGCGGCAGCCCGTGAACTACGTGAGGAGACGGGCTATGTGGCGAAAGCCTTTACCCGGCTCGGCTCCATGTCTCCGAACCCCGCAATTCTAACCAACCGGTGCCATTTTTTTCTAGCCTCTGATGCAACTCCGCAGGGGGCGCAGGAACTTGATTCCGCCGAAGCGATTGATCCGGTCCTGATTGACCCTGTCAGGATCCCCAAACTGATTGCCGACGAAATCCTGCGTCATGGTATCATCATCGCAGCCTTATATTATTACGATTTATATCTGAAAAGTGAACCAGGTGTATAAGGAACGTCAGTCTTCCTGGAACTCACGTCGGGAGTTCCTCAACAGGATTCTGTTTGAATCTGCAACCCCGCTTGGGCGGGGAAGCGATATTGCCCTTTTTATCATTATTGTCGCCAGCGTGATTGCAGTCCTGCTGGAAAGTATTGATCAGGTAAGCGCACGTCACGGGAGGTTGCTCATTGGTATGGAGTGGGGCTTTACGGTGATTTTTACCGTTGAGTATATTCTGCGGCTGTATTGTTCCCGGAATCCATCCGGGTATGCCCGCAGTTTCTTTGGAACCGTGGATTTGATGGCAGTGATTCCAACCTACCTGAGTGTGTTATTACCCGGAGCGCAGGCCTTGATTGTGATCCGTATTCTTCGCCTGCTGCGCGTATTTCGTGTACTGAAACTGGTACAGTACAGCAGGGCCGGGCTTCAGTTACTGTATATGCTTCAGGAGAGCTGGCAGCGAATCTGGGTATTTGTGCTTGCATTGTCGCTGCTGGTCACCACATTGGGCTCCATGATCTATCTGATTGAGGGGCCAGAAAACGGGTTTACCAGTATTCCCCTGAGTATGTACTGGGCGGTTGTCACACTGACCACGGTCGGGTACGGCGATATCTCTCCGCAGACCTCACTGGGAAAGTTCGTTGCGGCGATGGTGATGGTGATCGGTTATGCGATCATCGTGATGTCGATCAGCCTGTCGAATCGCAGTTTTAAGCGGACGACTCCGTGTATCCGCTGCCGGGAGACGAGAGTGGAAAAAGGTGCCGAATTTTGCAAATACTGCGGGCATCAGTTCCATCAGCACTAAAGGACCACTTCGGCGGCGGGGGGACGCATATTATAATTGGACGACATCACCCGCCCGTATGCCCCTGCCATCGCAATCAGGAGGACATCGCCCTCCACCGTCTCCGGAAGTCTGCGGGCACGTCCGAGAATATCGCCGGTTTCGCAGATTGGTCCAACGATGTCTGCTGTAATACTCGGGGCTTCCCCGAGTCGGGTCAGGTTCACAATACGGTGATAGGATCCATAGAGTGCGGGGCGGATCAGCGAGTTCATCCCGGTCTCGACCCCGATATAGTATGCCGCTCCTTTACGTTTCACCTGGGTAACGCGCACTAAAAGCACTCCACTCCGGGCGACCAGATATCTGCCCGGCTCAATCCACAGTTCAAATTGCGGATAGGTCTCACGGAATTGTTGCAGACTTTCTTCAAGGACTTCCAGATTCAGGGGGACGGCCCCAGGTTTTTCCGGCACTCCGAATCCGCCGCCGACATTGAGGTGGGTGACTTGTGAAAACTGTTCGGCGATGGAAGCCAGAGCATACGCCGTTGAACTCCATGTATCCGGAGTTAAGATGCCACTGCCCACATGGGCGTGCAAACCGGTAATCCGGATGTCATGTTTTTGTACGATGTTCTGAACCGCCGCCAGATCATTCGGCGCAATCCCGAACTTTGATGCGGTTCCGGCGGTCCGCACATGTTTATGGTGTCCACGGCCATATCCTGGGTCAATCCGGAGAATGACTGCGCGGCCCCGAAAGATTTCCGGCCACAACTGGAGCACCCTTGCGTTCCCTACGGTGACATGCCCCGCTAATTCATATCCCAGCACAAATTCTTCTTTCGGTACGAAATTGGGGGTAAACAGGATCTGATCCGGATCAATACCGGGAAAAAGGTCATGAACATAGCGTAATTCTCCTGGCGAGACACATTCAAATCCGATTCCCCGCTCATAGATTGTCTGCAGTATTTCGGGATTCCAGCACGCCTTCATCGCATAAAAGGATCGGTCTGCACTTTGAAGCGCAGCCATGCGGGAGACGGTCTCATTCAGACTCGCCCGGTCGTAGACATAGCAGGGAGCAGAATCAGATGCCAGTTCAAGCAGACCGGCGCGGCGGGTTTTCCACCAGGATACCGGCAGGGGCGTGTCAGGAGAATCAAACAGTTCACGATAGGTGGCTCCAAAGAGATCATCCGGTCCAATCTGGCTGAAGATCTGGCTGTGCAACTTGTTCGTCAGGCGCTGCGCGTGCAGATTGTCCACCACAAACGTAAAATTCAGGTCACTGGCGGCCTGGGTGACGAGGTAAATTTTCTGCTCATCCAGGACCTCAAGAGCAGGACCTAGTTCATGCAGAACACTGCGGATATTTTGCCCGACCATGCTGACCGCGGCACATCCGCGGATACATTTTGCCTGGCAGAATTCATTGAGGTCAGACAGCAGCGCCTCCACTGCAGATTCTTCCAGAGAAAACCCATAGACTGAATCAATGGAGAGTGTCACATTGGTTTCAGAGGTGGCCACCATTCCGATGGAGAGGCCCTGCCGCTCAAACGCGGTACAAACCTTTGCCAGAAATCCAACCGAGTGCCACATGCGTGGGGTTTCTACAGCAATGAGAGTCAGGTCCGTGCGGGCAGCAATGGCTTTAACCTGGGCACCGTAACTGTGAGTTTCTGCGCTGATCACGGTTCCACACAGATCCGGGTTTGCTGTGGAGCGTACATGAAGGGGGATTTTCTGGGGGCGCAGCGGCTCAATACATCGGGGGTGCAGGATTTCAGCACCGGAACTGGCCAGTTCCTGAGCTTCGCTGTATTCGAGCTGCTTTAAAAGGCGTGCCCCCGGGATCTGCCCCGGATTGGCGGTGAACATCCCTGGAACATCGGTCCAGATTTCCAGTCGTACGGCCTCCAGTTTACTTGCAAAGTAGGCGGCCGACGTATCCGATCCTCCCCATCCGGTCAGTACGGTCCGATTCTGTGCATCACTGGCAATAAAGCCCTGCGTGATAAAGATGTCGGTATCCATCTGCTGCAGTTCGGGATCTGGATCATGGTTACATTGAGCAGACAGAAATTCTTCATGGGGGGGAATACGGGGGGTGGGGGAGGATTTCAGGAGGGTGCGTGCATCCATCCATTGGATCTGAATATTCTGCATTTCGAGAAACGCGGCCCCCAGTGTGGTAAGCATGAGTTCTCCGATAGACAGGATCCGTGCACGAAGGGGTGGTCCGACATCCCGGGTCAGGGAGGCTCCGTAGGCGAGCCGCTCCAGTTCCTGAAGCAGTTCCCGGAGCAGCGCCTTGCCATCAAGTCCGAGTTCCCGGGCAAGTTCAAGGTGTCGTTTACGGATGGCTTCCAGCGGCTCCTCGTAGTTTCCATGCAGGGCCGCATCGATTAATTCTTCCAGTGCGCGTGAGGCACCCGAGGCGGCGGAGCACACCAGACATATCCGCTCCCCATCTGCCCGGCATGCACGGATAATACGGGCAATCGTGTTCCAGTTCTTTCTTGAGGAAACACTTGTGCCACCGAACTTAAGTACAACCCAGGGAGTCACTTTTCGGATCATTCTGTATACATGGCCAATCTTCAACGATGGTATTTAGCATCTATTTTCCACCATTCCTGAGGCCAGCACCGCGTTGAACGCTCAGAAATCAAAACGGTGCGATGGACGGGAATACTCTGCAGAAATGAAGCTCAGCCCAAGTTCGTCAATTTGTAGTGCTACCGGGCGCAGAGTTCCTCCCGTCTTGTTTTTGGGCTTTTTTTGATGGGATCCGGGCTTTCCCAAGTCCCCCGATCCTGGCAATCTGATTTGAGGTGGTTTTTCCGGACCAGATCTCCGAATATTTTCCTCCGTGCGTCCCAACTGCACACAGCCCGGACCGCTCCGTCTGGAGTCACCTTTCTTACCCATCCTGTGCGTTGACTTCCGGTTCACGAATCGGGGGCTTTTTTCTTCGGTGTGTTCGGTTATGGTTCGGGTCTCATCGGGATCGTACCGAAATCCGAGGATATGAAAAATCTCCTCCAATAACGGCGATAGATCCTGATCAATTTCGGTTACCATGCAGCGGTGTTTACTTTTGGGCAGGCGTGTGGTAATCCGCCGCATCTGATTCAGTTCTGTTCGGATCGTATCCCAGCTGTGATGATGCTCCGGTTCACTCCACGCAGGCACACAATCCATGCCAATCAGGCTCACTGGAATTGCCCGGCAGAACTTTCACCCAACGCGGGAATCCCGAGGCGTTCAAGATCAGGGCCAAGGTGACCAGAGGACAATCATTGCGCCGCTTCTTGCTATGCCCCCAGCGCAAGAGTTCTCCATTTCCCTCGCCATGATAAAAGGTATTGGTTAAGTCGTAAAAAATAATCGTCTCGTCAAAGTTCAACAGATCCTGCGTGGATTGAAAGAAGCGATCCACGATTGTCTGCCAGTGCTTCGATAACTTATCGGGGTGCGATACACGGTACTCAGACTGTGTGCGTCAATTCCAAGCAAGTCCAGAATACTGGAACTTTCCGTCATCAAGTGGTGCTTGGCCCGGTCACTTCCAGGATGAAGTAATCGCCCGACAATGAGTGCACAGACCCGTTTGATGTGATTTTCCGAGAGATTCAGCTCCTGAAGAATCTGCGGGAGCCTGACATGCTCAATGGCTTCCAGTGCCATCCGCTCCCCGGCAACGGTGCGGGACTCCGTATGGCGGATTTCATTGGTGCGGATCTTGTTCCGGGAATCGGGCGGCTTCGCATAGACATCGCAGCCTTTGTCCTGAAGTCGTTTTACGATGAGATCCAGGGTCTTCTGGAAGTCTTCATCGTCTTCTTTATGGGAGAGGATATCTTACTCTTTGAGCCGGGAAACGACACATTGGGTGAGTTCTCCCCAGTCTTCTTTGGGAATGGAGAAATCTGGATCAAGATTCAGCAGGGTGATGTATCGGGGGGTGCCGTCGACACGCTGGGACTGGAGGAGCGAAAAGCTTTGCCCTCCACGGTGGTATAGGGTCGTGCATGAATGAACATGATGTAGCGCAGGGGTTTGTGAGATGACGAAGATGGGTTACGGCGAGAGATCACTTTGGAATGGGGAACGGGTTCAATTGGGAACCTTTTTTATAAAACCCCATAAGTGTTCCAGATGGTAGATGGGATCGCATTTTTTGGAAATAATCAGGCGACCGCGGGTTGGTATGGGTGAATTCGCCTATTTTCAGGGGGAGGAACATAGACTATGGCTGGAGCGGCCGGGGGGATCACTTTCTTCTGTGGAGATCACGGCAGGTCTTGTTTCTCCGTTTTGTCTCTTTGTTTTATGAACTCTCTGCCATAGTCGCCTGCAAGTCTGTCGCAGCTGGATGAGAATTTTAAGCATACTTACGCTGATGTTTTTCTGGTCGGTCGGGATTGCTTTGTGCCAGTCTGTCGCAGAATCTGAGGTTCATTCCCCCCCTAGTTTGCATCGTGTGACATCTGAATTGAACGGAGATCTGCAGAGCCATTTTGCGGGATATCTTAGCGTGACTTGGTTACCGGACGGGGGAGGAAAATTTTTGTTAGATGACGATTTGCGCGGGCAGCCGTTCGATTTGGAATTTACCGTTAGGCTGCTCCGTGATCCAGGTCATGAAGAATGGGAGGTGACGATAGTGCGAGCCAAAAATACCAGGACAGAGCCGGACCTGAAAATCAGTCATAGTAAACTGGTATTCGACACCAGTAATTATAAGGAGGAGCAGACCGTTACGGTATCCCACACGGGGAACCCTATCATAGAGGTCAGGCATATCTGGTTCGTCGTATCACTCCGAAACAAAGGTGGCAGACAACTGGATCAAGCTGTAATGGTAATCATGGTTAACGATGAGGGGAAACCCCAGATCAGTTTGTCGGCAGCTCCAAATCCAGTGGATGAAGGCGAAAAGGTCACGATCACGGCGACGATTTCGGAGCCGCAGATCGACAGGGATGCATTGGTTCCGATAACTGTGGGGATTACCCCGAATATACGGTATGACTTTGGCGCTGACCAAGAATGTTCACGGAGTTTTAATCCTGTCCCTGAAATTCGGATCAAAAAAGGTGAAGAGACGGGGACTTATTCGTTCTGGATATGTGACGATAATGAATCAGAGCCGACGGAACGTAGTATTGTCCTAATTACTTCTGGACTGCCGATGTGGTTGGCGTATGGGAACCCGCAGGCGATTGATGTTGAGATCAGGGCCAGCGACAATGAGCCCGAGATTATCATGGAAGAGGAATTTCTGACGGTGACGGAGGGGCAGACGGACACGCTGAGGGTAAAGTTATCGCAGAAGCCGAAGCCCTCGGAGAAGGTGCAGGTGACGATCACTGGATATGAGTCCACGGATCTGGATACCACTGCCTCCAGGCCATGGGAGTTTTCATTTGACGCTTCCGACTGGAATGAGTGGAAAAAGGTGGCGATT
>JAJEFL010000154.1:0-4352 GCA_022820435.1 Rhodothermales bacterium
GTCAGCACAATCACCTTGTAATCCGACAGAAGCCCCTCTTCCACCGCCTCCCCGAATCCGATCTCGTAAAGTACCGGTCCGTACAGTTCCCGGTCTTCCATGGAGCAGAGCGAAGCATTGAGTTTGTCCGCCCGGTTCCGTGCCGATGCCGCATACACCTTCGGCGTTGCCGTCATATACAGGCGGCGATCGGTTCGAACCTGCTCCTGATCATGGATCTGCACAAAATGACTGTCCTCGTCTCCCGCTATTCGGGCCCCTGCCGTCCGATGGGCTTCATCGCAGATCGCCAAGTCAAAGTCCGGGAGTCCATGTTCCCGCTGCGCCTTCCCGATTACAGGAAGAGAATGATAGGTCGCAAACACCACCGTGAACCGATCCGGTGAATCCGTTCCTGCATGCAGAGCCAGGTTCTGGGCATCTGTGGTTGCCGGATAGGCTAAATCCAGGTGATCCAGATCAATCCGGTCATCATTGCGGCGTTTGCGCCGGCCGACCTGCGCATCCGAACACACCGCATACGCACGAAACCGGAACCGCGTGTCTGCCGCCCATTCCCGTACGGTTTGTGACATCAGTGCAAGACTGGGAACCAGATATAAGACCCGGCCGCCAACCCCCGCCAGATCCTCGGCAATCCGAAGGGATGTGAAGGTCTTGCCGGTTCCGCAGGCCATCAGCAGTTTGCCCCGGGATCCCGGTTCCTGAAGCCCCGTGACCACATTGCGGATCGCTTCCTCCTGATGCGGGCGCGGGGTCTTTTGCGGCGCTTTCTCTTGCACCTTCCCCGCGCCAGCATATGCGACCCAGTCAATTGGACTTTGTTTGAGGTCATGAAGGCCAATACGGAGGACGGGGACGGCCTGATCCCGAATCGTGTCTTCGGCCTGCTTACTCCAATGCTTCCCCGTCGTATCAATGATGACGCGGCGCTCAAAATGCTTCTTGCCCGACATCGCCAGAAAGGAATCCAGATCCTCCTTCCGCAGCGTCTTCCCTTTCGCAAAGAACTTGCACTGGATCGCACACCAGCCTCCGGTATCCCGGATCTTTGCCACCAGATCTACGCCGATGTCCTGCCCCGACATTCCCTGATCGGATGCCCACGCGGCGTACGTCACGGGCGGCGCATACTGCGCTTTCTGAACCGGGTCATGCGTCAGAAATGCGATGCACAGGTTCTCAAATGCGGTTCCTTTGATGCGTTCCTGATTGTGGCCGGAGGCCGCGGCTTCTTTGCGCCAGATGTCAAGGATGTGCTCCAGGGAGGATTCAGGTACAGGCATGATGGATACGTTTTGGCTCGTTGAACTCTTCAAAATGATTGAATGAGGGTAGCACAGAAACTGCTAATATCGTGAATTCTGAGTCCCTGACCAAAAATTGAAAATTATTGGCACCGAAGATGGATTTTTCAAGTATATGTTATTTTTGGATGTCATTTGGAAGTGAAGATGTGAGTAGTTTGATTCTGGAAGACAGACTAACTGCTCTGGCATCAGATAAAATTCACATTACGCACCAACCGAGTAATTTGATGTAACAGTATCCGCCCCCACGGAACCATTCAGTTCACAATGAGTAAGTAGACTATTGAAAACTTCATGACTGATGCCTGCTAATTCAACTCCAAGATCTACACCGGATTCCCCAGAGAACGACGGAGAAAACACCCCTGAATACGTTGTACAGGCAACCGAAATATCGGAGGAACGAGATGCGGATGTAATTTTATTCAACGGACCGGTAAGTCGTCCAAACGCTTTCAAGTTGATTAGGGCGTGCCATGGTAGAATCAAGAGGAAGAATGTTTTTTGTTATTGACCACTCTCGGAGGAGACCCCCATGCCGCTTATGTAATAGCGAGGCATCTGCAGGCTAACCACGAACGCTTTACACTGTTTGTGTCAGGACTTTGTAAGAGTGCGGGAACGCTAATTGCACTTGGTGCCCATGAATTGATTATTTCAAGCTACGGTGAATTAGGCCCTCTGGATGTTCAGTTGTCCAAGAAAGATGAATTAGGAGAAACACAATCTGGTTTGGTGGGATTGGATGCACTGACCCAACTGCAAAGGCTTGCATTTGATTCGTTTGAGGAATTCTTCTTAACCATGAAAATCCGTAGTGGACTAACAGCACAAACTTGCGCAAAAATTGCTACAGATCTGACAAGTGGGTTGTTTACGCCAATATCCGGACAAATTGATCCACTGCATCTGGGGGAAACTGGTCGAGCAATGAGCATCGCATGGAATTACGGACTGAGATTAATTCGGGATGAGAAAAAACGAAACATCTCACCGAATGACGTAATTAGACTGGTAAATGACTATCCTTCCCATGCCTTCGTTATTGATATGGCCGAGGTTCAGGAGTTGTTCAAAAACGTCAGGGAACCAAATACGGCAGAACAGGGTTTAGCAGACTCGTTAGGTGATTTAGCAGTGATTCCAACCGATTCACGCAACGCACTGATTGAAATTTTTCCACGCGAAAATGAAAATATTTAAACCCCCGATTTCGGACTCAGACAGGGCAGATCGCCCGAACCTACTGAGAAAGCGGATGGTCGGAGGGGATCCGTCTCAAAGAAAAAATCTGCTAAGAATAAGGTCAGTACCGAAGGATCCTGACCATTCAGACAGTTTCGGATATTCACGCAATATCTCCCGTAGATCGACGGAATAGCGAATACTGGACCAAGTATGCAGACTTGGCCTCTATCCAATCGAATAGGAGTTTGTCCCGAAATTCCAGACGATGCGAGGTCGCTAAGCACTTGAAGTTATACGTGATCCTCTGGTCAGTATTTTTGGATTGATTCAGACTCTGACCTGAATTGCACATACCCTTTCTGATCAGCCAGTTCAATCAGATATTAGTTTGACAGACTGCTTCCCCTTAACGGAAGCGGAGCACCTGTAGCGGCAGGATTCGGGATGCAGTGCGTGCAGGGAAATAAGAAGCTCCCAGACAGAGCAATAGCGATACCACCGCAACCAGCACAAAATCCCCCACATGCATCGCAACCGGTGCCGTATCCATATAGTAGGCCTCTGCGGGCAGACCAATAATGCCGTAATGTATTTGCAGGGTTCCAAGCCCCCAGGCAAGAATCAGTCCGATCAACGTTCCCAATCCACCTACGAAAAAACCCACATGCAGATAGAGGCGGTGAATATCACGCCGGGATGCTCCCATACTGGCAAGTATCCCGATCTCCCGGGTTTTTTCTAGAACAATCATCAAGAGCGTCCCCATTACATTGAAGGCCGCAACAAGAATGAGGACACCGATGACCAACGGAATGATTGCCTCCTGGAGTTCAACCCATGCAAAGAGTCCACGGTAAATTTCAAAAATGCTGCGGACCAGAACCCCCACCCCTAATGACTCCTCAAAATGCAATGCCACGGATTGGGCAGCGGTCACATCCTGAAGCATCACATCAAAACGTGATACTTGATCGGAGGTGTAGTCAAGCAGTTGCCGCGCTGTATTAATGTCGGTGAATACATAAGTTTCGTCAAAGTCCGTCAGAGCGGTTTCATAGATCCCGGCGATCTCAAACTGCTTTAAGCGTGGTCTGGCCGCAAAGAGTGTCTCGGTATTGCCCAGATTTCTGGTGGAAAGCAGCGTCACATGATCGCCAATTTTAAGTCCCATATTCTCGGCAAGGAGATTGCCAACGATAAGTCGAGACATTGTGGCCGGAGCAAAATCACCGGAACCGCGAATGACGTTTTCGTTCAGATAAATAGGAAGGTGATCTGTCCCCCATATCCCAACTCCATCAATATCCTGGCTGGATCCGCGAAGCAATACAAATTCAGTCACGACGGGGTGTACCGAAATGACCGCCTCATGCGCTCTAATCTGATGCATAAGCTTGGAGGCTTCATTCAGCGGAGCACGCCGGATGCTCTCAACCTGCACATGGGTGCCGAACCCTGTAATCTTGGTTTCAATTTCTTCACTGAAGCCGCGTACAACAGCAAGGGCAAGTAGAAGGGTTGTAACCCCAAGTGAGACTCCTCCAATGGCTATATAGGAGATGAAGCGCAAAAATTTGCTTCCACTCTCTCCTCCTTGCGCTCCACGCAAATATCGCCAGGCTACGAAAATCTTAAATGACACGGTCTGCGGGGTGATTGTTTTGTAGTACGGGAAACGATGCCGTCAAGCCGAATATCGAAGGGATCAAGTGCAACGCATGCAGGAAAGGTAAGAATCAGATACAAATGCGTCTATTGATCATGTCCTCCTCATCTTGGGATACTGAGTTTCTACTTCAAACCACAGGACTCATTCCACTGAAAATATTCCTGCTGACCGAACGTATCTGAGAG
>JAJEFL010000052.1:0-39803 GCA_022820435.1 Rhodothermales bacterium
TGGACAGACTTAACAAACTCGGTTGCGTCATCAAGTTGATCCCCTCGCAGTCGAGGAATTCGCTTGTGCAGACGCTGTGCTTCATCCAGAAGGAGGAGAAGCGGCTTCCTGCTCATCTCTATGATGTCCAGTGTGTCGGGAGGAGCGGGTAGTGTTCTAGATTCCCGCTGGATTACACTGGGATGCCTATGTCGCCAAGTTACTTCTTTTTCCTTCAGTTCCCTCGCTAATCCAAGGGATTTACCCAGTGAAGCTGCATCCCATAAACTCTTCGCACGAAGATTCACAATCGTCCATCCCTTTTTCTCCGCAATTCCCGCACACTTATGGAGGAGAGCACTCTTACCCGCACCGGGCGCGGCCTGGATCAGGAAGGTGGTTCCTTTTTTTTGGATCCTGCTCCGCCCACTTCAGGCGGCGCTGGAAACTATCTAGTATTCCCGTCCGTCCGTGGAAATACTTCGCTTCGCCCCGGTCTTCTATATCCGGGTTTGGGCCCACAAAATCACTCATGAGGTACAGTGGCATCTATCGGCAGGACTGGGAATTATTTTGGGGGCAACTTGTTCCATAGGAAAAGGAAGGACAGATGCGGGGAAGCCTCTTGATCGTGCATAGACTTCGTTTTCTGCACCGAAAATATCAAAAAAAAACAGGGTCCGGTAATTTCCTTTACAATGGCTATTTATTACTTAGATTCATGTATGGGGGGACTGAATTAATTCCTGAAAGGGCAATCAAACTTCGTGATAACTCCAGTCTTCAGGACAATTTCCTCGAATTGTGGGATGGATCGCATGATAGGCTTGATTCCTGAAATCATTTCCCCCAGTACCCCGGTTTTTTGAAATGGCCCGATATTTGCACTGGGTTATTCACAGACGCTTGCGCTACCTTTTTGCCAGGAGGAGCGTCTACTATATACCGGATCAAATCTGAATTAAACCCGTTATCCCTTATCTCTACCAAATAGGTGACTGACCCATGACTGAGCATTCAAAAAAAACAACTGGTATCGTATCCAGTATTAGTATCATCTTGGGGATGATGTTATTCACCTCAGGATGCTATACGCAACTGGGTACAGCGTACTTTGACAGGAGGCCGGATTATCAAGAGGTGACCGAGTATGATACTCCATACGGAGACAGTGTTGTGGTGGACAATTACTACTACGATCATTACCGGTCGTCTCGCTACCGCAGGCATTTCTCAACGTTTTATGGCCATTCCTATGCAGTGGATCCTTGGTACGATCCGTTCGGATACGATCCGTTTTATGATGATTACTGGTACGGTGGATCAAGTTTGCATTTGAGCTTTGGGTGGGGACGGCCGTTCCTGTACTCGTCACCATACCGTTATGGATGGTATAATCCCTATGTGTATGCCGGTTATCCTTATGGTGGATGGGGATATTCACGCTGGGGGCATGGATATGGATATTATGGTACACCATGGGTCTATCATGTCCGATATGCAGACAACTATGGTCCCCGTGGGGGACGTATTGGGCGTGGAGGAGTTGTGTCACGCGGTGGGCATCGCGGGATCCATCACGATGATATACGTATAGGTCGGCGAAATGCCGAGGCAGATCGAAGTAAACAGAGCAGTTCTCTGGCCAGAAGTCGGACTCGTGGTGGCGTGATTGCAGCAGGCAGCAGAGCCCGCGGTGTTCAACGCTCAAGCGAGGATGAAGTCACTTCACGGACGCGCAGGGGGGTTACGCGGAGTGTCCCTTCCAGCAGATCCCGTGGTGTAAATTCACCGCGCACCCGGAGTTCATCGGGTACGCGCTCCAGTTCCCGGCCGACCACACGTTCGACACCGCGCACCCGGAGTTCATCGGGTACGCGCTCCAGTTCCCGGCCGACCACGCGTTCGACACCGCGCACCCGGAGTTCATCGGGCACGCGCTCCAGTTCCCGGCCGACCACACGTTCGGCGCCGCGCACCCGGAGTTCAGCGGGTACCCGCTCCAGTTCCCGGCCGACTACGCGTTCGGCGCCGCGCACCCGGAGTTCATCGGGCACGCGCTCCAGTTCCCGGCCGACCACCCGTTCGACTGCGCGCTCCCGGATTTCATCGGGCACGCGCTCCAGTTCCCGGCCGACCACGCGTTCGGCGCCGCGCACCCGGAGTTCATCGGGCACCCGCTCCAGTTCCCGGCCGACCACGCGGAGCAGGCCAGCAACTAGATCAACCCCTTCGTCCAGAGGCAGGACCTCGTCAACTCCGGCGAAACGGTCAAATACGCGCTCCTCTTCCCGCAGAGGCAGCTGATTCTCTAAGGTAAAAACACAATTCCTCTCTCAGACCATCTTCCGGCATGAAAACCGGGGATGTCTAGGGGGTGTATGCGCACAGAAAAATGACTAATCAGGAAAATAAGAAAAGTATCATGAAACAGTCAGCAGGCATTCTACGAAGATTCTTTATCGGCACGGCGATCACCGTTATCATGGTGGTGAATGCATTTTCAGTCGCCGCGCAGACCGCCGACGAGGTGTGGGGGCTGAGTCAGCGTCATATGTCCTCCGGAGCACGCATGACAGGGATGTCAATACGTGGTCTGGCAGGGTTTGGGGATTATAGTGCCATCTACGGTAACCCGGCCGGATTAGGATATGTGAGCGGAACCAGACTCATTGTATCCCTCCGAGGCTCCGAGACAGAGAGTGTGTCGGATATATTGGCCAGCGGGTTTAATCAAAATCGAACTTCATCAACGACTGAAGATGCAGGTTTCGGGAGTCTGGCATTTTTGTACAGCGCACCTGTTAAACGGGGAAAATTGGTTGGCGGACTGGCACTGAGTCAGGTACGTGATTTTTCGCGTGAGATTGACTTTGTGGGAGAGAATACAGAAAGTTCAATCTCAACATCCTTTCTGCCCTTCAATAGTGAGTATTCCATAGACGAGAATGGCGATTTAGGAGAACTTGCAGATTTACCCTTTGCCGCGTTCAATGGCGGCATATTTGAGTACTTCAAAGATCTTTATGAGGATGGAGAGTACCCGTTCTATTCGGCGGTCACGGCGGGTACATTAATTGAACAGAGTGCTCTGGTGTCCGAATCCGGGGCGGCCTATGAACTAAATGCTGCGGTGGCATGGCAGGCAAGCAGAGATGTTATGATCGGAGGTGCCGTGAACATCTTTGTCGGTGATTATAACTACGACTATAGCTTTATCGAACGTGACATCCTGAATGAAAATACACCGGAGCTCTATAATGTGCTACTTGATGATGGTACACTGCTGGAGGGATTTAATGAATTGGAGTACCAGCAAAGATTGAATGCAGACATGGCGGGCATCAATTTTCGGTTCGGAATGAGTGCAAAGCTGAGTAACAGGTTTCGGGTGGGTGTGACCCTGGAATCGCCAACTTGGTCGTACTTCGAGGAAAGTTACGGAGAGCAATTCACGACGCAATTTGATCTCGGCGGTTCCATTACCTATGGAGATCAAGCGGAGGATGTTGGCAATGGTTTCTTTGAATACTCTGCACGCTCCCCCTGGCGTTTGGGAGCCGGAGTGCGGGTGGATCTGGGGATCGTGATGCTTACCGGCGAAGGAGAAATTGTAGACTGGTCGCAACTCAGTCTGAACTCGGACGACGGAGGAGAAGTGTTTCGGGAGGTGAATCGTACGATTGATAGCAATTACGGGATCGCTCTGAATTATGCCTTCGGCATCGAACTGGAACTAGGAAGGTTTGGTCTTAGAACCGGGCTGGCCGTCCATCCCTCTCCGTACATAGACTCCTTTACCGGATCCACGGTAGGAGGTCTTGAGGTGGGAGATCGTATGGGTGTCTCCGTTGGTGCAGGAGTCCGAATTACCGATGGAATCCGACTGGACCTTGCGTTGCACTCGGAAGACGAACGGGATTTTTGGAACATTTATCCATCGGATGCCGCAGGGCCGCGGCAGACGGCCCGGTTTGAAATGGACGAACAGCTGCGAAGGGGGGCGGCGATCCTTCAGTTGACGGTCAGACTGTAGGGGGAAGAAAACGGAAAAAGCGGGTATAGACGGGCAGGATTTTTAAATAATTTTCATAAGCGGCCGAATCACGGGAACCTGCACACGGTAGTGTGGTAAGAACCCGTCTTACTCGTTCTCATAATCCACAAAATCAAAGCAGTCAGTTGGCATTTCATATTGGCATTGGCGTAAAAGTCAAGGAAAAAGAAAATATTGATCGGGCACTCCGGCGCTTTAAGCGCACGGTAAATCGTAGCCGGGTCTTACGTCAGTATCGGCAGAACATGGCTTTCACAAAGCCATCTGAAGATCGCAGGATCGCCAAAGAAAAGGCCGCCCGTAATGCACGGATGCATAATCGGCGGTATTAGTTTTTGTGACGATCAGGTGGACAGGGAAGGGAAGTTTGATCCGGCCTGTCCAGATTAATCTTTGAAAGGTCTTTCCCGAAATTTGCTTCTCTCTATAAGAGTAGGGCGCTTTGGAGCACTTCGTCCTGCTCAAGTTGATGTACCATGGAACTGCCCGTTGCCGGACTAGCGCTCGGGTGGCGACCCGCATATTGGACCCGCGGATCGTTTCCGAACCCTGCGGAGCGGAGTGTGCTCTTCAGCAGTGGACGCGCATAAGACCAGGCTCCCATATTGGCAGGCTCTTCCTGTGCCCAGCAGATCTCCACATTCGTGCTGTATTGTTCCAGTTCATTGTAGAGGGCATCGTTGGGCCAGGGGTAGTACTGTTCAAGTCGAATCAGCGCAATACGGTGCTGATCATCCGGGTGTTTGTCCAGTTCGGCTAACAGATCGTAGTAGATTTTCCCGCTACAGATCACAATTCGCTCTACCTTGGTCGCGTCTTTTCCCGCACCAATGACAGGTAAAAAGCCCCCTTTGGTGAGTTCTTCCGGCGAAGAGATCGTCCTCGGATGGCGCAAGAGACTCTTGGGAGTCATAAGCACAAGCGGTTTTTTTATTTCCCGTAAAACCTGCTGCCTGAGGGCATGAAAATAATTGGCAGGGGTGCTCAGATTACACACGATCATATTTCCCTCTGCACAAAGTTGAAGGAAACGCTCTAAGCGTGCCGAGGAGTGCTCGGGGCCCTGTCCCTCATATCCATGGGGAAGCAGTGCCACCAGACTGCAGGTTTGGCCCCATTTTTCCTCAGCAGCGGATAAAAATTGGTCAAAAACAATCTGTGCACCGTTGGCGAAGTCCCCGAACTGTGCCTCCCAGATGACCAACGCATCCTGATTCTGGACCGAATACCCATACTCAAACGCGGCGACGGCATACTCAGAGAGCAGACTGTCGTAGATATGCAGTTTTGCCTGACTTTCGGTGATATGGTTGAGGGGGATATATTCTGCATTCGTGATTTGGTCATAAATCACGGCATGACGCTGTGAAAACGTTGCTCGCCGGGAATCCTGTCCGCTTAGCCGAATGGTTATCCCTTCCTGAAGAAGGGTCCCAAACGCCAATGCCTCTGCAAAGGCCCAGTCAAGCTGCCCGGACTTCCGCAGTTTGTCATTTCGGCGTTCAAATTGCCGCATCAGTTTCGGATGCGCATTAAAGCCATCCGGGATCCGCAGCAGTGCATACAGGATCTTTTCTAGTTGATTCTCGGATGCGCAGGTATCTACGGGAGGAGGGGATTCGTAACTGCGGTTATGGAAGTGTTCCAGAATCGCTGCCGCATCTTTTTCCTTAAGATCAGAGGTCCGTTCAAATGCATCCTGAAGCAGTTCCCGAAAATCATCCAGCATTTTCTCTGCCTCATCCGGCTTCATGGCTCCCCGATTCAGGAGCGATTCCGTATAGAGCTTGCGGGGGGAGCGCTTCTTTTGAATCTTCTGATATAGAACAGGATTGGTATAGGTCGGCTCATCCCCTTCATTGTGGCCATGCTGCCGATAGCAGAGCATGTCCACGACAATGTCTTTGTTGAAAACCTGTCGATAATCCAATGCAAGACGGGCCACGCGCACACATGCTTCCGGATCATCCCCGTTCACATGAAAGATCGGTGCTTCAATGAGCCGGGCGACATCCGTTGCGTAGGTTGAACTGCGCGCTTCGCTTGGTCCGGTGGTGAAGCCAATCTGGTTATTGATCACAAGATGGATGGTACCGCCGGTATGGTAGCCTCTGAGTTGGCTGCAGTTCAGCGTCTCGGCGACCACTCCCTGGCCGGCAAATGCCGCATCGCCATGAATCAGAACCGGGATGATCATATCGGTAACCTGACGATCAAGCAGGTCAGGGTCGCCGGCATCTCTGAGGCAGTCCTGTTTAGCCCGTACCATTCCCTGCATGATGGGGCTGACGGATTCCAAGTGACTGGGGTTGGATGCCAGTGTGAGTTCAATCTGTGCTCCGCTTTCGGTCTCATACATCCCTTTACTGCCTAAGTGGTACTTCACATCCCCGGATCCGTAGATTGTATCCGGGTTGATATTTCCTTCAAACTCGGAAAAAATATTCTCATAGGATTTTCCGATGATGTTGGCCAGGATGTTAAGCCGGCCTCGATGGGTCATCCCAATCATCACTTCCTTCACGCCTTGATCGGCGGCATCGCTCACAATCAAATCCAGCATGGGGACGATACTTTCTCCTCCCTCCAGCGAAAATCGCTTATGTCCGATAAAGCGGGTGTGCAGGAAGCGTTCAAAGGCCTCGGCCTTATTCAATTTTAGCAGAATTCGCCGTTGATCGTCCAAGGTTAACTCTTCCGCATTGCGCAAGGTCTCAATCTTATCCTGCAGCCAGCGTTTTTCAATTGGGCTGGAAAGATGCATATATGCAACGCCGATCCGGCGTGTATACGTCTCCCGAAGTGTGTTCAGAATATCTCTGAGAGGAAGCACATCCCTGCCGCCGAGCCCCCCGGTTACAAATTCTCGGTCCAGATCCCAGACGGTCAGGCCATACTTTGCGGGATCCAGTTCGGGATGATATTTCCAGTTACTCTGAAGCGGGTTCGTATCTGCCTGCAGGTGTCCCAAAACGCGAAACACCCGGATCATGATCATGACCTGGGCCTGCTTTTCAACAAGATTCATTTCCGCCGCAGCCTCCTGGGCATTCCCTAGTCTGGGCGTTGAGTCAGGGCTGAGAACAAATGGAGGATAAGGTACATGAAGATCTTCAAAAAGATCTGAATAAAAGTTTTCCTTCCCCTGCAGCAGGTTCGCAATGTACGCCAGGAAGGAGCCGCTCTCAGCCCCTTGAATCACACGATGATCGTAGGTGCTGGTGACGGTCATCACCGGAGACAGCCCCACCTTGCTGGCAGACGCAGCACTGATGGATTGGTATTCTGGAGGATAGCCAATCGAACCAATGCCAACAATGACCCCCTGATGCGGCATCAGGCGTGGAACGCTGAGACTGGTTCCAATCATTCCCGGGTTGGTCAGTGTGACATTTGTTCCGTGAAAATCCTCAACGGTCAGCGAACTGTCCCGGGCACGCCGGATGATTTCGTTATATGCGCCTAGGAACTGTGCAAAATTCATCTGGTCGGCTCCCTTGATATTCGGCACAAGCAGGGATCGACGCCCTCGGCGCTCAATGTCAATCGCAAGGCCAAAATTGACTTGGGACGGACGCACATGCTTTGGCTTGCTTTCCTCCCGGAGAAAGGTGCTGAACATGGTGGGATGGGCTTTCAGGGCCTGCACGATTCCATAGGCGATGATGTGGGTGAAGGAGACCTTAAATCCATCAATCCCGCGCTGGTACTGATTGAGGAGCGTACGATTTTCGGTGAGCAGTTTCACGGGGAAGGTGCGAACAGATGTCGCCGTCGGGATATGGAGGCTGGCCTCCATGTTGTCTACAATCGCCGCACTGGGACCGCGGATCAGGGCCACCTCTGCATCCGCGGGCAATCCATCACCAGAGGGAGGAGGGGGATCCTGTTCTATGGTTTCCCGCCTTGCGGGCTTTTGTTCCCGAAGCACGGGCATTGTCGCCGTCTCTCCAGGTTCATAGTCAACAAAGAATTCCCGCCAGCTCTCGCTGACGCTGGATGGATCATTCTGGAAGCGCTTATAGAGCTCTTCAACGTAACCTGTATTGAATCCAAGTAAACTCACTTTCTTTTCAGATCAGGTGGATATAAATAGTTGGGTCTGGCAGAAACGGTCAACCGCGCATGCGATCCGGGCCTCCTGCTAGAACAAGAATACAACAAAAGTCTCATTGTGCGCAAACGCCGTAATCAGTGAAAACGTTCAAAGCAGGGCGGTTCCCCGTGTACAGCGAATTGTGGTATGGGTTGCAGGTGGGGGATCGAGGGATAAGGTCGAAGAACATGTTGATCCCCGCAGATGTTGACGGTCAGGTTCTTCATTCTCATCAGAAGGCGCACTCAGAGCCACCCCTGTGCCCGGTACCACGCAATGGTTTCCTTGACCCCGTCATCCAGGGAGACCTCGGACACATATCCAAAATGTTCACGGGCTTTTTCGGAGGAGCATTGCTTGGTTGCGTGAAGAATTTCCCGTGCTTTCTCGCGGTTCAGGGCCGGATAGGTTCTAGAGAGTCTGCCTGTCAACTCACTGACCGTTCCCAGCAGCATGATCAGAGAGCGCGGAACCCGGATCATGCGTGATGTTTTTCCCAGTGCAGATTCAGAGGATTTTTGCAGTTGCTCCCACGAAATCAACCGTTGATTCCCCATATAGTAGTTCTCTCCGGTGGTTCGCGGAGATTCTGCGGCGGCAATGATTCCGCGGACTAAGTCCTTTACATAGACCAGTGACAGCCCCGTATCGCCCCGGGGGGCCACACAGAGTCCACGATTTACCGCGGCAAAAAAACTCAGAAGATCCCGGTCTCTCGGCCCATATACGACGGGAGGGCGCACGATGACCGTGGGCACATCCGCATCCGCAAGTGCGTATTCCATGATGAGTTTACTCTGTCCGTACATCGATACGGGTGCATAGGAGGTAGATTCATCGGCGAGCACCTCCCCTGCATTTCCAACAACTGCCAGACTGCTGGCAATACATATTTTAGGAACATTTGCAGCCCTGGCTTCGGCCATTAAACTCATCGTGGAAACCACATTGGCCTCATAGAGCGTGTCCCAGGTTCTCGCACGTGTCACTGCCCCTAAATGATAGACAAAATCCACCCTCTGGAGCGCTCGTTTAATTCGGGTGGAATCATACAGACTTCCGCGTATGGGTACGATATCAAGTCCGTTCAGCCATTTCGGTTCAGAGCGGATCAGGCATCGAATTTCAGAGTAACCCTGCTCCAGTAATGCCTCCACTAGATGACTGCCGACAAAACCGGTCCCACCTGTCACAAATGCAATCTTGCCCATCAGGATACCTTTTTCTCAAGCATGACCACATTCTCAAGATGATGGGTCTGGGGGAATAAGTCAATGGGCTGCGCAACGACGGCATTGTACGAATCCGAGAGCGTCAGCAGGTCACGGGCCTGGGATTGGATATTACAACTCACGTATACAATTCTGCGGGCATTCAGCCGGGATACCTGCATGGCCACCTTTGGATGCATGCCGGCTCGCGGTGGATCAAGTATGACGACATCCGGGTTCCCGTGCTCCGTCACGAAGTCAGGCTTTAAGAGCCGCAGCATGTCTCCGCTGATGAATGTAGTGTTTTTGATTCCATTCAGGGCTGCGTTCCTGCGAGCGTTCAGGATGGCGTTTTCGATCAATTCAATCCCCGTCACACGGGCGGCATATCCGGCCAGTGACAGCGCCATCGTCCCTGTCCCACAATACAGATCATAGACATGTTCATTTTCCGTCACGCCGGCAAGGTCCTGTACGACGTTCACCAGCCGCTCTGCCTGACATGTATTTGTTTGAAAGAATGCACCGGGGGCAACATCGAACATAAGTTCGCCGATACATTCCCGCAGGATGCCGGAACCATAAATTGTCTCAGCCTGCTCCCCGAAGGCCGTCTGCGCAGGGGTTGAATTAATGGTGTTTACGAGCGTGGTCACATAAGGATGGTTCGCTTTAAGGTAGGTTTCAAGATGGGTCATACGCTCTGTATCGTATTCGGAGGTGACTAAATTCACCATGAAGTCTGGCATATGTACAGACTGGCGGATGACGAGGTGCCGCAAAAATCCTTCGTGGGTACGCCAGTTCCAGGGTATCCACTGATGCTCTCTCGCAAAAGTACGGATTCCGTTGACAACGGCCGTGCTGCGTCTGCCCTGAAGGTGACACTGATGGATATCCAGAATTTTGGAAAATACGCCCGGCGGGTGCAGGCCAAGTGCAAAGGATGTGTCAAAGATTTCCTCAGAGTCAATCTCCTTTCTGGACAGCCAGCGATAGGGCGCGAAGGAGAACTCCATCTTGTTCCGGTAGCCATAGGTCGCAGATGCCCGGAGTGGTCTGCGAATCTCCAGGTCTGGCAGGTCGGCAATGCGTGTCATTGCTTCGCAGACAAGCTGATATTTATCGTCCAGCTGCTGCGTATAGGATGTATGTTGCAGGGTACAGCCGCCGCAACTCCCAAAATATTCACAGCGCGGCGGAATCCGGTCGGGGGAAGGTTTCCGCACCGCCAATAGCTGTGCCTCGGCATATTTCTTTCGCCGTTTTATAATTTTTGCCTGAACATGCTCACCTGCCAGAGTATGAGGAACAAACACGACCTGACCATGATGATAGGCAATGCACTTGCCGCGGTCGGCGATTTTCTCCATCACCAATTCGACGACATCCCCGCGGCGCAGTCGGGATTTGGGGGGTGAATCTGTTTTTATGGAGAGATCAGAAGGCATGGCCAAGGCGAAAGTATCCGACCCAATCATGGAGGCCGGAGGGTAAAAATCCTGCGTTCGGGCGAGTCGGGTCATAGACCTGGACCGCCATGTCAAATCGGGCAACCAAGTATGCCCATGAAACCCGGACTCCCACTCCCCAACCTGCTCCCGTTTCTTTTAACAGGTTCTGGAGTACCAGACGTCCCGTCGGCTGCCCGGGGGCAGTCTCATTAAATCCGGGATTCCGCGGACCAAACCATACATTGCCCGCGTCGGTAAAACTGGCCAGGATCCAATCTGCTCCCAGACGGTCCCGGATGACGGTCTGGCGCAATTCCAGGCTGGCTTCCAGTTTGATGTCCCCTCCCAGGAGGTTCGTTTCCCGCTGATTTGTGGACAGTTGGTTAAAGCTGGCCGCTCCCGGTCCTAGTTGCCGGAGTCCCCATCCCCGCACACTGGAAGCCCCGCCACTGTAGAAGCGGTGCGTAAAGGGGACGACCGTGGCTTTTCCAATCGGATGGACCCAGCCGCCAAAGAATTTTGCAGCCAGAACCGTACGGTGACCCAGCCGGTAGTACCGCCGGAAACTGCTTGTAAATCGTACATACTGACGGTAATAGGCTTCCGACCCACTGCTTCCCAGCGAGAAAAGGCGCAGGCTCTGCTCCAGTGTGCCGGGAGTAAGCACATAACGATCCAGAAAATAGGGCAGCATGCCACCCAGTTCAACACTGGCCTCATAACTGTAGCCTTCATTTCTGCGAAGCAGGTTCACCCGCTCCGACCGAAACGTATAACGGATTGCATTATTGATTTGGGGTTGCGTATAATCTTCCAGGATTTGAGCACGCTGAACCGGATCAATGATCTGGGAGGCACCTTCAGTGCCCAGTACCCGGCTGAGGAATCTGGACTCAAAGCCGCGCAGCGTATCAGGTTGGCTTAGGCTCAGATCCATCAGATCAATGAACGAGGTGATATTGGGGCTATGCTGCAGTTCAAACCGGATGCGTGCAGCGATGCGCCCGCGTATGATCAGACTTAAATCCTGCCGGCGGGCCGTCAGATAACTGAACGTAAACCGGGTCCGGGTCTGAAACAGATCCAGATCCAGATATTCGAGCGGAGCAATCAGATAGGGGAGACTCACATTCGCTGAAAATTCCGCCAGCGTGGAGGAGAGGAAGGTCGTATCTATGTCGGCGGCAATGGATCCCGTCGTACTGAGGCTGAGCACTTCGCCACCGCCAAACATATTGGCATTCTTATACGTGATTCCCAGACCGCCTCCCAATTCATTTTCGATGCCTCCCAGTGCATCGTTGCTCTGCCGAATGAAGGTCGAAAACAGGAATTGGTGACGGGGGCGGGTTCGGACGGTGATCTGGAGGGGGAGTGTCTGGTCTGTGGGAGACTGCGAAACAATGTCCGTGAGTGAGAACACCCCCGTGGCTTCCAGCTGCCGTTTTGTGGTCAGGATTTCAGACTGATTATACCACGCCCCAGGGCGTATATCCAGAGCTTTGAGCAAAAGCGAACTCTTGATCCGGCGGTCTCCTCGAATTGTGGAGGTTACAAGCCGTGACGATTCCCTCCCGGTGAAGAGGGTGTCTCTGCGTTCATGCACATTGCGTTCCGGCCCTTCAACGGCAAACTGTACGGTGCCATAGCGGTAGCGCCTGCCGGTACGGATTCTTAGTTCGACATGGAAGGAATCCGTGGTCACTGGAGTCACAATAGCACGAATTGAATCACGTGTGACGGCGGCAAACCCCATATTGCGGAGCACGGTCAGGAGTCTGCCCCGCTCTTCAAGCAGTTGACTTTCCTGGAATCGCTGTGGTATGGGTTTATAATCAAGTAAGGGCTGGCCGGGCAGTTGAGGAAACAGAGATCTTTGCACGAGCTGCTGGCGCTGTGCAAGATCCAGACTGTCCAGCCCAGTATAGGATACCCGGGTAAGCAGCGTGGCGGGGCCCTGAACGATATGGAATATAACATAGGCATGGCTTCCCTTAATCTCGGTCTGATAGTCCATTCTGGTCTGGAGATAGCCCTCCCGCTCAAAGAATACGCGAAGCTGCTCCAGATCCGTGGCAAGTACAGTTTCATCTGCGACCGAACCCGGTTCGCCCAGACTCATGAAGGCCCGGCTCAAACGTGTACCTAATCGGCCGGCCTCTCCAACCTTGTAGAGCCAGAGCCACCAGTGTGCCCCGCGAATCCCAAGAAACTCCCGATTCGGCACAGTACGGATATGACCTTGAAGAACCTCGTCGGAGAAGTCTAATTCCCCGACAAAGGATACCTCTGCGATATGAGGCACATCAGGTGCAGTCTGAGCGGAGACAACTACGGTTGCAAGCCCTCCAGCCAGTACAAGCAGGTGAAAAATCCCCTTACTCGTCCTCGAAATAGAAATCGTCGTCGGCCGTCGGGTAGTCGGGCCATACTTCATCCATGCTTTCGTAGGGTTCACCTTCGTCTTCCAGCTCCCGGAGGTTTTCAATTACTTCAAAAGGCGCTCCCGTACGTTCGGCATAGTCAATAAGCTCGTCCTGTGTCGCTGGCCATGGAGCATCCTCAAGATATGAAGCCAGTTCAAGTGTCCAGTATCCCATTTTGAATGTAACGTGTATTTAGTGATCCGTGGGTGAAACCGGATATTATGCAATTCAGAGAAATATGTTATAATTCCGGGGCAATCTGCGAAAAAATCAGTCCAGTGACGGGAGTCTGTCTAATTCGTTTGCCCGGTTCAGGAGCTGCTGATATTGCTGCGGGGTCATGCTGGGGCCCAGGAAGTATTTTGGGTCAAGCGCATTGTTATTGTGGTCACGCACCTCATAGTGAACATGCGGTGCAACGCTGAGCCCCGTGTTCCCGCTTAAGGCAATTTGTTCGCCGCGAACCACTTTTACACCTTTGCGGATTCCCGGCAGTGCTTGTTGCAGGTGCCCGTAGAGTGTCTTGTATCCCGCCTCAGGGTGATCAATGAGGATATAGCGGCCATATCCGATTTTGGAGAAGCCAATTTCTTCAATTACACCTGCCCCCGTTGCATAGACCGGCGTATTCATAGGGACGGCAATATCCAGACCTGAGTGCATCCGTTTATAATGCAGGATCGGATGTAGACGAATTCCGAAACTGGATGAAAGGCGTCCCTGAGTCGGCCAAATGGCGGGCAGTTGGGCTAATGCTTCTTTTCGCTTGAGTCCAAGTGTCTCAAGGTACTGAAAACTGGCAGTCTGCAGATTGATCCGTCGTTCCAGCTGATCAAGGAGTTCTGCGTGGTCTCGGAGAAGTTGCGAAGTCGACTTACTGAAACCGTCAAAACGGGCATATGCATCAATCCCTCCAACACCTACTTGACGCATATCATCCGGGATTGGCTCTGCCTGCAGAATCAGCCGATACAGTTCTCGATCTGTCTCCGAGAGGGTCTCCAGCTGCTCGCTCAAACGATCTACCCGCTGACGAGACTCCGAGAGCTGCTCCTGAAGGGCCTGGTTCTCTGCAACTAATAACTGCTCCTGTGCCGTCGGGATAAGAAGATCAATCGCAATCCATCCCGTAACAAAAACCGCCAGAAGGCCTCCCGCAAACGACAGAAGGCGAGGCCAGCCGAATGGGGTGATCACCGGTTCAAGTGTGCGCGGATCAATATGGTATCTCCTAAACTTCATTCCATCTCAAAAATTTGTGAAACATGAAAACCGACATACTCCAACGAAGAAATATACGTTACAAACCCCAAAATACAACCAACGGTCCGATTTCTACACATAAAATAAGAAATGGTTACGTTTTCAGGTGTAAAATCCAAGTGTGTGGTATATAGCAGTGCTCAAGGCACCTCAATCTTGTCAAGAATTTTCTGGATAATCGTTTCGGCTTCCATTTCCTCTGCCTCTGCTTCATAGGTTACGGCAACCCGGTGGCGGAGTACATCCATGGCAATGGAGCGTACATCCTCCGGAGTCACATATGCGCGGTGAAGAAGAAATGCATGGGCGCGTGCTGCAAGGTTCAGATTGATCGTTGCCCTAGGGGAGGCACCGTACTCAATCAGAGGCTTGAGCTCGGACAGATCAAACGCGCTGGGATCCCTTGTAGCGATGACCAGATCTACAATATAGCGCTCGACACGCTCGTCCATGTAGAGTTCATTCAGGACTAGCCGGGCGGAGAGAATTTTTTCGGATTCAACGACCCGTTTGACCTCGGTTCTGGCGCTGGTTCGGGCCATCCGGCGCATAATTTCCATCTCTTCCTCCCGGGATGGGTAGCCGACCTTGATTTTCAGCATGAACCGGTCAACCTGTGCCTCCGGCAGGGGGTACGTTCCTTCTTGCTCAATCGGGTTCTGGGTTGCAAGTACCAGAAACGGTTCCTCAAGGGGGAAGGTCGTTTCGCCAATGGTAATCTGCCTTTCCTGCATGCTCTCCAGCAGAGCACTCTGAACTTTTGCCGGTGAACGGTTCACCTCGTCTGCAAGTACCATGTTTGCAAACAGGGGTCCTTTTTTGATGGAGAATTCGCCCGTCTTCTGATTATAGATGAGCGTACCCAAAAGGTCGGCAGGAAGCAGGTCCGGTGTGAACTGAATACGCTGAAATTGTCCGCCGATGGACCGTGCCAGAGAGCTTACGGTCAGGGTCTTTGCGAGTCCTGGGACACCTTCCAGCAATACATGACCTGAGGCGAGAAGCCCAATCATCAGGCGTTCAATCATGTAACTCTGTCCAACAACAACGCGTCCAATCTCATCACGCAGATCGTCCACAAAGGCACTCTCAACACGAATACGTTCGCTAACCTGAGCAAGATCAAAATTGGCCATGGAGTAGTAATTTAGTCAAGCAACGCCGATCTTATGCAGTCTTAACCATCATGTTCATCCAACCGGGATCTTAGCGGGACCGGATGGCCATTCAGAAAGTCCTGTACTTCAAGAACCCTCTGACCGGGGGCCTGCAGATGTGTGACGGAGATTGCCCCGGTCTGGCAGGCAATGACGAGGCGGCCATCGGATTGAAGCACGCTTCCCGGGATCCCGCGACCCTTTGTAACACGGCTTCCCAGGATTTTGAGTCTGCGGGATTTCCATGGAGTCCAGGCACCGGGGCAGGGGGAGAGGCCGCGGCAGTGGTTATGGACATCTTCCGCCGGCTTGTCCCACTGGATGCGGCAATCATCCCGGAAAATTTTCGGTGCGGCCGTCGCAAGTGCATCTTCCTGCGTGTACTCCTGTACGCGTCCAGTGGAGATCCGCCGCGTTGTTTCCAGCACGGCGCGTGCCCCCAGGTGCGCCAGACGGTCATGTAGACTCCCTGCGGTTTCATTTTGTGGAACGGTGGTCGGCCACTGGAGAATAATATTCCCTGTATCTACAGCAGGTTTCAGGAAAAATGTCGTCACACCGGTTTCGGTGGCCCCTGCCATCAGCGCCCGCTGGATGGGGGCGGCCCCCCGAAATTTCGGAAGTAGAGAGGCGTGAAGGTTAAACGCTCCCAGTTTCGCACATGTGAAGACCTCACGAGGCAGAATGCGGAATGCCACCACGATCTGGAGATCACACTGGAGCTCCCTGATCCGGGCTGCAAATGCGGGATCTTTTACGGATCCCGGTTGAATCAGTGTCTGGATCCCCAAGCGCTCTGCGGCCTGTCTGACCGCAGTGGGCTGCAGTTTACGGCCTCGTCCACGCCGGCGGTCGGGGCCGGTAACCACAGCAACCGGTCGGCAGTCATTTTCGGCCAGAATTTCCAGTGAAGGTACTGCAAACTCGGGTGTCCCCATGAAGACAATGCGCATATCCGTCAGCAAAGATTTGGGTACAGAATTACTGGGCTCATACGATGGACAGAGCTTTCACGAATCGTTCCCGGTCAAAGACCTGCAGATCTTCCAGCCCCTCTCCCACGCCAATGTACTTGACGGGGACTTTAAATTCATTGGAGATGCCAATAATAATCCCCCCCTTGGCAGAGCCGTCCAGTTTGGTGATCACCAGGCCGGTGACCTCCACACTGTTGCTAAACTCCTGCGCCTGTCGCAGTGCATTTTGTCCAATTGTGGCATCCAGTACCAGAAGTACTTCGTGAGGCGCCCCCGCTAGCTGCCGTCCCATAACACGTTTTATTTTTGCCAGTTCATCCATGAGTCCGGTTTTGGTATGCAGGCGGCCTGCCGTATCAATAATCGCAACATCCGCGGAGCGACGGACTGCGGACTGGACGGTATCAAATGCAACTGCTGCCGGATCTGCACCATGGGACTGTTTAATGATATCCACCTGTGCCCGATTGGCCCAGACCTCAAGCTGCTCAATTGCGGCGGCCCGGAAGGTGTCTCCAGCTCCAATGAGCACGCTCCGCCCCGCCTGCGTATAGCGCCAGGCAATCTTGCCGATGGTCGTGGTTTTGCCCACGCCGTTGACTCCGACCACCATGATTACATGAGGATGATTTTTGAGCGGAGCATCAAAGTCTACGGGCCGTTCAGGGATGTTTTTTTCGAGGAGTTCTGCAATTTCCTGATTGATCAGGAGTTGCAGTTCTTCGGAGGATGTATACCGGTCTTTTGCGGCTCTTTTTTCAATGCGGCTGACAATTTCGAGCGTGGTGTTCACCCCGACATCGCTGGTGATCAGCGCCTCTTCGATACCATCCAGAACGGACTCATCCACCTTGCGTTTGCCCTTGATCAGACGGCCGATCTTTCCGAAAAGGCCTTCCCGGGTTTTTTTCAATCCGGACTCCAGTCGATCCTGATCCTGAGTTTTCCGGCGTTTAATGAATTTCATTTGGCTGGTTCAGCAGGGTGATTACGAAGGCGCAGAAACCGCACCCCATAGATGATCATTGAAAGCGAGAGCAGTCCGATGGTGATCCAGATTGCAACGGCCATCACGATTGGATCGGCTTTCAAAAGTGCAAGGACCAAAGTGATCCCAACAGCGGTCGCTGCAATCTTACCGGGGGAGTTGCTCATTTGTACATGTCCGATATGGCGTGTCAGGAAAATTCCTCCGGTTACGATCAGTACGTCGCGCAGAATGACGGCCCCCAAAAACCAGAGGGGAAGCAGGTTTTTTCCTGCGAGCACAATTCCTAGTAGGGCGGCAGACACCTTATCGGCCGCCGGATCCAGGATCTTGCCCCACTCGGATACGGTGTTGGTGCGGCGGGCAACCTGACCGTCAAGAAAATCCGTAAGCCCTGCAGCAAGGATGAAGGTCAGGCTCCAGGTTACCGCACCATCCATTAGAATGATCACGGCGGCCGCGCCGGAAAGCGGGACACGTAAGAGACTCAGTATGTTGGCCAATGTCCAGAACGGGCCCTGCATGGAAAATGATTACGAGGCATCGCACATGAAACCCCGTGGTACGAAGTTCCCCCCAAAAAGGTACCATGTCGGCCGTCAGATCCGAAACATCTGAGAGATTGAAGAGTACCGTTGCTGAGATTTAGTTACTTATCGCATAGTATGACGTTACAATCCGCCCGGACCCCCTGGATCAGAACCTTGACTCCCGACAGGGCATCTGTACTCGTTCAGTTTCTGGCAATCACTTTTTTTGCCGTTGCAACAGCACTTGGTGCACAGGTGCGGATCTATCTCTGGGAGATTCCGATTACGCTTCAGACGCTCTTTGTATACGGGAGTGGTTTAGTGCTCGGGGCGAGGAACGGTTTTCTGTCCATGATGCTCTATTTATTCATCGGGATGTTCCTGCCTGTCTATGCCGGGAGTGGATACGGTCTCATGTACCTGACTAGTGCAGTCAGCGCAGGTTATCTTCTAGGGATGCCGTTGTCGGCATCTGTGATCGGCTTGATCGGAAAACATCAAACCAGTGTGTTTGGGGGGGTGCTTGCGGTTGCTGCAGGATCTGCCGTACTCTTTGCATGTGGGGTAACCTGGTTACACTTTGCAGCCTCACATCCCTCCTGGTGGTATTCCATCGAGGTTGGATGGCTTCGGTTTGCAGGGTTTGATGCCGTAAAGATTCTAATCGTCGGACTCACATATAGTGGTTTGCGGCGTTGGGGACGATAGTACACGCAATGAACCGCGTGTGGACGGTTGTACTCCTGGGATGGATTCTGTCCGGTTCATCTGTGGTCGCACAGTCCAGTATCCTGAACGAGCCGGATGTTCAGGCATCTGCCAAAGCCGGGCTGGACGCATTGTATGATCTTCAGTTCGAAGAGGCAGAGTCTCATTTTGAAACGATCACCGAGCAGTATTCGGACCATCCCATTGGTCCGTTTTTGGAAGCCTTAACGCTTTGGTGGACAATTCTTCTGGATTTAACGGAGACAGCCTATGATAAAGCATTTTATGCGGCTATGGGGGAGGTCATCACGCGCAGCGATGAACGACTGGATGTGGACGAAAGTGATTTTGACGCGATGTTTTTCAAGGGGATTGCATTAGGATTCAGGGGGCGTTTACGTTCCAACCGCCGTGACTGGATCCGGGCGGCAGCGGATGGGAGACGGGCAATGGGGTATGTACTGGCGGTTGCGGATGCAGATACCACCAATCATGACTTTGCGATGGGGCGGGGACTCTACCAGTACTATGCTGCACTGATTCCCGAACGATATCCGTTTGTGCGGCCGATTACGGCGTTTCTTCCATCTGGAGACCGCCTCGGCGGATTGTTTGAGCTTGAGCGTACGGCAAGGGACGGATACTACATGCAGACGGAGGCGATGTATTTTCTGGCGCAGATCAATTACCTCTACGAGAAAGATTTCCAGGCCTGTGTCCGACAGATTTCGTGGCTTCGGGATAAGTATCCCGGAAATTCCTTTTTCCATACGCTGGAGGGCCGAATCTATGCAGGCTGGCACCAGTGGCAGGCTTCGGACATCGTCTTTACCGACATTCTGGAGCGTTACAAAATGCAGCAGACCGGCTATACACCGGCGATGGCGGAGCAGGCACTGTACTTTCTGGCCCGGTCACACATCACCAGAGGGGAAGCGTCTGCCGCCTTATTGCATCTTTTGTCTCTGGAAGCGCTGACGGCACGTCTGGACACGGACAGTTACTTTAAGGTTGCCGGTCGTCTGTATCAGGGGATTGCGTATGATCTGATCGGAGACCGAGACCAGGCGACTGTCCGGTACAGGGAGGTGCTCAAAATGAAACGCTGGGGATCCAGTCACACCAATGCCCGGCGGTATCTGGAGGAGCCCTATCCGGCGGCCGGGCAGCAGGACTAGTTCTCGTCCGCAGTCGGTCCGTAGCTTGGAGGAAGGGGCACATCATTCATGCGCAGGTACACGGAGAGTTGTGCCCGGTGATGAACCAGATGGCTGATCCCGAACCGGCGGAGTACCGTTGCCTTGGATTCGGTGAAGTATACCTGATCTTTGTATTGCAGTGTCCAGGGTTCGGACAGTGTATCTTCGGTCGTCCGGCCTAGAGTCGCCAGTAACTTATGTTCATTGGAATCAAAGGCAGTCATTAACTCTGCCTGGGTGGACACGCTCGTTTTTGGCCACGGCCTGGACAGGTCAATTCCGTCTTTCTCCAGCGTAATGACCTGCCACCAGAGCAGATCAACGATATGGGAGGCCAATTCGCCCATGGTCCACGATTTTTTATGCGGCCGCCAGTTAAAACCGTCATCGGGGACGCGGGAAAGCATTTTCCGCGTCACCCCCAGTTCATATTCCATGTCACCGAATGCCAACTGAAGGGGATCTATGGTCATTAAATTTGATGTTTGTTCTCAGCCGTCCGTAAACCCGGCGGATTACATTTTGATTCAGTGGAACGCTGTCGTGCAGAAAAATATGCTGCCGGGATCAAAACAAGTTGCCAGGCTTAACGCTGACGGGCTCCGGGCAGCAGATTCTTCGGATTTTAAATTGCTGATAGAGGTTAGAATCCGTCACTGATATCGACTGCGAATGGAGACAGATTGATGCCGGTTGACACTGGCACATCTCGCTGATCGTGAAGTTCGAACACTGTTCCTGTTCAGATAAATCATTGATGTCGTACCGGTGCGCAAAATCAGGCAGGTTTCGTTGATTTCCAGATTTTTTCACGGTGGAGGGGCACGGCCCCGAAAAAATCAAACATCCGCACATGCGCCCCAATTCAGCTGCGAAGCTTTTGATCCGGCAGAGTCTCTGCATAAAGGTGATTGGAGCCTCCCAACACCCCAACAAAAATCTAGGCATGGGTCACCTCGCCCGTGAACGAAACCCCTTCTTGGCTGTCATCATCCGCCTTTTAGTTGACGCTAAACAAATAAACATGAGACAAGAGATTTTTGAGTTGGAAAGATACGGAAGTATATACCAGGGAACAGTATTGAACACTTCAAATAGGCCAGATAAAAAATCCGCAGATAGATCACGAAAACGGGGTTTTTCAAAAACAAACCGTCGAAGTCAGAATGAAGACGATCCTGCAGCAGCGATCTGCGTAACATGGGAGCGTTGGGGTTCGTTCAGAGTTTGCAATCCCGTCCTGCACGTATCTTCCGTGTAGGCAGCCGGCAATGATGATCATAAAATCTTTTTACTATGGCAAAAGTTGTAATCACCGGTGCCAGCAGCGGTATCGGCACCTCTATCGCAGAATTATTTTATCAGGACGCGGCGCACGAAATGATCCTGATTGGTCGCTCGAAACGCCGTCTAGGGGCGGTGGCAGAGTCCACGAGCGCGTATCCTCTCATCTGTGACATCACCGATGAGGCGCAGGTAAAGAATGCCGGGCAGGTGATCTTAGAAAGATTCCAGAGTCCGCCGGATGTACTGATCAATAATGCAGGGAATTTTGCGCCCAAGCCATTTCTGGCCACATCGCCTGCTCTGTTCAAAGAGCAGATAGACTCAAACTTGACGGGATGTTTTCTCATCACAAAGAGCCTGCTTCCGGCGATGATCAGGAGGAAGTCCGGGCATGTGTTCTTTATGGGTTCGGTTGCATCCATTAAGGGCTACGCAGGTGCATCCGCCTACTGCGCGGCAAAGCATGGACTGATTGGACTCGCCAGAGCGATTCGTGCAGAGACGCTCCAATCAGGCGTACGCATCACCACAATACTTCCAGGAGCAACGCTTACTCCAAGCTGGGAAGGGAGCCCGCTGCCGGAAGAGCGGTTTATGCCACCGGAGGATATTGCCCGCTGCATTATGGATGTCTGGAAATTGAGCAATCGGACGGTCGTGGAGGAATTATTAGTCAGACCCCGAGAGGGAGATATTTGATACGGGTCATTCCGAATTCCCTTGACGCTTCAACAGAAGAACTTTAAATTGCATTCAGGTTTTCTCGACAACATCGGTAAAAAAACGGTTCAAATGCAATCAACCACATGATATCATGAGTGAACCTCACTCCCTGAAATATCCTCTGGGTCCTCTGGAGTTGCCGGACAAAGTTTCTGCTTCGTATCGAGAGGGTCGTATTCATGTGATTCAGGTGACTCCAAGAATTCTGCGTCAAGTGGTTAGAGGATTAAGTGCCGCCCAGTTAAATACTCCTTACAGGCCGGGTGGCTGGACGGTCCGCCAGCTTGTACATCATATTGCAGACAGTCATCTCAATGCCTACATCCGTTTTCGGTGGGCACTTACCGAGGATTCGCCAAAGATCAAGGCCTACGATCAGGATGAATGGGCACGTCTGCCGGATGCCTGTGAAGGGCCGTTAGAGGACTCCCTTGCGCTATTGGATGCGCTGCATAGCCGGTGGTGTCGGTTAATGCGGGCAATGAAAAACAGGGACTGGAAACGTCAGGTACATCACCCGGAGGATGGGATTCGTTCCTGTCAGGATTTTCTGATCATCTATGCGTGGCACGGGCTTCACCATATTGCGCATATTGTCTGCCTTCGAGACCGGGAAGGGTGGTGGTACGAAGGCTGGAACCGTTCCTGAATCTGTGATCAACTCTGGATAAGTTCCAGATCCGCGTCGCGGGGGCGCTCCCATTTCATATCCGCCGCTTTTGTCCGTTTATGCGGAGCAGGAGAGATCTCAGAAACCGAAATTGCGTGTGAAGAGGATGACTAAAAGAGGGATCATAAAGAAAATGCATCCGAGGTAGACGGCAGCCCATGCCCGGTTTTTTACGACCAGTGTCCCCAGATGCTCGGCCATTAGAATCGGGATCTTCCGCAATCTTTGGATTGGAAGAAAAGCAAGCACCCCGCAACAATTAAAGATCAGATGCGCAAGGGCGACCTGCAGTGCAGCAACTCCGAGTATGTCTCCGCCGCCTGCCAGAACAAGTGCAGCAAGCAGGGCGGTGATGGTGGTGCCGATATTGGCTCCCAGCACAAAGGGAAAAATTTGTGCAACAGTCACAATACCTGCGCCAACCAGCGGGACCGTGATGGAGGTCGTGATCGAAGAACTTTGCACCATAATGGTGACCAGTGTGCCAAAGGCTAGAGCAATCGGGACAGGTCCAAACAGATATTTATTAATGAGCCGTTCTGAACGCCCCAGAAACAGGGACCGCAGGAGGACAACCAGATAACGCAGGGATAGAAATAACAGAATCACTCCGAGGATCAGCACAAGTACGCCTGAATCCAGCATCAGTGTGACCAGATGATCCACAATCGGTGCAGTCATCTGACCAACAAAGTCAAATAGTTCGGTCCCCCCGACACCGGTGACCCCCTCGGTAAGAGCGGCAGAGGATTTTGTTAAAAATCCGAAAGCCAGTTCAAGCGGAAAGAAGAGGGCAACGGCAAGCAGATTGAAAAAATCGTGAACCGTTGCTGCTCCCATTGCGCGGCCGAATTCATCTTTCCGGGCAATATGACCTAGCGAAACAATCGTATTTGTTACGCTGGTGCCGACATTTGCGCCAAGAACGATTGGAATTGCACCGGCGACGGTCAGGCCGCCACCAGCGACCGCAGATACGGCCAGAGAGGTGACGGTTGAGGAACTTTGGACTAGAGAGGTTGCGAGAATCCCGATAAAAAGTGCCACGAAGGGATTACTTGTGGTCTCAATTAATTGTGCTGCAAATCCTTCGCCCAGAAGTTTCATGGAGGTCCCCATAAGTTCCAGACTTACGAAAAAACAAAACAACACGCCCAGTAATCCAAGTATCGGGAGCAGTGGAGCCAGGCGTTTGATTCCTGAAAGTTTTTCCGGGGCAGTGTCTGGCATGGGGAGGGATAGAGTAAAAGGCCGGGCTCCTCTCACGGGAGAAACCCGGCCTTTGTTCCACAGGATGGATGTCTGTTCTATTTGAGCAGTGTCATCTTACGGGTGAAAATCTGGTTCGCCGTACGTAACTGATAGAGATATAGGCCACTTGCAAGTTGACTTCCGTCAAACGTCACTCGATACGCACCCGCAGTCCGCTGACCATCAACAAGGAGCGCCACCTGACGTCCTGTAAGGTCATAAACGCCGAGCGTGACATTCTGTGGGTGATCAAGATTGAATTCAATCGCCGTGGAGGGATTGAAAGGATTCGGGTAATTCTGGTCAAGCGAAATCTCCGAGGGGAGTTCTTCAGTAAGAAGAACATCTTCAATGGAAGTGGAGGTGCTACCGTCTGCAACATACCCAAGTTCATCCAGCGCGGTCCATCCCTGGAGCCAGTTTTCATTGCCAAATGCACCGATATAGTCCGTCATGGAAAAGAATGCATCCCCCTCTGGATAGTCCGCTCTAGGATTCGTAAATGCGGGGCTTGCAGCTTTGGGCCTCGGATCAAGGATTCCGGTCCCTACGGTGCCGCGTTCAATTCCCCGAAGTACAGGATCGACCGTATCGTTCTCATTGGCGATCAGGTATTCTATAAAGGCACCAATAAACAGGGGGTCACTGGCTGCAATCCATGTGTCAGGGGTAAATCCTGCACCGAAGTCCCACCAGATATTGTGCGTTAAGCCCAGATCGCCGGCCTCAAACCGCTGCCGGCTGTCTTCGGTCTTGCTTCCGGTGTTATCAATATCTTCAATCTGGATTGCGTACCCTCCCTTATCTGTGTTGAACTCGGTGAAGATGGAGTTATGATAGAATCCACCGGTATTATCCCGGAACATGAGCATTTCACCACGATCTGATTCGGGAGAGGCATTGGATCCGGCACCGACGTAGGTGGCATTATAGATCCGCGGGATTGCGTAGGGCTTATGGAATTCATCTCCGCCCGCACCATCCTGCTCGGCGGCGGCACCGGCTTTGTCCGGTGCCTGAAGCACAAACCAGAACTGGCCTTTTCCACGCCAGCCCTGATCCCAGTCCACGGCATCGTCGGAATTGAAAACACTCACGAAGTACTTCAGATTTACGGTACCGCCAAAGAATTCCACGCCATCGTCTCCACTGGCATAGACCTCAATATATTCAAGTTCCGTGCCGGATCCAACCCCACCCAGCGTGAGTCCCTGGATTTCGTTACCGTCCGATTCACCGATGTTAATTCCGGTGTGCCGGATAGAGGCATAGCGGATGACACCGGAATTGTCATTGTCCTTGTCCCCACCATATTCGGCGCGTTCATCGCCATCGGGAACGAGTTCGTTTACCCCTTCAATCTCTTTGTAATCGCCAGCGGCATCGCCGGGGTTATTGGTACTTGCATGGCCGAGAAGGACGAGTCCTCCCCAGAGTCCACGATCTGTATAGGTGAGCAAATCTGCGCTGGAGATATTATCCTGAACCGAAGTGAAGATGATGGGCTTTGCTGCGGTTCCTTCGGCAAAGATTTGACCACCACGGGCAATCACGAGCGCGGAAGCATCCGCCCCGGTTCCATCTTCCGCTTTGATTACAGTCCCTGCCTCAATCTGCAATTCTGCACCATCTTCAACAATGACAAGACCATCCAGAATGTACACATTATCGGAAGTCCATCGAACCTTGTCACCGGCATTGATATCATCATCGGTTACGGTGACCATGGGTCGGGATTCCACATCGTCGGTTTGTGCTGCGGCATCCAGGGAGGATCCAATCAGTAGAAGCGCAGCAAGACAGGCAGTATAAAAAATTCGCATAGGATTAACGTTGAGTTAAGAATGTTGTTAGGTTAATGCCACAATTCGTGGCGGAATTCCCCTGACGGACATACACAGTGCAATCCTGGCAGATTGGCGTATTCGCCAGGTGTGGGGAAACTTGGATACAAATCCACATTCGTGGAAGAGTAGGTTTAGTCAATGACATAACTGATCCCGATCCCAATGGTGCGGGATCGTGAATAAGAGATATAATCGTAGGTTCGATCCTTGAATGTCTGGATCTGCCGGACATCCGATCCAAGCATGTTTTTTGCCGTAATCTTCAGTCGCAGGTTTGCAGGCAGATCTTGCGAGATTGTCATATCCAGATCACTTCGGGCTTTCTCAAAAACATCAGGAGTTGCTCCTTCGGTGACGGATAAAAGTCGATCCCCAAAAATCGTATAGTAGACTCCTACAATGGTTCCTGACTTATAATTTTCGTAACTGGTGCTCAGGTTCAAGAGGAAAGGGGACTGTCCTTCCAGTGAGCGGGAACTGCCGGCATTGGGGTCAGATGCGCGAATGATGACCATCTCTTCGTCAGGAATATCTACCTGAGAGCGTACTAATGAGAAATTGCCTCCCACTGAAAAATTTTTCAGAATGGGAAGCTTCGTCCAGTCGCTGAGTCGTTTCCGTGCTTCAAATTCGGCTCCGAATACCCGGGCATGATTCACATTCTGGAAGGAGACAAACCGCCCCTCGCCGACATTGCGCAGTACACGCTCAATCGGATCCTGAAAAACCTTGTAGAATGCACTCACGGCAAGGATCTCGCCTGCCTGGGCAAACATCTCCCATCGAAGATCATAGTTGGTGATCAGGGTTCGGTTGAGTAATGGATTTCCTTCCTGAATATCCCCGCCGACAAAGTTGAAACTCTGAAAGGGAGCAAGTTCCCGATAGGTCGGGCGTGCAAGGGTTCTTGTGGCCGCCAGACGAAGATTCATGTCGTCATTGATCGCATAGACCACATTGATGGACGGGAGCCAGTCGGGAGTTTCCAGTACGCCTCTGCGCAGGGAGTCGGGCAGGGTAAGGTCATAGCTTTCGGTCACGATTTCTGTTGATTCTGATCGGACTCCGCCGATGAGTTTCAGTTTACGTGTGAGGGGAATTTCAACCATCAGATAACCGGCAGCGATATCACGGGATGCATCGTAGTTGGCGCGGGCCGGGGAGTTTTCCTGGAGATAGAGCCCCGCATTGTAGGCAACAACTTCACCGACCTGAAGTGTGTCCAGGACTCCAAAATTTTCTTCAGCGAAATAGTTTTCGGCATTTCCCTCAAAATCTCTATAATCAATTTCCCTGCCTTCGTGATACTCGAACCGCCGCTGCCGAAATTCACGTTCGGACAGGTCGTAGCGTCCGCCGAACTTTACGCGTGCACCCAGACCTGCCCATTGCCGAAAGGGGATTGTAATATCCACGACCGCGCCGCGGCTGTCCTCATTCAGATGACGGAAGTAGCGCTGTGGAGGTGGTGCATTGCCTCCTCCAAGTGAGTAGGTGGTATCAATGCCTGTAGAATTTTCCCGGATATTCTGGGTGGAAGAAAAGAATCGAAGATCTGGTTCGTCCTGCGAGTTATTCGCGATGGAAGCCTTCCATTCAATTTGAAGATGGGCAAACGCGTGTTCACCTCGCAGCTGAAGACTTTGAAGTGCACGCTCCTGATACCCGAGCGCACGTGTGATGAAAGTTGTACCGCCGGTTTGATCCCGGAACCCGCCCAACATAGTGGACTGGCTTGTTCCATTTTGGGTGCGCAGAAGAGCAGCCACCAATTCATGATTGTCGCTGGGCTGAAAGGCAATGGTTCCAGATGCCCCCCAGTTGGCTTCATCTCTGCCTTGGATATTTGCAAAGGAAGGGACTTCCTTTGGATCTGCTCTGGTAATGATATCCAGATCAGGGTTCGGTCCAAAGTAGGTCGTGCTGGCTAGATTCTCAATGGAACTCACATCACCGCCAACCAGGCGCCATTGACTGAAGACCCCGTCATCATGGTAGCTGTAACTTCTTCCATAGGTAAGACTGCCTGTGGCTCCAAGCGGGCGGCCAAACAGCTTCATTTTTCCACCCGCTGCGGCAGAGAAACTGTAGTTCACGGGCGTAGATTGATAACTGGGGCTCATCACTCCATTAAATGCCCGTGCAAAAGCATTCAGCGAATCCGCACGGTCCGTCCGGATTTCGTTGGTCACTCCACGGCGTAAATCACGAAGGTCAGACTCTCGGGGTAATTGTTCTTCGGGATCTTTGTTTTCCAGCACTTCCGGCAATGCCCGGGACCCGTTATCATATCCAAGCCAGTCTGTATTACTGCCCTCGTAAGAAAGGAAATGATCAATCCTGCTTGCCTGATCATCGTAGGTCATCGCTGCAGAGATCTGCAGCGTAAAGGATTCCGGGAAGGTTTTGGTCGCGACATCCACTAAGCCACCACTGAAATCACCGGGTTTGTCGGGTGAAAAGGTTTTCAAGGTAACGATATTGTCCAGCAGTGCCGCCGGAAAGAGATCCAGCTGGAATGCTTTACGATCAGGATCAGCGCTGGGCAGCGTGGAGCCGTTAAGTGTGGTGTTTGCATAGCGGTCCCCCAGGCCCCGTATATACACATAACGGCCGTCCACAACCGATGCCCCGGTGACCTTGGTCATGGCGGCGGCCGCATCACCAGACCCGGATCTGCTGATTGATTCAGAACTGATTGCGTCGCTGACCGCGACAGATTTCGCACGTTCCCGTAAAAGCCCTGCCTCTGAACCTTCAATTACGTCAGCGGTAACCACTACTTCACCGTAGGAGAGTGCTTCGGGGAGGAGTTCAATCTCCATCCGGATAATTTCTCCAGCGACTACAACCACATTCTCGACCATTACGGTAGAGAAGCCCAGATAGGCAAATTTCATGGTGTATGTGCCAGGGTCGGCGACAAATTCATACCTTCCGTTCAGATCGGTGGCATCTCCGAGTGCGGAACCGTCTATGGTTGCCGTAGCCCCGATGAGGAAATCACCATTTTCTCCATCCACAATGAGGCCGGAGATGGTCCCCGTCTGGGCGTTAGTCTGGAGCGTGAAGAAAAGGAGGAGGATCGGTGCTGCACCGACGAATCGGAGCCAACCGTGTAAAGACATAAATGGATTCAAGAGGATGCAAACAAGAAGCTTTCAGAAAGGGTTTAATGCAATGAAATGCGGTTGGATGTTAACTGCATGTTAAACGAATTATAAGTTTATGTGATCAGTTTTACCGGGAAGTCCCTGTTGGATGTGTCAGCAGGATCGTTATTGATTGGATCATCAAACAGGCCCTTACTACGGAAAAACTAACCAGACATGATTCAGAGCATGAAAGAGGAATTGATGGGCGGCAATCCCCCGAATGTTGTGGAGGACTTTGATGATCCTTCCCTGTACAATAACAGGGAGTTAAGTCTGCTGGATTTTCAGCACCGGGTTTTTGAGGAAGCTCAGGACGAGGCCAATCCGTTATTGGAGCGTCTGAAGTTTCTTTCCATTGTTGGCTCAAATCTGGACGAATTCTATATGGTCAGGGTAGGGGGCCTCAAGAAGCAGGTTGCCAGCGGTATCACCGACCTGTCCATTGACGGGCGAACCCCGACGGAGTTGCTTGCCGCAGTGAGAGAGGGGGCCGATACGCTGATGCAGAGCACACATGAATATCTCCTGTCTACAATGATTCCCGAATTGGCGGCGGCAGGGATTCAGATCATGAACTACGCAGAATTAACCGATACGCAAAAATCTGAAGCGGCAAAAAAATATAAGCGGACCATCTTTCCGGTATTAACCCCGCTGGCGGTAGATCCCTCCCATCCTTTTCCGCATATCTCGAATCTGAGTCTCAATCTAGCCGTCATGATCAAGGATGAACTTGGCGGTGAGCGGTTCGCACGGGTCAAGGTTCCCCGGCCGATTGACCGCTTAATGCCGGTGGTTTCGGATCCCTGGACCATCCAGGTGGACGGGAGTCCCCGGAGGGTTTTCTCGTTTGTATGGGTGGAAGAAGTGATCGCCGCCAACCTTCAATCCCTCTTTCCCGGTATGGAAGTCAAGGCAGCCTATCCGTTCCGGGTTACACGGAGTGCAGACATGACCATCCAGGAATTGGAGGCCGACGATCTGTTGGAAACGATGGAGGAGGGAGTCCGGCAGCGCCGGCTCGGCTCGGTTCTGCGGCTCACGGTAAATGGAAACATGCCCAAGCGGGTACGCAGGCTTCTGATTGAAAATATGGGAACTGAAGAAGAAGATGTCGTGGTGGTTAACGGTCCACTGGGACTTGAGAGTTTAATGGATCCCGCGTCAGGGATTGACCGGTTTGATCTCAAGTATCCGCCATTTGTCCCCTTCACTCCCCTGCGACTTAAATCAGAAACCCGTGATGGAGACTTTTTTAAGGCATTAAGGTCTCAAAATCATCTGGTGCATCACCCCTATGATTCGTTTTCCCCCGTGATTGAATTTCTGGAAGCCGCGGCATCCGACCCCGATGTCGTCGCCATCAAGATGACGCTTTATCGTGTAGGGAATCAGTCCCCAATTGTGAATGCGCTGATGAAGGCGAGAGAGAACGGGAAGCAGGTTGCGGTACTGGTGGAACTCAAAGCCCGCTTCGATGAGGCAAGCAATATTGGCTGGGCACGAATGCTGGAGCGCGAGGGAGTGCACGTAATCTACGGTCTCATTGGACTGAAGACCCATTCCAAAATTGCATTGGTGATTCGTAATGAAGGAAATCAGATCCGCCGCTATGTACACCTTTCCACCGGCAATTATAACAGTATCACCGCGCATGTCTATGAAGATCTTGGCTTCTTCACGGTTGCGCCGAAAATTGGGGCGGATGTGTCGGATCTCTTTAATTTTCTGACCGGCTATTCAGAGAAGCGGGATTACCGCAAGCTCTTTGTAGCACCGATCAATATGCGAAAGCAGCTGACGGAATTGATTGACCGGGAAATTGAACATCAGAAGGCAGGCCGGGAAGCACATCTGATCCTCAAGACGAATGCGCTTGTGGACAAGAAGATGATCCATCGGCTGTACCGGGCATCTCAGGCAGGCCTTCGGATTGATTTGCTGGTACGCGGGATTTGCTGCCTGAGGCCGGGAGTCCCAGGGTTAAGTGAAAATATTCGTGTGATCAGTATTGTGAGCCGATTCCTTGAGCACAGCCGAATCTATTACTTTACAAACGGGGGGAAGGAAGAAATCTATCTGGGGAGTGCGGACCTGATGCCCCGGAACCTCAATCGGCGGGTTGAGGTGCTGTTCCCGATTCAGGACAGGAATTATGTTCGTTATCTCCGGGATACGGTACTGGAATCCTATTTACAGGATTCGGTGAAGGCGAGATATCTGACAGCCGATGGGACATATGTGAGGCCTGAACCGGTGGAAAACAACCTGTCGGTGCAGGAAAAACTCCTCAGTGTACGGGCCGGGTGGGTTGAAGAGGAGAAAGAGCATCCATGGGAACTTTTCTGATCCGAATCTCTGCGGGTATTTCGTGTCGCTGATTCTCTGAAGGTCAGGGAAAAAGCAGTTCCGTCTGCCACTGCCCGGAAGGTAATCTGGTATAGTTTAGCCGTTCGTGGAGCCGGCTTTTCCGTCCCTGCCAGAATTCAATTCTGACTGGAATGACCCGGAATCCGCCCCAGTGTTCGGGCAGAGGAACATTTTGATCGGCGTACTTTTGTTCAAAATGGGCTACACGCTCTTTCAGCCGGGTGCGATCCTGCAGGATTCTACTTTGATATGAAGCCCACGCACCGATCCGGCTTCCTCTCGGACGCGTCTGAAAATAGGCATCACTCTCTTCTCTTGGAATTCGTTCAACCGTCCCCTCAATGCGGATTTGGCGTTCAAGTATTGCCCAGTGAAGGACGAGTGCGGCCTTAGGATTGGAGGCTAAATCATTCCCTTTGCGACTCTCATAGTTCGTAAAAAAGACAAATCCCGCCGGGCTGACCTGTTTGAGCAGTACAATTCGGGCACATGGAAATCCATCGGATGTGGCCGTTGCAAGGGTCATCGCCTCGGGCAGATAGATATTCGAGTTCCGTGCAAGGGCGAACCACTCTTCAAATTGAATGATTGGGTCTTTATCCGGGTTTGCTGCAGGCAGGTTCTGGATGAGTTCGTGGGAGGCTAAGTTCATGAAGGATGTGAATTTATTGTCGGAAAGTCAGATTCAGGGCCTCGTATATGCATATGGAGACGGCATGATTCAGGGACTGAATCATGACAGAGGTTTTTGGTGGCGGTTCGATTCCCGCAGTCACGAGAGCGCCGGCAGAATCATTTTGTTTACAGGATAAGTATCTTTGAGTTCAACTGTTAACTGTTGGCATGCGAAAGTTCTGGATGAATCTCTTGGCTGTGGTTGCAAGTTATCTTGTGATTGGGATTACGATCATGGTCACGTTTAGCCTGTCATATTTCATTTTGGGGGCCGAAGGATCTTATCAGGAGGGCTCGTGGAATATTTCCACCACATGGGTGATTCTAAGTATTGCGGCGGGACTTGGGGCTGCCTGGCTGGGAGGTAAGGTCTGTACCCGCATTGCAGGGAACTTTGTTGCGCCAAAGTATCTGATTGCTTTGATTGTTGTTCTGGGGATTGCTACCGCAATGACGACAAATCCAGCGGAGATGGAGTCTGTTCGTGAGACGGCCCCGCCCATGTTTGAAGCGATGAGAAGCAGCATTCAGCCAATATGGCTCACCTGGTTGAATCCATTCGCGGGTGCCCTGGGGGTTGCGTTCGGCAGTGGGCTGCTCAATCTGGGGGGCCGGACAAACCCGGATTAACCAGATCTTTGGCGTATGGCGGTCGTATTTCCTCATGGCCCGGTTTGAAGTAGCGTCCACGATGCAAAGGTATGCATTGCGGTAGATGCATCCGTTGCAGTCCTTTCGGTGACGCTGGTTCATTTCCGGGGGGAGTTGTCTGTGTTCCGGTGAGGAGGGTTCTGCACGCGGAACTGATCGGTCACAATCCGCTGCGTCTCCATTGCCGGGCGAACATACCCCTGTTTGATTTGCAGCGGGGGCAGAATCACCTTTTTTCTTTCAATGGTCTCATGGGGGATCTGTGAGAGGAGGTGATGGATGCAGTTCAGCCGTGCACGGCGCTTATCATCCGCTTCAACGACCCACCAGGGAGAATCGGGAAGATCCGTATGCAGAAACATCTGGTCTTTCGCACGGGAATAGTCCACCCAGCGGGATCTTGATTCCAGATCCATTGGGCTAAGTTTCCATCTCCGTCTTGGATCTTCAATACGGCGGCGGAAGCGGCGTTCCTGCTCCTCGGCACTGACGGAAAACCAGTACTTAATCAGGATGGTGCCGCTCTGAATCAGCATACGCTCAAAGATGGGGCACTGCCGGAGGAATTCCCAATACTCCTGTTCGGAACAGTAGCCCATTACACGCTCAACTCCTGCACGGTTGTACCAGCTTCGGTCAAAGAGCACCAATTCACCTGCGGCAGGCAAGTGATGCACATACCTCTGGAAATACCATTGCGTGGATTCACGGTCTGTAGGCTTTGGCAGGGCCACTACGCGGCAGATGCGTGGATTCAGGGGGGCCGTGATACGTTTGATGGTTCCCCCTTTTCCCGCCGCATCTCTGCCTTCGAACAGTACCACAATGCGTTTTTTCTGGACACGGATGTAGCGCTGGAGTATGACGAGGCGCAGGTGCAGCTTTGCTAATTCGGCCTCGTAGAATTTTCGTGACAGTTTTCCGTTTTCTTTGAGCATGGTAAAGAACTGGTTCAGTGAGTGTGGGGATTGCACCTATAAGGATACGACTTTTACGGGTTCATCTGCGCCTTGCCGCAGAATGGTTTGCGGCGTACGCAGGGCGAAGATGGCCGGGAAATCCCGGTACGTAAACCAAACGGGAGCATAACGCAAGTCTGGAATTGCACGAAAAGACAGAATCCAGGATGTTAAGTGTATGGCCATGAAGTTGTATCTTTGGGGCAGTGAAAATGCTTCCCTTGGAGGAGGCCGGATCAAAATTTCCAATCATTTTCATCTGCAAACGTCCGTAACCGGGATACTGTGACGCAATCTGAACTTAGAAATTAATGATAACATTACAAACTAGCCCTTCATGTGAATTCATGGGCAGCCGGAATCTGGAGCAGATTGCAGAATATCAGCAACCGCATGTGGTTCGTCAAATCCTGGAATCTTCCCAGACGATAGCCATGGTCGGATTATCGGCGAATCCTGATAAAGATAGTCACGTAGTGGCAAGATTTTTGCAAAATGCTGGATTCAGAGTTATCCCGGTTCATCCAAAGGCTGACTGTATTTTAGGCGGGAAAGTGTACCGGAGCGTTGCAGACATTGCGGAGCCGGTTGACATTGTAAATGTATTTCGACCATCGCATGAATGTGTAGTGTATGCGGAGCAGGCCGTAACCATTAGCGCCAAAGCACTCTGGTTACAACTTAATATTATCAATGAAGAAGCGGCAGGGATTGCACGCGCCGGCGGTCTGGAAGTCATCATGCATCTTTGCCTCAAGATTGAGTATCGCCGCCATCTGGAGGCCCAGAATTCCCCTGAACAGGTATAGATTGATGCGACCGAAGGCGGGGGACATGGATTCAACTTGTGGACGGTGTCTCTGGAGCATTCGCACAGCGTAAGCTGTGTAAACGGAGACACAGCATACTTTTCCGATCAAAGGTAGACCGCAGGATGAGCGGAAGCACCTCCCGTCGCCTCGTGTCAATGAACTGGAACCGGACAGTGGCCCCCTGTTTCAGTGAGACATGGAAAGATCATGCGTCTTACCCTGGGATTTTGAAGCGTGGCGAGACCAGAGAATTATCATCCAGAAGGGTTGTAATTTGTACAATCCTTGTAAGGCCGGGGCTATAGACCGTGACCGTCTTTTCGGATGGATGATTTTCATCATGGGCAATGGATGGGTGATCCACGACATCCATTACATCAACATTAATTGCCCGCAGAGATTCCAGATAGCGCAGTTTTCCATAAGGTGCGGATCCAGACAGGACAATCTGCCCGCCGGTGGTTGCGATTTCTATTTCGGAAATCGGCGTAGTCCGAACAATCCGGTGCAGGCGGCTGTTTGTTTTTGCAACAGACCATCCGGCCCGTTCCGCAACACTCAAAAATGCGTCAATGATGCCAGCCTGTACCACCATCTGTTTGGATAGCACGGCATCAAAGACAGATCGGACTTCGGCTACGCGTGAGGTGTAGCTGGACGAGAGCAGTTCGGGTTCCCCGAATGCAGCCAGTGCGGCTGTCATGACCGGGGAGGCGTAGCTATTGTCTAGCAGTCCCTGCTCTTCAAATGCGAGGGCGTTGCCGACCTGAACGATACGACGTTTATCAATGCCACTTACACCGACATACTTGAATATATTCCAGTCAATCTCACGTGTCTGGGCAGCCTGCGTGATACATGCATCGCTGTCAATCTCGGCGGAGAGTAGAGCGTGGAAGGCCGATGCCTGTGGTTGGGATTCGGAATCCTCAGAAAACTTGAACTGAATCGGCTGTCCGTCTTCGCCGCGAACCGTCGTCAGGTAGGCAATCCCTTCCGAATCCGTAACCCAGAGTTCATCCAGTACGGTTTTTTCTACGATCTTATCAAAGATGGCGATGATTTCCGAGGGGGAAAGTCCATGCTCTTCTGCAGCAGCGACCAGATGTGCTGCAATTCGGGCTTGCCCCGTCATTTGTTCGTCCAAAAGGGAATCAAGTCCCTTGGCAATATCTGCGAGAGAAAGTTGGCTCATGAAACCGAAGTTCGGGTGATGTACTGGTTAAAGTTGTTTTTGCAAATCGTAAGGCATAATCAGAATAGCGCTCAGATCTAAGATAGAAACATGAAGCGGTTTATCTCCTGGATGAACCTGAAGTGGTACAGTACCGGGGGATCAGCCCCGGAGAGTGGGGGTTGAATCCAATTACGAACATAGACGTTCCCGGAAAGCGTGGGAAAATCTTGATGTCCAGGAGTTGCCGGACCGTCATGATTATTTCGTTGCGGATCAATTCAGGAGAAATACAAGCCATGGAATGACTTTACCAGCAAAGGCAGAGCATGTTCAGAATGTGCTCTCAGCATTTGGCATGAATTCACAGGTCATCCAGCTTTCCGAGTCTGCCCGAACGGCCAGAGAGGCGGCATTCGCGCTCAACTGCAGGCTTGGTCAGATTGTAAAGTCTCTTGTTTTTCGTGTTAAGCAAGCTCCGATCCTGGTATTAGTGAGTGGCATCAATCGTGTGGACGAGCATTTTCTCCAAGATCTTATCGGACACCCCATAAAGCGTGCCCGAGCAGATTTTGTACGACAGCATACCGGCTATGCCATCGGCGGGGTTGCACCGGTTGGTCACCCTCAGCCTATTCCTACATTTATAGACATAGATCTCTTGAATTATGAACAGGTATGGGCAGCAGCAGGAGGCCCAGATACGGTGTTTGCCTGCCCGTCTGCGTTTTTGGCTACGCTGGGCAAAGTCGTACGGATCACGCCGGCAGAGGATTGAACTGCATCAGTAATCGGATGCCATGTAAAACGAGGTTTTCATGAATTCGTGCTTCTGGAATATCCTCAGCTAGTAATGGATGCCAGCCACCGGTCAATGTGATGACGGCAGGGGAGTCAAGAATTTGTTCCGCACGGGCAATGGCCCCCAGGACCCCATCAACCATCCCATGGAGCAGACCATGCTGGAGTGCTTCCACGGTAGAACTTCCAAATGCCCCTTTGGGACGATTCAGGGGGATATTCGGTAATTTTGCAGTATAGTTAACTAAAGCGTGATTTGAGAGGGCTGGGCCAGGCATGATCACTCCACCCAGAAAAAGCCCATCGGCATTTACAATATCTATCGTGATTGCGCTTCCGGCATCAATAATGATTTGAGAAGTCCCGCCTGGATACCATGCTGCACATGCTGCCGCCAATCGGTCAGGGCCTAGGTCTTCAGCAGGAGTATAGTTGAGTCGGATTGGAAGGTGTGCCTGGCTGCTTACCTCAAATATCGGCGCATCGGTGAATTCTGTAATTCGGGATGTCAGAATCTGTGATTGTTGAGGAACGACGCTGCAGATCCCAATCCGAGAGGGCGGAGCTTGTGTATTCCAGGTAACAATACGTCCCCAAACTTTATCCAGAGACGATTCGGTGGCGGTTTGCAGGATTTGATCCCCTGTAAACAGCCCGGTTTTGATTGCACTGTTGCCGATGTCAATCGTCAGCCATACGGATTGAGACATTTCCTGCATAGATGGTGCGGGGTCCGGTACTGGTTTCTAAAATTAATGCTCCGGATTCTGCAATACCAGTGAGTGTCCCGGTCATCTCTTCTTCTAACCCGGAAATCCGGCAATTTCGGCCAATCCAGACGAGATGATCGGTATAATTCTTACGAACGGTAGAGGGGGCGGTTAACATTAAGTCCAGATTTTTCTCCAAATTCAACAGGACAGATGCCATCAGAGAAGCCCGGTTAACCGGTTGTCCGGTGGCGAGTAGCAGGGAGGTTGCCAACTCATCTAGGTCATCTGTAAATACAGTCTGATTTACGTTAATGCCAATCCCCAGGATGATCGGAGTTATGTCCGAACCAACGGTCTGCAAGAGCATTCCGCAGACTTTTTGACCACTTAGAAGAATATCATTGGGCCATTTTAACTGCGGCCGCCCCGGGGCAGTGATATCTGCGATGGCATCTGCGACTCCCAGACAGGCTGTCAGGGGCAAAAGCCCGATTTGTTTGCTGGGGGCGGGCAAATCCAGAATAATACTGAAGGTGAGATTCAGGCCTGCGTCTGCCTTCCAGATACGGCCCCGTCGTCCGCGACCGTGTGTTTGGTAATCTGCGGCAAACACCGTTCCATGCCCGGCCCCCTGTTTCGCCGCTTCCAGAGCCAAGGAATTTGTGGATGTAACCTCATCCATGTAATACAGCGGACGGCCTAGCGATCTTGTCTTCAATCGTGCGCTAATTTGCTGGCGGAGCGGTATAGTTGTAGAAGGTGACATTACGAGCAAATACTTGTTCCCGCCCAAAGGGAAGGTTTAATGTAACCTGTGCATTCAGGCGATAAGGAACCCATATTGTACCGATTGGCTGAAGTTGAAACTGGTAGCGGGATGATTCTTCAAATAGAACCGTGCTGTTAAAATTATAAAGATTTGCAGCGATTAATTTATGGGAAGCAGCATCATAGATATGGGAGGCCATGATCTTTCCCTGTGTACTCCCTGATCTAGCTTGAATTCTGATCTCGTAAGCAGGGCGGGACCAGTAAATCGTGTCTTCCTGTATTGCGTAAGAAAATTCATCTTTGAAGCGTTCTGTCAGATAAGGGGGATCCACCGGCACCATGGCATTGATCAAGCCGGATAGGTCTGTCAATGCAATAGAATCGGGACCGATAAGGATCTCCGGGGAACTGGTTGGATCGACTTTCACTGCGTGCGTATACGACTCATATTTTTGTGCACTCCGATTTTCTGTTCGCTCATGCCGGATATACGACCAGTCGGCGATTTCCTCAAATGCAGTGTAGATTTCGTTCGTCGGGTTTTTGGACAGAAGTTCCAGGGCGGCATTGGCAGTTTCCCGCTCCGCCTCGCTTGGTGGTGGAGGCGGGGGGGAGCAGGAGATCAGCAAGCCAAGGCAGCAAAGCACCCCTAGCCCGACTGTAAAGGGGGTATGAGTCCAGATACACGGTCTAAAGTATGTGGCCGTCAGTTCAAATATGGTCGTGCGTTTTGAGATCGTTCTCACGGGTTGAATTTCTCCCGATGCAGTTCCTGTTCTTCTTTGAATCATGCCGTTTCAACGCCGGATCCAGCGCCAACGTTCAAGTAGATTGGAGGAATTCAAAGCGACTTCCAGCGTTCCTTAACATTCTGATCAACAATCAGGGAGACATCCCATTCAGTGAGAGATTGGGAGAGTTGTGAAGTTCGCGGACAGATGTACTCTCTCAGGATATCGATAATCGTAGAAATAGATTATGCATTCCCGTTCTCCGAAGTTTCGATAAGTGTAGATTATCTCTGTTGCATTTATCTGGAATTCAGTAAAAATTGTTATCTGTGTGGAGATTGCGTATCTTTGCTGCCGGATGTGTATATTCCTTTGAGTTCCGTTCATGCATACCTGTTGCATAGCGGTCTTTATCGTACTTTCAACTAAAAAACAAGACAAATCATATGAAATACATTACAAAATGGGGGGGGGTAATTCCCTTCTGACACTTCTAGCACTGCTGACCGTTCTGGTCCTTCCCCGCAGTGCATCTTCTCAGGACACCTACTACGTGGACACCGTGAATGGCGGTGGTGCCTGTACTGCAAACGACAATACAACTCCATGTACGCTGACGGCTGCGTTAGACGCGGTGAGCGGCGGCGATGATACAATTGCGATCCGGGTTCGGAGGGCCGGCGGTTCCGTGACGATTACCGGGGATCACGCCATAGACGAAGCGATCATTTTTGCGACGTATCAGAGAGGCGGCGGCGGGCTGGTCAGCGGGATGCTGGACTTTACGGGGACCGTGACCCTGTCTTCGACGGGTCAATTTATGCCCTACAAGATGGGGGATGTGGCGGTGAGTGTTCAGTTCAAGGATGTGACGCTTTCCACGACGAGCACGCAGCCCTTTGGTATGGATACGGAGGGACGCTGGTCAATTTCGGGTGCATTGACAACGGGGAATGCGACCATTGAAAAACTGGTCGTGGATGAGAATCTGACCGTTAAGGGGATGGATGCGGACACCGGTGAAGACGGTCATCAGGCACCGACGCTTGTCGTGAAGGACTTAGATGTAAAATCAGGCATCTTAACGATAGGCACCAAGGAGGAGGACATGGATTCGACGGTGGAGTTGCGGGTTCCGCTGCAGAAAACCGATACGCTGGTGGTGGAC
>JAJEFL010000181.1:0-3218 GCA_022820435.1 Rhodothermales bacterium
CTACGCAGATTGACGGAATGTGTACGTCAAAGGAACTCGGACTGGGCAAGGGGAATCGCTTAACCTTGACGGGGGCCGGGCCTCACTTGATCGCTACCGAAGATAACTTGGGTATTCCATCACTGGTCGTTCAGGAAGAGACAAGTGTTCAAGGTTTAATGAATCCATTTACCTCTGATCGTAGCGGGAGGGTTAGGGTTAAAGATCTTCATATTGAAGATGGCGGAAAACTCATTACCGATGAAACCGTCACTATTGCAAATCCTTTGGGTGGATTAGGCAGCGTCATTCTTGGAGGCAAGGGAATCCAGGGAACGCTTGATCCCGACACCCGGCTCAGCAGGATTGTCTATGCCAGCAGCACTTCGGACCAAGTGTCTCTGAGTGATGCTAAATTTGAGTTCACGACCGGTATTGTTACTCGTACTCGTGGTCAAGGGGAGGTTGCCTCTTTCCATTTACCAGCCGGCTCGGCGATGCGCGTAGAGGAGGCGATGGAGGTGGAAACTCTGGGTCTGTGCAGCGGAAGTGTGATTCTGGTGGACGATGAGGATCCGAAAACCAAGACGATCACCGTCACCGAAGCGCTGCATATCAAAGACGGGATGCTGGAACTGGACCGGAATGCGCCGGGGGATTTTGCCGGGGACATGGGGGAGGAAGCCGGTGCCGCGGATGGATATACGCTGACATATAGTACCGGGGGCGAACGCACGGCGAGTGCGACGGAACTCATAGGGGCTCGGGATTTGGTGATTCATGATAAGATGGCGATGGTTACCGTGGAAGATGATCTGTCACTTCGTGGTAAACTGGATGTCACCAATGGGGCGCTCAGCGTTATGGGGGATCTGACGGTGGGTGCGTCCAAGTTTGATTGTGTGGAGAAGTCCCTCAAGATTGCGGAGGGGGAACTGCACACGAACGGCAATCACGTGATGGCGCACGGAGCACTGGAGGTTGGCATGGAAATGAAGGCGGGTAAACTGATGACCGGCGATGGAGACCTGCAGGTACTGGGATGCAACCGGGCAGAAAAAGATACGGAAGGGCCGGCTGGCAGTTATATAACGGGGTCTGCCACGGTGAAGGTAGGTGAAAAGGGTGCGATTGATGTGGGAACGGGTACGTTTCAACTGGGCCCGGAAACCACTAAAATCAAGCAGAATGGTCTAACAAGACGCAGAACGCCCTGGGTCAGATTGGACATCAATGGGAGTAATATGGAGAGTGGTAGCGTGAGGGGGACGATTCGTGTTCCACCAGGCAGCAGGGAAACGTTCATTTTTGCCGCAGATACACTGGATACGATTATTCTTGACGGAACAAAAACGCCGAAGGAATCTGGAGAAACAGACAATGATGTTGGAAGGCTTTTTATCTATGCCGAGCAGCGGGAAGCATTGCTCATAGACAGTTTGTCCGCTGTGAATGGATATATTTACCTGTATAGTGTAATAAATAATGCTAGGATTGCACGTCATGTAACGGTCAACCGGGATGTGCTCCTTGATTCGGGCTATATAGTAAGTTACGTTGATTCTTTGATCGTAAAAGGGGATTTTACCACAGGTAGAACAGGTGCACTCTGGGGGCCAAGCATCAACAATCGCCACGTAAAGATCATAGGAAATCTTACCATCAATGAAGGAGAGAATCAGGGTCCAGCTGATTTTAATGTTCCCGGGTGGTCTGGCTTATGGATGACAAGCGGGAATTCTCTAACGGTTACAGGTGATCTGTTCGTGTCGGAGAAGGCGCAGTTCTTTTTTATGCATCCGTATGAAAATCAACGTAACCCCGTAGTTGGCTCAAGGCTGATTCTTGACGGAGATTTGGAATTTCATGCACCGCCACTCTGGCCCTCGCTCAGATTCCCAAACTCCGTTGAATTTGTAGGGAATACGAGACAGTCGGTAAAGGCTGGTCCCAAGGTAGAACTTGGTAACATAGTGGTTAACAATCCAGAGGGGATTGAGATTGAAAGCAATGTTATGCAGGCTGTCGTCGCTCGCAATAGGCGTGCTGCGTGGAGTACGCTGACATTGAAGCGCGGAGTGGTCACCATTGCCGATCCCATGCATACATGGTTGGTCATGAATCCAGAGATCGAAGCGGATCTTCGGGGGAGAAATGTTGCGCTGGGCAGTGAATCCGCCATCAGGATGGGATCCAGGAGTTCGTACGTTTCAGGACGTCTGTCCCGCCTTGTTCAGAGGGGGAATTCGGGCGGGGGGATGCCGAGCGGCGGCTACCTGTTCCCGGTCGGGGGCATAGATGGCGAGAGGGCGCACTATCGTCCGCTGATTCTGCAATTGCCGGATGATCTGTCAGCAGCTGATACGGTCACGGTCTCGCCCGTCATGGTGCCCGAAGGTGCCATGCCAGCATGGCCGGCCGAGAACATTCTGGTTCCTGTTCCGGACGGTTTACTGACGCTGGATGTATATGCGGACATCTTCTGGAAGGTGGAACTCAAAGAGGCGATGGATCAGAATCCGCATATTCGGGTTGCCGCCGGCGGCCTTGAGAATGTGTTTGATGTTAATGGACTGCGTATGGTGCAGTGGGATTGCGACTGGAGTAATCCCCGTTTGGCAGGAACGGCCGTCATCGGAGAGGACGAAGCGTCCTTTGCGGAGAACGGGTATGTGAACGGCGTGCTGAACCTGACCCGGATGAGTGTGGACGTTGGAACCTGTGCGATCCTGGGAATTGCCGCGAACGGGCTTGAGAATCCGATTCATCTGGATGCACGAACCGGTGGACTGTCCAGAGTTCAGTTCATTCACAATGTACCGCTTCCGGCTCCGGTTAATCTGTCCTTAGACGGTGTCCGTCTGCAGAGCGGTCTGGAGTTCCAGAGTGCCACGGGTTATGAAGTGGTTGCCGCCGGCGCACATTCGGCAAGCATTCAGGTTGCAGGCGCACCTGCGGATCAGGCGATCACATTTGATCTGCCCACGCTTGCACATGAGAGCAGTTATGCCGTGATTGCGCACGGCGCAGCAACGGCCCCCATGGTTGAGATTCTGGAAACCCGGATGACCTCTCTGGCCGATAACATGGTGGATGCAATTCTGGTGCATGGGTCGGCGGATCTGGGAGAGGTGGATGTACGTACGGTGGATATGAGTTCGGACCATGCTGCAGCGATGGTTCTGGCAAACAACATCAAGTTTGGCGATGCCACAAATTATCTGGCTCTTGAACCTGGA
>JAJEFL010000124.1:0-5094 GCA_022820435.1 Rhodothermales bacterium
GAAGAATCCAAGCCATGAAACATTCACGAAACGTACTCATTCCAACTCCCAAACAGACGTAAAAAATCGCTCCAAAAATGAGACCTGCCAGGTGGGCAACATCAATCTGATTACCCGGGCAACTTCATCTGAATACACAGTCACATTTGCCGTAGGTTCTTCCGACAGTACCACTGTAAAATGTCCAGAGTCTCCCTCCACAATCGTCATTGCCACCGGGGTAATTTGCAATCTCTGCGCAAAAAGAGACGAAGGCGAAAGACATAAAATCACTATCACAAATGTTACATATCTAATATTATTATTTTTACATGCATAAGACACATTATTGGGGGGGGGGAGAGTATGTCATTTCCAGATTGTAATCGCACTAGACTGGAAGAATGTTCTGAATTCTCTTGGGGCAATGGAGGTTCAGAGAAGAGTCTCTTGCAAAACTAACAATCCAGGCTAAAAAGCACTCCTGGATGCACTCAGGTGAACAAAAACCCTCAAGATTGAGGGTTTTGCAAGATGCTCAGAATTATTGGGGTTTGTAAATGCGGTTTCCATTGTCCCTTTTGCCAAAGTGATCGCCTCATCAAGCAAGGGGGAATGTCCTTGTGCTTCTCGAATTGCAAGCGCTTCTTATGGTGAAATGAAGATCTCTGCATTCTTTCCCCAGACGGTAACGGGTGCAGTGCATACAAGAAGGACAGATAACAGGAAACGCTACATTAGGAAATCATTTTGATTTGTGACCCGCAGGAAATATACCGCATATCATACATGTTTGCAACTTTGGCTTGCCGGTTGACCTGTGAGGGGGGGCAAGTATCGTTCCAGTGAAGACGCTATTTCCAGAATTTACCTGGATCACACATTTTTTCGCACGGAGAACTTAATGTGTTAGCAGATTTTTCCCACGGATTACAGAGATTTTGGGGGGACTTTGGGATTCAAACTCCAGACGAAGCTCACGGGTTGTTTAGATTGGCCCGTGAAAATCCCGTCATCTCCATCTGGAAGTAGACGAAGGGGATCTGCCGGCATCTGTAATGGATTTGAGCGAATCACACAGGCAGGACCTCCCGATGATTGAAGTGATCTGGAACGCTGAGGGCAAAATTCTGTATATTGTATATTCAGGTGTGTGGACACTATTCAGACGGCTTCTGTATTCACATCTCCCTGCTGGAATGCAACGAATAACAAAATTGTAGTACTATGAAACGGATATCTTTCATCTTTGCATTGGTTTTTGCCGCTTTGGCGGTGGTTCCCCAAAGTCATGCACAGTTTCGCAAAGCAAATCGGGCCCTTGATCGGGGGGAATACGAGGAGGCGATGAGTCTGGCACAGGAACTGCAGACCGACAAGCCAGACGATCACAGAACATGGGATCTGCTGGCCCGGATTCACAGTGCAAAGGCTTCGCAGGCTGACATGGAGGAGTACCTGGGACATGTGGAAGAAATGGCCGCGGCGTATCGGAAAGTGATCGAACTTGAGCCGGACGAAGCCAGTGAGGTGATAAGTCGACTGCAAATTTTTTATATGCAGACCTTCAACTCGGGGATCACGGAGTTTAATCATGCGCAGGCGGTAGAGGATGATGATGCTCTGCAGGCCGAGCACTTTCAAAATTCGGCAAGGCACTTCCAGGCCACCTCCATTGCCTTTCCGGATTCGTCAGGATCCTATGTGAACTGGGCCTACGCTTTGCTTGGGGCCGGAGATAGCGATGCGGCAATTGAACCGCTGAAAATGGCACTTGAGTATGGCGGCCCGGATGTTGAACTGTATAATTTTCTGGCCAGAATCTACTTGACGAGTGAACTTGCCGAGGAGGCCGTGCCTCTCCTGGAAAAAGCAACCGCCGAGTTTCCAGATAATGCGGAACTGCAGAATTATCTGTTGAATGCGTACTCGGAAACCGGACAGGATGACCGTGCACTGGAAACCTACACCGAGGCCGTCGCCAATAACCCGGAAAATGCAATTTACCGGTACAACTATGGATCCCTGCTGCTTCAGGCGGAACGCTTTGATGAAGCCATAGAGGAACTTCGTGTAGCGACGATGCTGGACGAAGTTTATGTGGATGCATACTATAACCTGGGGGCGGCGTATATCAATAAGGCAAACGCCGTGCAGCAGCAGATTTCAGATCTGGATGATGATATGCGTGTGCGTCGGGACGAACTTACCCAGGAAGAAGAAGACGGCATCCTCGCAGATATTGATGTCCTTGCCGCAGAGCGCAAAGGCCTGTATCAGGAGTCCATTGGCCCACTGGAAGATGCCAGAAAGTATGCAGAAATGGAAGAGGGTCGCTCCGTAGACGCAATCTGTGCAGCGCTCTTCCAGGCGTATGCTCAGACCGATCAGATGGAAAAGGCGGAGTCAGTCCAGGAGTGTGCCGGCATGTAGTGTATGGAGGTGGAAGGCGTAGAGTTCGGCTACGCTGGGCCAGCTGAATTTTGCAGCCGTGTGTTTGTGCGCCATCACCCGCGCTGCCGGGGAAACGGGATAGTTCAGGATCGCGTCCCTGAAAGCGGACGCGTCTCCGCTTGGTATCAGCCGTCCATTGACCTCATTGGTGATGACATCCCGAATCCCTTCCAGATCCGCGGCAATGGCGGGTGTGCCGGATGCGCCAGCCTCCAGCATCACCACCCCGAATCCTTCCATATCGCCTTCCACCGGCAGGTTCGGCATAATCAGAAGATCTGATTCGCTGTAAAGTTTTACGAGACGCTCGTCCGGGCAGCGGCCAAGCAGGTGTACGCGCCCTTCCAATCCATGCGCCGCTGCAGCCTGTTCGATGGCTTCCGACTCAGGGCCCGTACCGGCAATCCAGTATTCAGTGTGGGCGGGCAGGGCAGGCATCACCTGATCCACAAACCAGGCAAATCCCTTGCGCCTGACCAGGCGGCCGACGCTGAGCAGTTTCCGCACACGGCCCTTGCTTCCAGATCCAACCTTGTACCTTGACAGTGCGACACCATTCGGAATGACTTGAATACGCGATGGGGGCATGCCCCGTTTTTCACATTCAAGCCCCGTCGCCCGGCTCACAGGCAGAACGTAGTCCAGAGCCTTCAAGGTGCGGCGAATCTGCAAGGTCTGGTAGATTCCCGGAAGCGTCACATCCCGGCCGTGCGCAATGGCGGTCAGTTTTATATTTGCGGAGGTGCACTTTTTTCGGATCAGTGTGGAGAGCGCCCCCGTCACCATGGAGGAAAAAAGGATGACATCGGTCTCTTTTTGGGCGGCGATCCGGTACAGGCGTGCGGCGGTGACTGCGAGCCAGGGGGCACACTGTACATGGTGCCATTTCCATGCACTGCGCAGTACCAGCTGCTCATACTGCAGATCCTTTCGTTTCGCCAGTTCACCGGCAAGTTCTACGGCAACCCGCTGCATGCCCCCGATATTCTCAAGAGGGCGGTTCTTTGGGGGGAAGGAGTGAGAAACAAATAACAGGCGCACAACTAAGCAACCGCTTTCCGGACAGGTCGTTCCGCCCTGGAGAGGGCAAAAGGATCCGCCTGGTCATCGGGGCGGTCTGCCCAGATTTCCTGATAGTAACTGGCCAGGTGACCCATAATGTTGTTCCACTCAAAAGCCATGGCCCGCTCACGGGCGGCCCGGCTGAACGTTTCGCGGAGTGAATGATCAGAAATAAGCCGGCTCACATGTTCAAGAAATGCCGCCGTATTCCGTGGCGGAGCCAGGTAACCGGTTTTGCCGTCCAGAACAAGAAGGTCACTGCCGCTGGCATTGGCGCATACCGCTGGAAGCCCTGAAGCCATGGCTTCCAGAGTTACGTTACCAAAGGTTTCGGTATCACTGGGAAACAGGAACACATCGCTGGATGCATAAGCGGCTGCCAGTTCGGTTCCCTCCAGCGGGCCGGTAAAGACCGTGTCCTGGAGGCGCCCGGTGAGCGTGTCTCGCGCCGGGCCGTCCCCAACAACCAGACTTTTATGGGCAATGCCTGCGGCGCTCAGTTTTTCGATCACCTCGGCAAAAATCGCCAGATTTTTCTCCCAGACCAGCCGTCCGACATAGGAAACGACCACATCCCTGTCCGCAAAGCCGTGGGTGAGACGCCACTCCTGACTTCGATGGGCAGGCGAAAATCGCTCTGCATCGACACCGCGGGCCCAGACACGGATCCCGTTCGTGATCCCGTGAGAACGCAATTCGTCGCCGATGCTTGGGGAAGGGACATAAATATGTTCGACCTGGGTATAGAACCAGCGTCCGTACCGCCATGCAGTGTTCTCCAGGAAATCCATCCGGTAGAGCGGGTTATACTCGGCAAAATACTTCAGGTAGGCCGTGAAGTGCGTATGGAAGGAAGAGACGAGCGGGATCTGGCGGGATTTCGCCCATTTCAGTGCCTGTGCACCGGCGTAGTCGGGGGTCGCAATGTGCACGAGGGTTGGTGCAAAGGCTTCCAGACGGGACCACCCTTTTCTGGAAATGCCCACACTCAGTCGGTAATCACTTCGGCCGGGAACCGGAATGGAGGGTACCGAGATCAGGGTTCCGTTATGATCCAGGGCAGGTGGCTTGTTGGTGGTCGGTGCAAAAATGAGCACCTTCGCCCCGCGGCTTTCCAGATAGCGGACCAGCCGGTTGAGCGTCAGCGCAACCCCGTCGGAAATATGATTATAGGCACCGGCAAACAGCGCAATCCGCTGCCCGGCTACCGGCGCATGAACGGGTATATCCGTAAAGGGTGACATGAATTGAGGTCAAGGCGGAAGAAAATTGCATCACAGCCCAAGCCGTTGTCGCAGCCACCCGCAGGAAAGTAACGGGAATTATATCCATAAGTAACAATGAGGGGAACCTTTTCCATTCAGGTGGATAAAACGGATACAATCGGGAAGGATAGTGCCTCCCCGATTGCCTACACAATATCATCCGCTTGATGCTATGCCCGTTAAAGATTGTAAGACAAAGCCCCCCGCTGGTTCAAGGAAACGGCAGCATGTGACGATCCGCTTTCGTCTGCGAGGCGACAAAAAGACCTGCCGGTTTCTGAATAAACTGGCGGGTGTCAACCGGTATCTCTGGAATGCGGCGCTGGCGAAAGCC
>JAJEFL010000144.1:0-11601 GCA_022820435.1 Rhodothermales bacterium
AATCCAGAAATGGATACACACGCTCAATCCTGTATACATCATACCTCGCCGCCTTTCGATCAAAGCCGGACAGGTTTGTTTTCGCCGCTGTTTCTCCAATTGGAATTCCCGGAGCAAACTGCACCACAACAACATGATCCATGAAGTCGGGCTTCCGTTCCTGTGCGGAGGCCACATGCAAAAACCCAGAGAAGAGCAGGATAAACAGGAAGGTTTGACGGAATTTATTATTGGTCAACATGGTTCAAGTATTGGCTGGTTCGTTGAAGACTCATTTGAATAACGGATATGTGATGGAAATTATTTTCAGAGATCATGTGTTATTCGCCATGAAAAATGTATCCCCGTTGGAATTCCGGTCAAATTTCATTCACTTTGGAGGACTCGTTCAATGAACAGATTACCGCTTGCACGCCCTTCGCAGATACAAGTCTCTACCTGAAAAAGGACTTTCAGTCAAGCAGGTTCTGCTGTCGATCGGGGTTGGATTCTCCTCAATGCATCCCAACCCAGTTTCTGAACAGATCCTCTCAGGTATGGACGCTGGAACCCTAACGGAAGTCACACAGGATCCATCCTGAACACCCCGATTGATGCGAGAATCCAGCAGATCCCCCGGCATACGATCAACGACCTCCATGGAATACCATTTCCTGAAAAGAAAGCCATTTCTGCACAGCGATATCCGGTCTGAGGGGCACTTCGTTGACGGATGTATCTCCCGAACAGCCCCATCCGCTAAAACAGATTCCCGGAGGAATCCCACCCGAACCGCAGATCCCCGGATGGATACATTCAGTCTGCCAAACCAAATTGGACCTTAGTGTCATGAACCAGTTCCTCGGCTTCCGCACGCGTGGGAGCCTCCGCATAAATCCGAAGGACCGGCTCTGTCCCTGAAGGACGGACCAGCAGCCATCCGTCTTCCATCAAATGCTTGAAACCGTCCAGCGTGTCCATCGCCTGTACACTCCGACCTGCAATATGACGCAATCCATTGGTCTGGCGCAGGGCCTGGATGATCTCTGACTGCTTCCCGGTGTGCACATCGGAGCGGTAATAGGCATGCGGACCAAACTCATCAAACAGCTCCTGTACCAGAGCAGTGAGAGACTTGCCCCGATGCATGAGCATCTGCAGCAGTACAAGCGCTACATAAATACCGTCCCGCTCCGGAATATGCCCCGCCACCGCAATGCCCCCCGATTCCTCGCCACCGACAAGCACACTGGTCTCCAGGAAACGCGGTGCCACATATTTGAATCCAATCGGATAGGTCTCCACCGGTAATCCCCAGGCAGCACCCATCTTTTCCAGGATCGCCGAAGTGGCAAATGTACGTACGATTGCACCGTGCCGTTTTTGCTGCCTGTGTAAATGCGCCGCCAAAAGTGCCATCACCAGATGGGAGGTAACCACATCCCCCTTCTCATCTACGATACCGATCCGGTCCGCATCCCCATCATGCGCAATCCCGATGGCGGCATTCTCCTGCACCACACAACGCATCAACTCCTGCATGTTCCGCTCTATCGGTTCCGGCGGCCTTCCTCCAAAACCAGGATTGATTTCACCGTGAATCTCTGTCACCGGCGGATCTCCCAGAAGTGCAGACAGGATCCCCTGACCTGCCCCGTACATTGGATCATGCACCACCCGAAGATCCATGGATTCCAGATCAAACATCCCCCGCAAATGCTCCACATACTCCGTCTTGATATCCCGCTCTAGGATCTCCCCTCCCCCGTGAGATGCCGAATTTTGCAGGTTCGGCATGATCAAACTCTCAATTTCCCGGGTCATCTTCTGCGTGGCCGATCCCCCAAATTTTGCCTTAACCTTATAGCCGCTATACTCGGGCGGATTATGACTGGCGGTAATCACCACTCCCAGATCTACATCCTGTAATTTTTGAGTGCCCCAACTGATTGCCGGAGTGGGGGTTGGTCCGGTGGTTAACACGGCGGTGCCCCCTTCGTCTGCAATCATCTGTGCCACATGCTCTGCAAAGAGATGTCCCATAAAGCGTGTGTCATAGCCAACAAGGATACCCGGTCGATTCACTCCCGATTGTTTGAGCCAATGCACGGTTGCGCGGGCAATTCGCGTCAGATTCTCAAACGTAAACTCCCGTCCGATCACGGCACGCCAGCCGTCTGTGCCAAAACGTATCGTGTCATTCATGCAGATCCACCGGCAGACAATGCCTCATTTACAATGGATTGTGCTTCCTCTATAATCCGGGCTAAATGTTCCTCGCCCAGAAAACTTTCCGCGTAGATCTTGTACAGGTCCTCCGTCCCGGACGGCCTTGCGGCAAACCATCCGTTTTTGGTGGTCACTTTGAGGCCCCCAATCGCCTGCTTATTGCCTGGGGCTCTGGTGAGTCTGGATTCAATTGGCTCCCCTGCAAGCACGCGGGCGGTTACGTGATGCGGAGACAGTCTGGCCAGCGTCTCCTTTTGACGGGGAGTCGCAGGCGAATCCATCCTGAGATAGGCGGGCACTCCAAAACGCTCGGTCAGTGCCTGATAATGCTGCGCAGGATCAAGCCCGGTTGCCGCAAGAATTTCCGCCGCCAAAAGCCCTGGAACGATTCCGTCCTTGTCCGTCGTCCAGACCGTCCCGTCCCTGCGAAGGAAGGATGCCCCCGCACTTTCTTCACCTGCAAAACCACAGGTTCCGTCATGCAATCCCTCCACAAACCACTTGAATCCGACCGGCACCTCAAATAACTCCCGCTCCAAATCCTTCGCAACCCGATCAATCATGGAACTCGATACAAGTGTTTTGGCAAGGCGGGCCTTATTTGACCACGCTGGGCGATGCTCAAATAAATACTTGCCAGCCACGGCCAGATAATGATTGGGATTCATCAGCCCGCCGTCTCTGGTCACAATCCCATGCCGATCCACATCTGGATCATTCCCGAACGCAATGTCATATCCGTCCACCTTTGCAACCATATGCTCCATCGCAAATTTAGACGAGCAATCCATGCGAACCCTGCCATCATGATCTAGCGGCATGAATGCAAATGCCGGATCAACCGCACGGTTTACCACCTCAATATGCAGGTTGTAGCGCTCTGCAATCGGCTCCCAGTAATGCACCGCAGCACCTCCCATCGGATCCACTCCAATCGATAATCCTGCATCACGAATCAAATCCATATCCACGACCGACGAAAGATCATTGATGTACGGAGTCATCAGATCCTTCTCTACGGTGGTCGCTGTATTTCTAGCCCGTTCGACTGGAATTCGTTTGACTCCCTTCAACCCGTTTGCCATTAATGACCGCGCCCGCTCCTGGATTGCCTTGGTAAATTCACTGGATGCAGGGCCGCCATGGGGCGGATTGTATTTGAAGCCGCCGTCTTCCGGCGGATTGTGTGAAGGGGTAAAGATCACAGCATCGGCCAGATGCTCCGAATGCTTCCGATTCCATTCCAGCACAGCGTGAGAAATTACCGGGGTCGGAACATACCCTTCCCCGATCACCACCTCCAGACCATTCGCAGCGAAGACTTCTATCGCCGTCTCATGCGCAGGGTCGGATAAAGCATGCGTGTCCCTTCCGAGGATGATTGGACCTGTTGCCGAACGAAGTTCACTGACCGCCTGGCCGATTGCCAAAATATGGGGCTCATTAAAGGTGCCCCTCAGTGAAGATCCGCGGTGGCCTGATGTCCCGAAGGTCACCTCCCCCGCTGGGATTCCTGTATAGTATGTACGGATTAAACGAGGAATATCCTCTGCTTCAATACGCATATTCGGTTCCGATTAATGATCAAGTTTCATGAGCTCTCTTGCACTCTGCCGCATCGCATCGGTCACATCGGAGCCCGTAATGAGTTTTGCGACCTGTTCGAGCGACTCTTCATCGCATAACTTCCGGATCCGGGTCGTGGTTCTGCCTTCCGAAACATGCTTCTCCACCACATAGTGCGCCTGTGCCAATGCAGCAATTTGCGGCAAATGTGTGATGGCGATAATTTGGTGATATTTCGCTAACTCTGCCATACTCTTCCCCACTTTACGTGCAATCGCACCACTGACACCGACATCTATCTCATCAAACACCAGACTGGGAAGCCGGTCATTTTCCGCCAGAACCCGTTTAATGGCCAACATGATCCGGCTGATCTCTCCCCCCGAAGCAATGCGGGCAAGCGGCCGGTAATCTTCCCCCACATTTGTCGTAATCAAAAACACCACATCATCCATCCCATGCGGATAGGCCCTGTAATGCTGTTTCCGGCCGTCCGCCGCCTTCCGTGTAATCCATCCTGCGGGATCAATGTGCACTTGAAGCTGCACCCGAAGTTTACCCGTTGCCATCCCGAGGCTTGCAAACTCGGCTGTAATGGCAGATTCAATCTCTTTTGCGGCTTCCTGACGTCTGGCAGACAACCGGTTTGCCACCTCGGAGAGAATTTCTCTGGCTTCGGTCAGATCTTTCGCTACGTTTTCAAGCACTGTGTCATAGTTCACTGCCATCTCGTATTCTTTTCCAATCCGTTCGCGATAATCCAGCACTGCTTCCATACTGCCCCCATATTTTCGCTTTAACGTGTCCAGTTCCCCTAGCCGGTCATGAATTTCCTGCAATCTGTGTTCACTGAATTCAATCCGTGCATTATAATCCTGCAGGATTGCCGCAATTTCTGTAACTGAGATCTGCGCCTGTTCAATCTCCTGACAGGCCGTATCCAGCACCGGATCAATACGTACAAGGTTTTCAAGTTCATTCTGTGCAATCCCAAGTTGATCTGCGGTAGAATCTTCCCGGGCATACAGCATGGAATGCAGTGATGCGGTGGCACGATAGAGTTGTTCGGCATGTTCGAGCCGATTCATCTCCTGCCGAAGTGTATCCTCTTCCGCTTCCTGTGGCGCGGCCGCATCAATCTCTTCCATTTCATAGGCCAACCTTTCCCGGGCTGCCGCCAGACTAGTCTGGCGGGTTTGAAGCGTCTCATATTCGCTGCGCAGGTCATGAGCCCGCACATACGCCTGTTCATATTCTGACCGTATCCCTGAAAGCCTGCCAAAACTGTCAATCATGCCCAAATGGGTTTCCTCCCTGAGCAGGGACTGGTGTTCATGCTGCCCGTGCAGATCAATCATCCGCGCAGCAACCCGCCGCATCACTGGAAGGGTCGCTGGCGAGTCATTGATATAGCCGCGGCTGTGCGTCCTTGCAATCTCCCGTCTCATGATCAGTACCGGCTGTGCCGGGACCTCATGTTCTTTCAGAATCTCTCCCAGATCCGATACAGTTCTCCCCTCAAATATCCCTTCAATAACCGCTTTCCGGGCACCGGACCGGATGGTATCTGCGGATGCACGCTCCCCCAGGATCAACTTGAGTGCACCAACCAGAATAGACTTCCCTGCACCGGTTTCTCCGGTCAGGATATTGAGCCCGCCATCAAATTCCACCTCAAGCTCATCAATGATGGCGTAATCCCGTATGTAGAGGGTACGCAGCATCAGGTTCCTCCCGCTATTCGCGTCCGCAGCAGAACTTGTACTTCTTCCCGCTTCCACACGGACATGGTGCATTCCTGCCAATCCGTTCGCCGGCCAGAACAGGCTGCCGCTTTGCGCTTGGATCCCGGCTGGCTCCGTTGGATTGTTGTGCAGGAGCGACTCCAAAGGAGGGGGATGCAGAACGATGCCTGGCCTGTGCACGCCTTTGATCCATGCGGCTGGTCTGCTTTGTATTTGCACCTGTGCGCCGTTCCACAACCGGGCCCGCCCGGAATACAAATGTCACCACATTCTCCCCAACCTGCTCAATCACCTCCGAGAAAAGCCGAAAGGCCTCCATCTTGTACTCCACCAGCGGATCACGCTGCCCGTATGCCCGGAGACCAATCCCCTCCTTGACCTCATCCAGGGAGCGCAAATGCTCGGTCCAGTACTCATCAATCAGCGAAAGCATGGCCGTCTTTTCGAGGCTGTCATTCATCTCCTGCCCCCCTGTTGCAACGACATCCTCAATGCGAACCACCGTCCGCAGCCTGCGGTGTCCATCCGAAAAATCCACAAAAGCCCGTTCCGGCTTATTTTCTGCATCACTCTCCTGAACGGTCTTCATGCTCTGAAAAAAAGGCTCTGCCAGCGCCCGGCGCTTACGCTCATAGTAGTCTACCGCCTTATTGAACGCGTCCTCGGTCACACCATCCTCCCCCAGATCGAAAAACCGCTGACGATCCATCTCGTAGTCAAAAGAGAGCAGCCGGCGAAACTCCTCCCGCAGTTCATCCATCTCTCCTTCACCGTGATGGCGCTGCACGAGCCGTTCCATCAGTTTGTACAGCATATCCAGAATCTCACCCCGAAAGCGCTCCCCTTTCAGGGCGTGCATGCGACGATCATAGATCACCTCACGCTGAGAGTTCAGTACATCATCATACTCCAGTTGCCGTTTCCGAATGGCAAAATTGTTCTGTTCCACTTTTTTCTGTGCACGCTCAATGCTCTTGGTGACCCACGGATGTGTGATCACCGCGCCCTCTTCAAGTTTGAGCCGATCCATGACCCCTGCCACCCGATCCGGCCCGAACAGTCGCATCAGATCATCTTCAAGCGATACATAGAACTGACTTTCTCCAGGATCTCCCTGCCGCCCTGACCGGCCCCGAAGCTGCAGGTCAATGCGTCTGCTTTCGTGCCGCTCCGTCCCGATAATTGCGAGTCCCCCCAGTTTCACGATTCCGGCACCGAGTTTGATATCGGTGCCGCGCCCGGCCATATTCGTTGCAATCGTAACTGCGCCGCGCCTGCCGGCCTCGGCCACAATCAAGGACTCCTGCTTTGCGCGATCCCGCTTGGCGTTGAGTACATTATGCGGAATGCGTGCACGCTTCAGCATTCTGCTCAGGGTTTCGGATACCTCAACCGAGGTCGTACCCACCAGAACCGGCTGTCCCCGGTCATGATATTCTTCAATCTTATCAATGACCGCGCGGTACTTCTCCCGTTTTGAGCGGAAGACCAGATCATCCAGATCCTCCCTTGCAATGGGTTTATTGGTTGGAACCACGACAACATCCATCTTATAGATCTTGTGGAACTCTTCCGCTTCGGTTTCCGCAGTCCCGGTCATGCCGGCGAGTTTGCTGTACATGCGAAAGTAGTTCTGGAGTGTAATGGTGGCATAGGTCTGGGTTGCCGCCTGGACTTTTACCCCTTCTTTCGCCTCAATCGCCTGATGCAGACCATCAGAATACCGCCGTCCTGAAAGAACCCGCCCGGTGTGCGTATCCACGATCTGCACTTTGCCGTCCTGAACAATGTACTCGGTATCGCGCTCGTAGAGTGTGTAGGCCTTTAAGAGCTGCTCAATTGCATGGAGTCTTTCGGCCCGCTCTGAGTAGGTGGAATACAGTTTTCGCGTCTGTTCATCCAGAGTATTCTTCAAAACGCGCAGATCATTCTGCAACTTATGCTCCCGTTTCTCTTCAGAAAGATCCTCCCGTCCCCGAATGGACTCATACAACTTCTGTTTATGGGATTCATAGTCCCGCTTGAGCCGGGCTGTCTCCTCGCCGACATCTGGAAGAATAAACAGGTTTACATCCTCGCCTGCTGCCCGTGCAATGAATTCGCGTCCCTGATCCGTCGGCTCCAGTGCATGCTGTTTCTCGTCCAGTGCATAATGCATTTCATCGTCCACAATCGGCATCCGCTTCGCATTATCCTGCAGGTAGAAGTACTCGGTCTTGCGCCGCAGCTGCTCAACACCCGGTTCCTGCAAAAGCTTCGTGAGCCGCCGATTACGCGGAAAACCACGGGATGCACGCAAAAGTGCCAGTCCCGCTTCCGTTTCAAATTCCTTTGCTTCCTTTTCCTCCCCGCGTTCGAGGGCTAGGTCGCGGGACTTCAGATTTTTTTCGGCTTCTGCCACAAAACCTGCGACCAGCCGTTTCTGCGCCTGCACCAGTCGGTTCACGGCAGACTTGAGTTCATCAAACCGGCTCTTGTTTGCCTGCGGAACGGGCCCGCTGATAATTAGCGGCGTTCGTGCTTCATCCACCAGGACCGAGTCCACTTCGTCCACAATCGCAAAGTGATGTCCCCGCTGCACAAGCTGTTTGGGATCAATCACAAACGAGTTGTCCCGCAGGTAGTCAAAGCCGAACTCGTTGTTGGTCCCGTAGGTGATATCTGCACGGTACGCCTTGCGGCGGCCCTCTGAATGTGCATCATAGCCGTCAATCACGTCAACCGTCAATCCAAGGAATTCGAAGATCGGCCCCATCCATTCGGCATCCCGCTGTGCCAGATAGGGGTTGACCGTAATCAGGTGCACCCCGCGGCCCAGCAATGCATTCAGGTAGACCGGTGCGACGGCGACGAGGGTTTTTCCCTCGCCTGTTTTCATCTCGGCAATATTGCCTCTATGGAGTACAGCGCCCCCAATTAACTGTACATCATAGGGGATCATCTGCCATTGAATCGTTGCGCCCCCGGCCTCCCATTCATTGGGCCAGATGGCCCAGGATCCTTCAATTTCGGGATATGCACGGCGGCTGCGGATGGCACGGTCATGATCGGTTGCACGGACTTTCAGAGCCCCCCTTTCGGTCAGTCGCCGGCAGACCTCCTTCACCAGTGCAAAGGCTTCCGGGAGAATCTCATCCAGGGTTTCTTCGGCAACATCCAGCCATTCATCTTCGAGTTCGTCCAACTCCTCAAAATACTCCTGCCGATCCTCCAGGGTCAGCAGCGCTTCCGAATCTTCCTCTCTATATCCGGTTCGCAGGGCCGTCTGGATTTCCTGCTTTCGTTCCTCAATCTCCGCAACGGCCGTTCGAATCCTCTCCCGATAGACCTCGGTGCGACCTCGCAGCTCGTCATCTGACAACGCTTGCACTGCCGGGGTCGCCTCATGGATCCGGACAACCACCGGTTCATACTTGCGATTAATTTCGCGCTGATTTTTATCACCGAAAAGTTGATTAATAAAATTCAACATAGAGTTAACTGATTTTCAATACCCGCGCCTGACCTGCCCCTTTGTACTTATTGAGAGGCGAACTGTGGTATACCGTCTGTGGTACGCACATCAGCGAAGGGCGTTTAACGCACCTTTACCCTGGATCCGTTCCCCCTCCCTGCGTGTACACAGGATCATTCGTATATTTCTATTATGATCAAGCGAAGTACTTCGTTCTGGCTGTGCATTGCTGCCGGTTTCCTCACCGTCTCAGATGCACCGGGGCAGACACTGTCAAGTTTTGATTTTTTGCGACTTGAACCCTCTGCACAGGCGGCGGCACTCGGCGGCACCATCCTGCATGCCAGTTCCCCCCAGAGCAGTGCCATCCTGTATAATCCGGCACTCCTGAGTCCTGTCGCCGACGGCAGCCTTTCGGTGTCATGGCTGAATCACTTAAGTGACCTGCAGTCCGGTACGGTCACCTATGCGCGGGATTTCGGCAAACTGGGTATGGCGGGACTGGGCGTGCGATTCTTTCACTGGGGCGACATAGACCGAGCCGATGCAGATGGCGAGCGTACCGGTTCGCTCACCTCCAGCAATACCGCGCTTTCGGCGGGACTGTCTCGTCCCTGGCGCTCCCGCTTTCGGTACGGGGCAAACCTGCATCTCGCCTACACCTCCATTGCAGAGTTCAACGCGCTGGCCGCTGCCATGGATGCCGGATTGGTCTACCACATTGCGGATCAGGGATTTACCGCCTCTGTGGCCGCCGTTAACATTGGACAGTCTCTTTCCCGTCTTGGACAATCAAGAGAGGCCATGCCTGTGGATTTGCGTGCAGCGGTCTCCAAGCGGCTCCGGCATATCCCGGTGCTTGTTGGGCTCACCGTCTATAATCTGCAGCACATCCATGAGGTGAGCGCATTGGATGAGGGATTCCGGCATGTCATTTTCAGTCTTGAATTTCAGGCTATTCCCGCCTTTGATCTCCGGCTAGGCTATAACCACCGTAAGCGAAACCTTAAATCTGACCGCCGGCTGGATCTGGCAGGGACCAACGTTGGTTTCGGCCTGCAGATTCGGCGCTTTGAACTGGATTACTCGTTCAGTTCCTGGTCCTTTGCGGGATTGCATCAGTTTACGATCACCACCCGCTTCAATACGAGGGATCAATAAGCCCTCGTTCCTTGAGGTCATTTAAGCGATGATAGAGAATCCAGGGACGGGTCCGTTCTTTGAGTACACTTCGCGTGACGCCTTTCCGGATCTGGAATAAGATGGATGTATGCACCAGGCTCTGCGGAGTGATTCCTGGACGTGTAATCATTGCACGATCAAGTATTAAGCGCATACGGGATCGAACCGTACGGACCTTCATCCGCCCATACGACTCCCGGGGACCCAGTGACTGAAAGAGCGGATGTCTGGATAAAATTGGACGCCGCCGCGTTGCAAGATACAATCGCAGACTCCGATAGGTCTCCCCGTCCAGCGGTACAATGCGTCTCCCGCCCTTCTCACGAATATTCAGTTCTTTGCCCATCAGGGTGTGCTCGAGGTCCTCGTAATTACATTTTACAATCTCCCCTTCCGACAGGCCTTCCAGCAGCATACAACAGAGGATTGCCCGATCACGCAACTGGATGGGAGCGTTCCCTACGGCAACCTCAAATAATTTTGTAATCTCTTCTTCGGTCAGGATCCCACGCCCTGCGGGGCGGGTCTCACGTTCAATCGTGATGTTTTTGGCTGGATCTTCCTCCAGCAGCCCCTCCTTGACCAGGAACATGAAAAATTGCCGCATTGCGGTCAGGTAGGTCAGAATCGTCCTGTAGGTAACCTTCCGTTCTGTTTTCAGGTAGATTGGAAACTTCTCCAGATTTTTCTGGGACAGTTCCAGACTCCCCTCCTGCGCTATCGCCCACAACTTGAATACGTCCAACGCATTCTTATAGGTCTGCACAGTGGCGGGCGATTTCTTCTGCGAAAGTGTACTCACAAAAAAATCTATCCGGGCAAGAACCGCGTCGGTTGACAGGGTCTTGACTAAGTCATCATCTTTTAGCATGGATAAATTCCAGAAATTCTATCCAGAACTGCCCAATTTATGAAACATCTGTGGATCAGTTTCACGAGTCCCTGAAGTCCCCAGCATGAATGCTCCTGACCGTGCAACTGTGTCAACCCTCTACAGCGATTGCCAATCCATCCACGCGGCATCCCAACATGGATGCGAAGAAATAGTTCCGCAGCCGCTGCACGCGCAGCGTACAGACGGAAAGTGGCCGGCCTTACCAGCAGTGTCGCCAATTCTTCCGTACACTACTCGCTACAGATGCCCGGTCACCCTCAAGTGACAGGTTATCTGGGTGGATGATTTCCTTCCACCCAGACCTTCTGCCCGTCGGTGAGTCGTTCCTGTTTCCAGATCGGAACCTGAACTTTTAACTGGTCAATCAGAAAGCGGCAGGCCGTGAATGCTTCGGCCCGGTGTGCTGTCGCGATTCCGACCAATACACTTGCTTCGGCCAGACGCACCTCTCCAAGTTTATGGAGCAGGCATGTGCGCTGGATCGGCCACTTGTGCTCGGCAGCATCTATCAGCCGGTGCATCTCTTTGAGCGCCATCGGTTCATAGCTTTC
>JAJEFL010000091.1:0-11611 GCA_022820435.1 Rhodothermales bacterium
CACTGTGAATTATCGAATTTGGAAAGAAAGATGGGCCAAGGATAAGAAATGCAGGTGGGGGATCCACCTCTGTTGTCATGGAGCTGAGGGCTGTACATGGGCTTTTCAGTGCGAGTGAAAAAGATGGGATGCACAAGGAAGCCTCAGAACTCGCCCAGAATGCTTGCGTCCACATATCCCCGGATCCCGTTGGGGAGGCGGACTTCAATCCCCGCCACGGTTTCATCAATGAGCATGACTTTGATTCCCGCAGGTATATCAATACTCCCGGTTTCCGTGGTCATGGTCGTCGCCTCCAGAATGGATGCCCCCTGAATGGAGTTCCGATCACTGGAAATCACTATCGCTATCAAAAGCAGAACCAGTCCCGAAGCAAGTGCACTCGCACGTGCCCGGCGATGCCAGTTATTTCGTGTTCGTGACCAGAGCAGTTGCGCATACAGCAGGCAGGCAATCAGATAGAGACTGATCCCGGCAATCAGGAAGGGGGGCGCTGAGTACTGCCCGAAGAACCGGTTCCACCATGTTTGCCAGAACGGTGTTGGAAGTTCAGAAAACGGACTCTGAACGCGGGACTCTACAATCTGAATGTTGTGCAGGAGCTGGGGATCGTCTCCAAGTAAGCGGCGGGCCCGCTCATAATAGCGTACCGATTCTCCGAGTTCATCCAGACGGTAATAGGCACCTGCGAGATTATGGTAGAGAGCACCACTCTCATAGCCGGTTTCCAGTACAGCATGATATTGCTCAATTGCCGCTTCGTAATTGCCAGATTCAATAAAACGGTTCGCTTCATCAAAAAGACGGAGCGCATCCTCTAACTGCTGTGCATGGGCAAGTCCGGAGCCGGCCGCAAAAATCAAAAAAAAGATCAGAACAGATTTCATGGAGCAGCCGTCTCCAGTTCATCCGCAATCGAACTCAGAATGCGGCTCGCCTGCATCAGGTGCTCTTCCATTTGCGAAGGTTCAGGGGGAACAGGGGCAAACCTTGCGGCATCACAGGCATCAAGGAATGCAACCAGTTCCTGCTGCCGATCTGCCGAAAGTCCCGCATCAGACAGTAAGCTGGCAAGTTGTAGCCTGGTTAAACCCCGCTCAGAAATGTTCAGACGATTCCCCAGAAATCCCAGGACCGCCTGCTCCAGCGCTGCGTAAAATTCATCCGGGCTGCCCTCTCCAAGAAGTTTCCTGGCATTCTTGAGATGCTTGCGGGCAAGGGGATGGGCCCTGCGGTTTCGGGCCCAGGCTGTGTCCGTGGCAAGACGCGTGACCCGCCGTCTCAGCAGGGCGGTGGTACTGAGGCCAAGTACAGGAAGCAGTACAACAAGATAAAACCAGAGGTGATGATGAAGGGGCGTACGGTTTACGGCGCTCCACCGGGGATCCCGTTTGAGAAGTGCAAGATCATCTACCGGAAATCCCGATGCTGTAGAGGTAACGGCAATGCGGCCGGAAGCGGTCCCTGTAATGGTGATCGGATCCAGATCAGCGGTGCGAATAATGTACTCTTCCCGGGAGGGATCAAAGAATGCAAACTGAATCGATGGAATCTGGAAAGTCCCATTTGAGCGGGGAATGATCAGCCATGTGAAGGTTTTTCGTCCCTGGATCACGTTTCCACTTTCATACTTTGAAGTATTTACTTCAGGATCATAAATCTCAAAGATGCCGGGGAAGTTCGGCTGCGGCGCTTCAATCAGTGCGATATTCCCGCGCCCCTCAATCGTTACCGTGAGTTGGACAGCTTCCCCGACTTCCAGTTCGCTGCGGCTGAGTTCAGCACTGAGCGAGTAACGTCCCACCGCTCCCGTAAAACCATCTGGTGCATCCGCAGGAAGGGGTTTGGATGTGATATTTACGGCAGGGGAGGCACGCTCAACTGTGGAATAGGTGCGTGTAAACAGGGGATTACTGAATGGATTCGCATCGGGAGACTGTACATCTGCTGCAATTTTAAGAGGATCAATGGAAAGTTCTCCAGGACGCGTGGGGAAGACCGCAACCCGCCGGATCGAAACCATCTGATAGCGAATTCCATTTTCGACAACGAGTTCGGCTGTCTGGTTGTCAGGAAGATCCAGCTCCTCCCGCCAGAAACCCTCTGCATCCCAGGAATCAGACTGGCGGCTGTTCCGGGGCAGCGTCCCCGGCCGAAAATATAACTGGTAATCCAGTGTGACCTGTTCATTCATATAAGCCTCCCGGCTACTTTGACGGGCGCGAATGAAGATGTCCCGTTCGGTGATTTCCGGGGGAGGCTGGTTGGGGACAGGATCATCAAATAAACTTCCAAAGGGAGAGCGCTGCTGGGGACGCCTCGGTCGCTGTGACTGCGGCACGACCGTGATCAATACGGAAGATGCACGGTAGGTTTGATTGCCCACGGTAATATTCGCTTCCAGGATGCGGGCAGCTCCCTCCTGCTCAGGGCGGTAATGCCAGGTATAACTCACGCTGCGGGAAACGCGCCCGTTCGTGATGGAGATATTGGTTCCGCGAGATGCAGAGGTCGAAACTAGCACCAGCCCCTCCGCCTCCGGGGGACTGGGAGGGACGATGTCCGAGCCGTCTGTGCCAGAAATCTCCAGCGTATAGGAGACTGTCTCCTCAGTGCCAATCGTAGAAGAAGAAACGGTCCCGGTGACCGTTTGTGCACTGGAGGCCTGACATGGAATGACCAGTCCGGTCAAGATGAGCAACCACCGCATAGATGCTACCAGTCTTTCGCTACACGTCTGGGGCGGCCTTCCATTTTTTGCACTTCGCGCAGGAGCTGTTCCTCCTCATTTGCGAGTGCTTCCAAAATACGTTCCGCCTGTTCCCGTGTCAGAGGGGGTTCGCCCGGTTCATCCTGCCCGCCGGACTGCTCGGGTTCTTTCCCGGACTGCTCTTCTTCGGTCTGCCCCTGATCATTCTGATCTAGATCTTCATCCCGTTCCCCTTGCTGCTCTTCATTTTGCTCATTATCCGGCTCGTTTTCCTGCTCCTGATTTTGTTCATTTTCCTCCCGCTCTTCGTCGTCCGAATCCTGTTGCTGCTGCTCCTGCTCCTGCTCCTGTTGTTCTTGCAGCTGCCTGGTTACAAATTCAAAATTGAACTTGGCATCTTCATTATCCGGATCCGCCATCAAGGCGGTTTGATAATGTTGCAGTGCACGTTCCAGCTGCTGGCTGGTGAATGCATTATTTCCTGCATTGAATGCAGCCCTGGCGGTTGCATCACTGCCGGGAGCATAGGAGAGTGCTTCTTCAAATGCACGGCCCGCCGCTTCAAAATTTTCTTGTCGGTGCAGACTCAGCCCCAGGTTATTCTGGAGCCCGTAATACGTCTGATCCGTTCCTTCGGAAGGCTGATATGTCGAAAGTCCATCCTGATAAGCCGTTGCTGCTTCTTCGTATTCTTCCTGTTTGAGATGGTCATTGCCAACTCTGCCCTGCTGTTTTGGGGTAGATCCAGGGATGATCTGGATCATTGCCATAAATACTCCCAGGATTGCTGCAAATGTCATTGGATTAGATTCTCCTGTTTCTTAACGCGGGATCGGCGGACCGTGATCAGTCCGTCTATCCCCAATAACAATAATGCCAGTGCCAGAGGCCACTGGTATTTAAGATCGTAGTCTTCAAATTCTTCTTCGGCAAAACTGGCCTTGTTCAGTTGTTCAAGTGCAGGGATCAGTTGAGAGAGTGAACTGGATGTACGCGCAACCTGAAAATACGCCCCGTCTATACTCAATGCTTTCAGGCCCGCCTCCTCAAGCCTTGAATGGACAATCTCTCCTTGAAGATCCCGTTTGTACCCGGTACGTCGCCCGGATGCATTGTAGACAGGGATGGGGGCCCCGCCGGTATCTCCAACTCCGGCAGCGAATACGGTGATCCCTTCCTCCTGTGCGGTGGTCAGGATTTCGTTCAGATCCGCAACGTGATTTTCTCCATCAGATACGATCAGGAGGGCTTTTGATTGTGCAGCCTCCGGGTCAATGCTGGCGGATGGTGCATCAAAGGCCTTTACAGCGATCTGCATGGCCGCACCAAAGTCCGTTCCAGGGGTCGGCAGCAGATCCGGGCCTGCAACATCAAGAAAAAGACGCACCGCACTGTAATCGGTGGTAAGCGGGCACTGAATAAAGGCATCTCCGGCAAAGATAACCAGTCCGACACGGTCTCCCCGGAGGTCGCTCAGCAGACGTTTGATTTCATTGCGTGCCCGGCCCAGCCGGTTGGGGGCCACATCTTCGGCCAGCATGGAGGTCGATACATCAAGTGCAATGACCAGGTCAATCCCTTCCCGCTTGATCTCACGTAACTGTGTGCCGACCTGAGGACCCGCAAGCGCAAGACAGAGCAGTGCAACGGCGGTCACCATGATGGATGCTTTGTAGCGCCGTCTCCGCCCGCTGACACTTCTGGAGAGTCTGCGCACCAGTGCAATGTCGCCAAATCGAATTTGCAGGATGCGCCGTCTCCAGGCTGCATAAAGACTGAGGGCAATTACAATGGGCACCGCCCAGAGAATCCAGAGATATGACTCATAAAGCCAGGCCATCAGGGAAAGCGTCGAAGCAGAGTTGTGGTCAGAAAAATTTCAATCAGGACAAGAAGCAGTCCAGGCAATAGAAAACGAATATAACGTTCCTCGTAGTCTGTATAGATGCGTGTTTCGATCTCAGTTTTTTCCAATTCACCGATCTGTCCATAAATTTCACGGAGTGCTTCCTCATTTGTGGCGCGGAAGTATTGCCCGCCGGTTCCCTGTGCAATAGAACGCAGCATATCCTCATCAATCTCTACAGGCACCATCTGGCGCTGTCTTCCTCCGAAGGGACGATCCACAACAAAGGGGGCCTCTCCATAGGCTCCCACCCCGACTGCATAGATACGGACTCCCAGGGTTGCCGCCACCTCGGATGCCGTGACCGGGTCAATTTCTCCCCGGTTATTCTGACCGTCAGTCAGAAGGATGATGACCTTGCTCTCGGCAACGGTATCCTTCAGCCGGTTCACGGCCGTTGCCAAAGCAGTGCCGATTGCGGTGCCATCCTGAATGACCCCAACCTCTACCTCGGACAGCATCCGCTGAAGGAATTGATAGTCCAGTGTGAGCGGGGACTGCGTGTAGGCTTTGGCCGCAAAGACGATCAGTCCAATGCGGTCGGACATCCGCCCGTCAATAAATTCAGATGCAACCTCACGGGCCGCCTCAAATCGATTCGGACGAAAATCCTCCGCACGCATACTTGTGGATGTATCCAGAACCAGAACAATATCCACCCCTTCTGCATAACGCTCCTGCGTCACCTCCCGAATCTGGGGGCGTGCCAGGGCCAGTATGCACAGTGTCATGGCTCCCATACGAAGCAGTGGGGGCAGGATAGAGGCATATACACGAACTCCAGATGGAGCGTTTTGGGCGGCTCTGGTATTGCTGAAAACAAGCCCTGGCGTACGTTTCCTCCGGAACCAGACCAAGAATCCGTAGGCAGGAACCAGAATCAACAGATAAAACCACTGCGGCTGTGCAAATTCCATAATCACTCTCCGGCTTTTGCAAACGTTTCACTTGCCGCGCGTTGATCAAACTTGATTTCAACACGCTGGATAACGGTAACGGCTTCCTCCAATGCAGATCGGCCTTCAGGGATGGACGGGGTTACATCCGCGAACTTGACTAAATCGGCAAGAGACAGGATCTGCTCCAGCTGTTCAGGAATGCCGGCAGGAATTTGGTGTTGCACATTTGGGTGGACCAGGTCCCGAACGAGTTCAGTCGTTGTGGATTCCAGTGCAGGAATAAAAAGCCGGTCTTCGATGTAGGTGCGCAGGATGTCGGAGAGTTCGACATAAAAGGTTTCCACCTGCACTCGCTCGGCGAGTGGGGTATTCTCAAGTGCACGCAGGCGCCGCAGGGCAGTCTCTGCAGGGGATGGGAGATCTTCTCCGATGAAGTCCGTCACGGGAGGAGGATCGGGTTGTTGCCGCCGCCAGATCATATACCAGATGAGGGCGGCCACAATCAGGGCGGCAAGTCCGAGAAGCACGTACGGCAATGCAGGACGCCCAAACTCGACGGGAGGGGCCATGTCGCGGATCCCTTCGGCATCCTGCGGAACGATAGAGGACACAGGTAATTCCTGTGCGGCAGTGGTGACGGTGACCGAATTTCCATCAAAGCCAATGACCAGTGGCGCCAAGCGGGCGGTGTCCAGAGCAAACGTCGTTACTTCATAGACGGCGCTGTCCAGACGTACATCCGTATCCATAAACCGTGTCCCCGCAGAGATCAGATCAACGGGGATGATATCCCCAAACGCAGAATCGGTACCTGGGAAGGAAGGCATCTCGGCAAAGCCGTGCATCGCAATGAGTGTGAGGGTAAAACGATCTCCCACATAGACACGGTCCTCCGACAGGTAAGCATCTACGCGCTGCGCCCGTGCGGCATCCGGGCCGGTCACAAGGACGATGGAAATCGTCAGCAGAACATACAGGCAGGATCGTCTCATCAGGTAATCTGGGCGCGTGCACGAAAAAACTTTGCCAGCGGGTCTACGAAATCTTCCCCGCATTTGATTTCAACGTGATCTACACGCGCTCTGCGAAAGAGCGCTTTGAGTTGTTCGTGCTTTCGGGACGAGGATTGCTGAAAGGCTTCCCGGACCGCGTGACTTCCTGTGTCCAGGGATCGGGATTGACTGGTTTCGGGATCAAACAGGGTCACAAGCCCCAGAGGGGGAAGCATGGCCTCACGGGGATCGGTCAGGTGTACGGCCACGGTGTCATGCCGGCGTGAAACCATCCGCAGGGGGCGCTCAAAGCCCTCATCAAAAAAATCGCTCACCAGCAGCACAATAGAGCGGCGGCGAATGACGCGGAGGATATGATCCAGTGCGCTTTGCAGGGCGGTGCCGGAAGACTGCGGCTTATGGGCAAACAGGTCACGCACAAGGCGCAGCACATGTCGGCGTCCACTCTTCGGCGGCACGAAGAGTTCAACCTGATCTGAGAATAGAAGGAGGCCAACCTTGTCATTGTTCCGGATGGCACTAAATCCCAGAATCGCACAGATCTCTGCCGCAATCTCCCGCTTAAATTTATCCCGACTGCCAAAATCACTGGATCCTGATATATCGACCACCAGCAAGAGGGTCTGCTCCCGTTCCTCTTCGAAGATTTTGACAAAGGCTTCCCCGGTCCTTGCAGTTACGTTCCAGTCAATGCTGCGAATGTCATCGCCAAACTGATAGGAGCGGACCTCCGAAAATTCAATACCCCGTCCTTTGAAGGCAGAATGATATTCTCCTCCAAAAACGTTATTGACGAGTCCTTTTGTACGTATTTCAATTCGCCGGATTTTAGCGAACAACTCGCGTGGAATCATAGATATTAAGCGTGAATTCACAAAGAACGATTTTACGCGCAAAATGTTGAGTCGGTGGATCAGGAATCCTAATTGCAGGTAATGAGTTACAGCAGATTCCTGACCATTTCTTTCTTTCTGATGAAAACACATTTATTGCTTTTTGCCACGCTGCTTCTGGCAGCCTTCGCCATCCCCATGGAGAATCCGACCTCCTGGTCCATTGATGCAGCCCATTCCAGTATTTCGTTCAAGGTGCGCCATTTGGGGATCTCAAATGTTCGCGGTGAGTTTCTTGCCTACGATGCCGAAATTCTCATGGATGGTGCCGATTTGAGCACACTCTCGGTGAATGCCAACATTGAGACTGCGAGTATTGACACGGGGAATGAGCGCCGGGATGGTCATCTGCGTTCAGATGATTTCTTTGCGGCGGAAGAATTTCCCAACATGGCCTTCACCAGCACGGGAGTCACCGAAGTTGAGGGGAATCAATTCCAGTTATCCGGAGATCTGACGATCCGGGATGTCACCCAGACGATTGTCCTTGAAGGCGAGTTTCTTGGAACGGCCAGCATGGGGGATTCGGAACGCGCCGGATTTGAGGCCACCACCACCATCAACCGGACCGAGTTCAATCTGTCCTGGGATCGTCTGACGGAAGCCGGAGGACTGGTCGTAGGTCATGACGTGGAGATCATCCTTGAACTGGAATTGATCAAAGATCAGTAAGAGGATTATTCAAAGCCGATGCGTGTAGGTGTCATTGTCTTTCCAGGTTCGAATTGTGACCACGATGCCTACCACGCTGCGCGGCATGTGTTTGGTCTGGAGACCACCTTTATCTGGCATAAAGAACGTGAGTTGCCGGCGGTTGATCTGGTGATTGTACCGGGGGGGTTCTCTTACGGGGACTACCTCCGTGCGGGGGCGGTCGCGAGATTTTCTTTCATTATGGACAGTGTCGTTCGTTTTGCAGAGAATGGCGGCCATGTCCTCGGTATCTGTAACGGGTTCCAGATCCTGTGCGAATGCGGGCTTTTACCCGGTGTTCTGCTTAGGAACGCCTCGGTCAGGTTTGTTTGCAAGTGGGTTTACCTTCGTACGGACAATGTGGAGGTTCCCTTTACCAGAGAGGCAAAGATTGGACAGATCCTGAGAATTCCGGTTGCGCATGGTGAGGGAAACTATTTTGCAGAGGCATCGGAACTGGTTGAACTGGAGCGGAATGGACAGGTGGTATTCCGGTACACGACACCGGAGGGTGCGGTTACATCAGATGCAAATCCCAATGGATCCTCCAACAATATTGCGGGGATTGTCAATCGGGAAGGGAATGTTCTGGGTATGATGCCGCACCCGGAGCGTGCAGCGGAGCACGCTCTGGGGGGGAATGATGGCTCGGTATTGTTTCAGAGTCTCATCGGTGGATCCGTCTGATGCTGTACGGATTCGAGGCCCCCGTCACCGTTCTGCTGCTGATCTCTATGATCATGGTGAGCGGGTTTGCCCTCTTTGGGAACCCGCTTTTGATGGATCGGCTAGGGTTCCGGCCAACCCGGATTGCTCAGGAACCTTATCGGTATATCACGGGAGGCTTTGTGCATGTATCGCTGACGCACCTTCTACTGAATGCGGTGACCCTGTATTTCTTTGGCCCCCTCCTTGAACTCCGGTTAGGAAGCACAAAATATTTGATCCTGTACTTTGGGTCATTGTTGTGTGCGCATGTGCTGACCCACATTCAACATCGGAATAATGCCGGATACAATGCCGTCGGAGCAAGTGGGGCCATTAGCGGTGTACTGTTTGCGTTCGTGTTATTTGCTCCGTATGAGTTAATCTATTTCTTCGGGATCGTGCCCATTCCGGCGATTCTGTTTGCGGTTTTGTTTGTAGGGGGCAGTATCTATGCAATGAAAACGGGTAGATCCTTCGGGATCGCCCATGAGGCGCATTTGGGGGGCGCAGCCGGGGGCGTGCTATTGACCGTATTTCTTGAGCCGCGTGCGCTTTCTATCTTCCTGAATCAACTCCTCTAAGCCATTGAGTGAAGGGATACGCTGGTTGCGAAGCCGGGCGACTGGAGTTGCGACCATCTTTGTGATGAATGGTGATGGGATTTTGGACTGCGAAGGTTCCACCGCTGGAAAGTACCGGCTGGATGGGGGACTTGCAGATGCGGTGAAGTGTTATGAATAACCTAAGGATGTACTAGATGAGGCCTGCGACCACACGTGAGCGGTGTTTGTGGGTGGTGACGGTATTTACCGTGCTCACCATTTACTTCACACTAGGGTTCGCCGTAAAGTGGTTTCGCTTCTTGCAGGCCAGCGGCTGGGGGGACGGCATATTTTTGCTTGGCTGCAGCCTGATTCTGGTATTCATTGTTACACGCGGGATGACGGTAATTCCGAATTGGAAAGAGATGGTGGTTGCACTGGGAATCGCGGTGGTCTATTCCGTAACGCTTGCATACATCCAGTATCCGGAAGAGCGGATCCATGTGATTATGTACGGAGTTGTAGCGTTGTTAATCTATGCGGCATTACTTGAACGCTCTGCTCATGGCGGGCGGATCACGACGATTTCCATCGTGGTGATTGCGGTGACGACTGCTCTAGGGGCAATGGACGAACTGCTGCAGTTAGTTCTGCCGAACCGTGTCTTTGATGTGCATGATATCCTCTACAACACCTTGGCTTCGGTGATGGCGGTGATCTCAAACGGAACACTCAGGTGGGTAAGGGGGCAGTCCGTTTGAGAGGGGACGGGGAAGGGGAAAATCATGTGTTCGTATGTCTGGATACGATAGGCCGGAAAAGGACACTGCTGGAGCGCCGGGATAGTGCAGTCTCCATGCAATAAGGGAGATCTACACACGAAATGCCCACATTCATTAGCACATCGTGATTCAACATTTTCTCGTGAGCGCAAACATAAGTAATAAAATAATAGTATTATTAAGAAATAAATCAGAATAAATCACATTATGTTCGTACTAATGACACCCGCAAAGGTGAAGGCAGCACTCGCCGCGAATATGAGGGAGCGCCGTCTGGCGGTCAATCTCACGCAAGCCGGTCTCAGCGAACGTTCAGGAGTTACTCTGGGCACACTGCGAAGATTTGAGCAGAGCGGTGAAATCTCCATTGATAATTTAGGGGCTTATATACCTGAGTGCCCATATCTGGGGAACTTTTTCCAGTCCGGTGGATAGAACGGATACAATCAGGAGAGAGATCCCCTCCCTGATTGTCTACACAACATCATCCGTTTGATGCTATGCCCGTTAAAGATTGTAAGACAAAGTCCCCCGCTGGTTCAAGGACACGGCAGCATGTGACGATCCGCTTTCGCCTGCGAGGCGACAGGAAGACCTGCCGGTTCCTGAATGAACTGGCGGGTGTCAACCGGTATCTCTGGAATGCGGCGCTGGCGAAAGCCAAAGACGATTACGCGGAAACCGGGCAATCTCAGACCTCTCAGTTTGATTTCTACAAGTGGTATAAAGTACACAAGGATACGGTCGCACCATGGCTAAGAGAATATCCTGTAACCGCAACTCGCACTGGACTGAAGGATTTGTCGGATGCCTACAAGCAGTTCTTCAAGAAAAAGCGGGGGTTCCCTAGGTTCAAGAAAAGGGGCAAGGCGAAGAAAAGCTTGACCGTAGATGTATCAGGGGGGAAGATGTTTTCAAAGAACGGGTATTTTCGGTTAAAGTCGGGCATGTACGTGAAGATGCTGCGATTTTATCGAGTGAACCGCTACACAAACCCGGTGCCCAAGACGGGCCGCATCTTTGAAGAGAACGGGAACTGGTACATGACGGTCGTCTATGAAGTGGACGCGACCCTACAAGACGCGGATGGCATTGGCATTGGGGTCGACCGCAATTGCGGGCAGGTTGCGGACAGTGCGGGAAGGATCTTCTATCTGACCGACACCTCGGGTCTTGAAAAGCGCATTCAGAAGCTTCAACGCCGACTAGCGAAAAAACAGAAAGGAAGTTATTCCTGGAGGAAGATAAAGAAAACCATTGCACGCCATGAACGCAAGATCAAGAACATCCGAAGGAATGACTTGCGTCACATTGCCTTATCGCTCACCGAAATCTCTACGCTTGTCATTCTGGAAGACCTGAAAACCAAGGGTATGACCGCAAGCGCGAAAGGAACGGTCAAGAATCCGGGCAGGAAGGTGAGGCAGAAAGCAGGCCTGAACCGCTCAATACTGGGAACAGGATG
>JAJEFL010000147.1:0-16990 GCA_022820435.1 Rhodothermales bacterium
ATGTATTTTTGCATCAAGATGCCCCAGCTTTTCAATCACTGACTGGACAACTGGAATCGCCCCCCATTTGACCAGGAGAGAAGAAATCCGCAGCAGGACTGCTTCGTATAGAGAAATGCTGATCAGCGACAGATGGGACACAAGAAGCATGAAGCCTTCAAAATTTAGACTTGGCTCATTCATTGTAATCACAAACATGTACGACTCCCATCTTTCACTTCATCAGGCAATAGTCCTCTGGAATCTATCCTTCCTGGAATTCCCTTGACTTGAGCACATTCTCCCAGATAAGGGCTGCAATCGGTGCATCTACCGTATCATCACTCCGCGTTGCCTCGTCACCCGAAATGCTGTCGTTGATTTCTTTCATGAAGACATCTTCAATCCTTTTTACGCCTTCGCCACTATTTGGAGAATGTATAATGAGCGGTGGATTGAATTCACCAATACACAAACTAACCGACCTGCTGACTCCTTCAAATGGAAGTTTCTCATACCAATTTCTCCGTTCATCTTCGGTCCCTCTACTAAGGAGCAGCACATCCGACAAAGGAAAGCGATGGCTTCCCGCAACCGCTTTCTCCGGGCTCATACTCTTGCCGACCGCATGCTTAATTGGTCCGAGCTTCGGCGGCGAATCGTCCTTGTAATCAGCCGGGTACCACACCTTTTCCAGTGAAATACCCTCAAAGCCTACTTCTTTCCAAAGTTTGATGGCACGCTGCTTCACCCACTCTTCCATATCTTCCTGAATCTCCTTATAACTCGTTCTACGATACCAGAGACGCCACCCATTCCCCTTGAGATGGACGATGAGTTTCAACTTCTGAAGATCGCTCTCCGATTCTAATAACGGTAAGACATTTTTCGCAACATAGGCGACGAGGTTGCGAGCCAGAAAATCATTAATGACCCGGAAATATCGATTGATTAATTCCCTTGCATCATTGGCATCCTGAGGCTTTTCAAACCCCTTAAGTTTTAAAGCATCAGCACTCCAGTTCCTGCTCTGAGTTCCGAACAATTTCTCTGATCCAACCGAACGCATCCACGCACGTAGTTGTTCAAATGCCTTATCTGGCTTCCAACCTCTATTCCTTGGCAAGTATTTCTCTGAGTGCCTTGCTAAAACTTGAAGAAGAAGATCGCTCCCCATCTTTACACTTTCCGCCACCTCACCAAATCCCCTGTCCTCAGACCCATAACTGTTTATATCCTTCGTCGCCATGAATATATCCAACGTTCCACCACCTAAATCAGCCACAAGTTTCACCGCAATCGGAATTCCTGGCCCTATTGAATCGAATGCGGCACTTGACTCGCTGTATAGCCCATTACCTTTGGCCCCTTCACGGCCTTCCGTGAGCCTGAACTTTGATCCAAGATCTGCTGCACAGACCTCCAATACCTTACCGACTACTTCCCCATAACGACTTGTAGCCTGCGTGGTGGTTCCACGCAGTGGGTACGTGAAAGTAACCTCAACTGTCTCAGGCAAACTCTCTTCACGCTTAGCGATATCTGCCAGGAAAATCTCAATTGCCATCCTCAGATATCTCTCCCGGAGCCATTGTTCCTTCTGGGTAAATCGACCTCTATCCATCTCCCATTTGAACCCGGATATAATATGATTCTGGAGATCTGAGCGCTGTAATTGCATAACGGGGATTGCATAATGCGTCATCGGGGCCCATTCATCCCTGAATCTCTCGGTCTCTACAGAATCAAGCTCTCCGAAAGACCAGAGATCTGACGGCAGTAGCGCCTTTGATATTTTGTCCTCTCCCCCCTTTTTGTAGGTTGGTCGCCATGTATCCAGTCCCATCTCTGCAAGGTGACCATCATAGTTTTGACTGATATGCAACGACAAGCCATCCTCACCTGACAGTTCATTGTCAAGATTGACCGAATGTTTCTCATTAATCTGGTATGCGGCAACGGTATGGGAAGTCCCAAAATCTATGGCGAGTTTCCAGATATTCTCGTCTCTGGAATATTCCTTCAGGCAAATTACATAGATCCCCGCATCACGATCTGTTTTGTGATCGTAGGCCGATAAAGCTACCGGCGGCCCTCCCACATGTCGGCCATCCTTGAAATCCACGGCCTGACTGTATCCAGGGCGACTCAGTGGTCGCTTCTTCAACTCGGACAGACTGCCTTCCTGGTTCAGATAAATGGTTTGAGCCTCCAGTCTTGGAGAATACTCATACAGATAATAAGCACGCCACTGCTCCTTCCCGTTCGGCGCTTTAATGTTGGGCCAAACCATCCAGTGAGCATTTGAAGATTCGATACCATCTACAGAAATCGTGACCGGAACTGGTTCAGATCGCCCAAGAAGATCCAAGTTCCAATGAACGACTTTACGCCCTCTATCTACATCACCGGATTGTCTGAGCCGTCTCCAGGCATGGTCGTGATCTATGCATTTTTCTCCCTCATTTTTCCAGCCTTTCGGGATCTTCAAGAGATCAATGTAGTCCGGACGAAGCGGAATATCTGGATATAGCGTTTTATTTTTTCCGGTTCCATTCACCGATTTTTGGGTCAGAGGGACACAGGTATCAATCTGAATCGTTTCCCTGTCAATAACCTGTAGATTCCGGATATAGATTGGCTCTTCGCCTAACGTTTCCCTGATCCAGATGCCTCTATTCTCTTGGTCCCTCCTCCATGCAAAGATTTTACCCGTTTCCTGAAGTTGATCCAAATGCTCCCTCCATATTGCTCCAATCGGATAGTCAATATTTCTGGGCAATCGAAAGTTCTTGATGATCTCGAATGTTTCAGATTTGCCAGATTTCTCAACGATACATTTTTCAAACTCGGGCACCCCGCTGATCAATTCAGCTATGCTTTTCTCCGCATCTTTTCTGCCGGGATCAAGATCTTCAAACAGATACAGAGAATCCCCCATAACGGGCATTGGGATTTTTACGTCGCCGCCCGGTAAAGGCAGCCATTCTGCAACCCCGAACGGACCGGCTTCCGCGTCCAGATGCGTGTCTAAGACATCAACCCAGATCCGGGAAGTCTCTTTGGCAACTTTGTCCTTAACATGGCTTTCCACGCATTTCAGCCAACCTCTGACACACTTTCTGGCTTTTTCCCCTTCGAATCCCCAATCCGTAGAATCCCTCCAGGCGGATTTGTCCTGATTATCAGAGCCAACTTTATCTTTCACGCGGTCTGCTGCACGCTTGAGTGTGCCGCCGATATATTTCCCGGCTTTTCCGACTTCGTCTCTCCAATTCTTTGATCTCCAGTCAACATCCCAATGAATCCCCGTCAGGTCTTTCCAGAGACTTTCCCAATCTTCATTACTTACGTCTGGCGCGGGGCAGAGAAATGTCTCCGGTGAATTGAATCCGTACACCTTACCGCTCTTCTGATGAATCAGACGGTACTCCGCTATTTTTGTATCCTTGAGCAGACGCTCAAGAGACAGAAAACTTCGCCCACTTCTGACCTCAACCTTCTGCAGTTCCAGTACGCCAAGCGCTCGTCCCACCAGGAGCATTTCAAGTTTGCGCAGGGCAACAGGACTCTGATTTACAATCTGGAACTTGTACTCCTCTACCACCGCAATATGATGTGGCCAACTATTAGGGGACACATGGTCACGGTCAAAGTAATATTCAATCGTACTACTAATCTTGTCATCCGCCACCTTTCCCAATTCGCCGGGTGCCCCCCATGTCGGTAAGAGTCCCGTATCGTCTTTGGAATCAATATCAGGCCAGTATCCCTGCCCTTCGCGTGTTTTTCCTGGCTTTTTGGCCAACTGCAGATTCTCCCATTCATCTTTAATCCACTGCGCAAGCCAATGAAAAAGAGCCAGTGCCACACATTCAACCTTGTCAAGGTTGGGCAGACGTACATTCTGTAACTCGGAAACACTGGGCAGTGACTTCTTTTTCAGTCGTTTAATGCATTCTTTCTCCGAAAGAAAGAATTTTCCTCCCTTCTCCTCCACACTACGGCTCTCATACTGAATATCTCCCCGGCTTTCCTTCCCCAGCGACGATATCCATGCCAGAAGCTCCCGATAGCTATGCCGGATGGCATCCAGTTCATCTGCGACTTCTTTCAGGCTTGAGCGATCATTCCTCAATTCTGAATTTGCCCAGTCAACAATGGCAGGGACAGGAGTCTGACCTGCAAAAATAAAGAAATTAGAAAAAGATGCATACCCTCCGTCTTTCGCATTCTCCCCCGTTTTTCTTAACACATTGGAAAACTCTCCAAGTAGATATGTGAGGATCTGTGCATGACCGATCATCTCACGCAAGGTAGCGCCATTATCCTCCTTAATGATCATATCACCGGTCAGATAATCAGCATCCGATGCTGATACACCATACAATCCTTCTTTGATCTCACGATCCTTCGTCGTCAGAAAGTATTTTATTCCTGCCAGTGCCCCGACCGCATGGGCATAGGAGTCCAGGGAGGGCTGTTGATTGTCGGATGTATATTGGCGCAAGATTCTTCTATGATCCGGCACACCTACCAGAACGGTAGGTACTTTTCTGGCCAAATCTTCCCCGTAGGATGCAAGTCCACCAGCCGCGTTCTCCTTCATCACCTTATTGCGTTCAACGGACTTGTCAAACTTCTCCCTTGATTCATCAGGCCTGCTGAACTGGAACCATCTATGCACCATGATCGCCATCACCTCAGCTTTCTTTTCCTTACACAGGCGGGCGAGAGTTGGAGTGACAGATGAACCCGTTCCGCCGACACTTGAACCGCAAACCACCATCCGCCGATCACCACAATCGTTCAGCATATCGTTATAAGCCTCATCGTAATTCGGCTTACCCTTCCCCTCAATATCTAACTCTTTGAGTGCAAACAGAAGCGACCCCACCGCAGGGGAGGCCATCATCCCCAGGGAATAGGTGATCTCCCGCTGTGCTTCGGATGTGATTAACGGAAGTATGGGCGATCCTTTGAACTTGTACTTCAGGCGATGATTCGGGGGCTTATACCAATCTTTGCCTTCCCCGACAGGCAATGGACTGACATCCCGGCAGATTGGTTGATCCGGGCGACCGAAGAATTCCGCAAGATTATATTTGCCTGGGTGGTTCTTGATTAAATTTTTGACTTCCTGCCAAGGAGTACTCTCCTCTTGCTCTTTCCCATCACCGGAATCCTGATCAACCAGAAACAGGTCTGGGAATTTTTTGCCTGCTTTGACAAAGAAGCCAAATGGGTATCCCAACATATGGAGACGCACCATTGCCAGCATTACATGGGCACCAGTGCCCCCACACGCGATGAAACGATTATTCATGTCTTCTCAGATTATTTTCTCTCTTGGCTGGATTTCTTCTTCTTGTAGGACCGCGTTCTTGCATGAAAAAGCTTAAAGCCCATTGCACAACCGGCAACACATCCTAGGAATGCTCCTAGAACATGAGTCCACTTTTGCGCATCAGAGCAATCAGCACCGAAGAAAGGCCCGGCAAGAAAAAACGGGAGCAATATGATGATAAACGGAAATAACTGAGCAGCAGAAAGCTTCGGTGCCGACTCAGTTCTCCGGAGATTCCATTTGTGCACCGCCCGACTTTGCAGCAGATAGAAGACTGTACAGATAACAAGAGTAACCAGCACCGCCAAAACGAGTGTCTCTATAAACCCGAAGGTGTAATTGGTGCCTGAAAAACCGCTCTGGCAGACCGTATCAAGTCGGGAACAGCCTGTAACCGTAAATAAGAGTACTAAAACCGGGGTTTTAGATAAAAAATGGGGGGGGGGTATTTTGTTCATGTGTCATTTTAGATTTTGAATTTGGGCGGATGACACTATCCCCCGTCACGGACATGCACCCCTGATGTATGGCACCGGAGGAACTCGCCGAATGTCTATGTTCTGCAAATCGTGAAGTGCTCATGGGATCTGACAATGTTGAAACGCCAAATATAATGCATGGAGATGTTTTCACCAAACCGTAGCATAATTTCGGTTCTCTGCGTTTACCCATGGGGATTGGTTGCGGCCAGTCCGATTTGTAGTTCGCGGTAAACAGGGTCAGGACAGATCCGTAATTCGCGACCGCAAAGAATCCGTTTAGGCTACCAGAGAATGCAATTCAGAGCATTCCTTATGTCATGCTGCGGGGATGCAGTGAACATGCAAGACACGTTGGCTGTAGGAAAATATACCGTCTGAAACCCTTGAGATCTTGCAAAAATCTGGGTAGTAGCCAAGGAATAGATACTCCACACTCAACGAGACAAGCCATCGTACTCCAAAGTTCAAATGTGAAACCACATAATTGTGGGACTCTGTCGGCAATCACCAAAGTTGCCGCCTGTCTAATCCTGATGTGAGATTTTTTTGCCCCCGATATCGGGCGGATATATCCCCCCAGAGAATTTACTCTCGGAGCGGGATAGAGAAACCCTCAATAATTGATTGAGATTTGAAATCCTATGCAACAAGCCTCCAATCCCCCGCATCAATGAAAGCCATTCCGCTCATTGCACTCCAACATCTCCCCGGAATTGGAGCAAAGACAGTGCTCAAAATGGCCGGCGATCTGCCAAGTGGCCCTGTGGAGTTTGCCGACTTTGTTAAGTCCAAGTTTGGATATCCATCGCAGGAAACCGTACATGCGTGGGATCAGGCCCTACAAATCATGGATGAATGCCTCCAGTCAAACATAAATGTGGTTACAGTAATAGACGAGAACTATCCAGAGAGACTTCATGGAATACGGGAAGACAGGCCGCCCGTGATATACATCAAGGGTTCCCACGAGGCGCTTCAAAACAATTCTGCGATTGTCGCAATCATTGGAACGCGTGAACCTACGGACAGGGGAAGCAAAGCAGCATATGATTTTGGTTGTATCGCAGCTCAGAACAACCTACCTGTCGTAAGCGGCCTCGCCTATGGGTGTGACTATCATGGTCATGCCGGTTGCTTAGATGAAGGTGGTATCGCTGTAGCCATACTTGCTCATGGACTGGACATGGTGTATCCGCGGAAGCATGAAAATCTGGCAAATCAAATCATTGAAAAAGGGGGCTGCCTCTTGAGCGAATATCCCTCAGGCATTCAAGCCAGAAAATGGACATTCATTGCCCGTGACCGACTGCAAAGCGCACTCTCAGATATTTTAGTTGTCATCCAGACGGGGATCCGCGGCGGCACACACCATACCGCTGCATTTGCCCAAAGCCAACAAAAACCAATCTTGTACCTGCGACCTCACGAATGTGAATTACACTATCCCAGTGTACAGGGAAATGCTGACATTGTCCAGACGCGAAATGCAACCTGGATTGATGACCCCGATGATTTAATCCCGCCCATTCATAACCGGAATGGGAACCGGCCTGAGCAACACTGCACAAGTAGGCAACTTGAACTGTTTTCTGATTGAGAGTCGGAAGTTGGATCCGGCACCAGTTAATCAGTTCCCCTTCTCTCATCTGAGCAGATCCTGTACACGAAAAAACACAGCCTGTTGCGGAATCTGCAAAACCACAACCCGTTGATACGGGCATGAACGCTCCCTTACGCCTCATACGAAATCAAAACTTACTGGAGATTTTTAAGGCAACCTTCGTCAAATCGTAGGATATTGTCATGCCTGCCGGATGACGCTTGCTCTTGGCGTAGTTTGTCCGCTCTTCCCAGATTGATTTGCCTCTTGAGATGTTGGCATCCACTTCTTGCACAAGAAGTGGATGCAGGGGGAAATTCTCAAGATTGGTACGCGTTAAATGGAATCCATCGCCAACTGTACGCCAGTAATCCAAGAATAGATCTGATGACATGATGAGGACGGCTTTGTACAAGTCGACCTCTGTTTTGAAGCGCAGCCGAAGAACCCCCGATGAATGATGCTCACGAAAGCCCATAAAATTTCTCGCAACACCCGATATGTACAGCGAATGTATGCCATCTGCCGCCAGAATGGTTTTCAGTGGAGGATGCAAATGAGCATCCTTGAGTAAGTTCAGGATGGCGGCATTTTCCGGCCGTAGAAATTGCCCGCCAAAATTATATCCGGTTATATCATGATAGCAGGGGGTAGAATTCAGCAGTCTGCTACGATCCTTTTTCCTCCACCGATGCATTCGTGTGGACAGTGTTCTGGGATTGTCTTCAGGAAATACGGTAACGATTGAGCACCGTTGGCTATTGGCCTTGTTTGTGTTTTTATGTTTAGGCTTCCCACTCGAAAAGAGGCAGTCAGGGATATTATCAAAACTGGAAATCGCAACACTCTTCCCGGAATTTCTAATCATGGATCGCAATTCCACATAGTCGCGACTAAAGGCGACTGACAAAGGCAGAATGAAATGAACCGAACCATGTTCTCCACTCTCTGTCAGTGCACGCTCCAGGAAATCTGCGAAGCTGTTTTTCCATCGGCTCCCCTTGGGATTCGCTACATATGGAGGGTTTCCAAAGAATAATGGCTTCTTGGATGATCCAGAGGATGTGTAGTGAAGGAAATCGGTACACACATACCTAATGTCTGAAAAAGAGAGACCCCATTTTTTTGAAATTTTCTGAATTTCGTCACGGGCAAAGTCTAGTGCTTTGGGGTTGATGTCAATTAATGTGATTTCAGCAGATGAAAGGAAGTCCAATGGTAAGCCAAGTTCGACAACCTTTTTGAGTAACGCATACACAAGGATTCCTGCACCGGATGCAGGCTCTATGAAGTGGTGTTCCTGCCAGAAAGCCTTGATGTCCTGCTCCTCAGGAATACCATTGAGCACCATGAATTCGTTCCAGAAGAACGCGGCGGCATCTGCGGGTGTGTAATACGCACCTACCTTCTTGCGGGCATCTTCGGACTGACAGGGCGACGAGTAGGATAGCGTTAACTCCGCCTTTTCGGAACGCCTTAATACCTCTTCAAGACCCGCTACCCATTCTGATCTCCAATCCCCGTTGCAGATTTTCATTAGATGGTTCGTATTCCTGGGAAACGGGTTTGGCGAATCTTGTATGGTGCAACGATTCAATCGCATCTAGCCCCTTTGCTTGTTTTTCTTGTCTGAGATACTCCGCTCTGTCTTGATTGAAAATCAGGAGATTATCCGGTCCCGGTAGCAGCAAAGCAGTATCGTAGAGAGCATGATGCTCAATACACAATGCTAGGCCATTTTCTACTGTATTGGGAGAATTGTGAACAGAATGAGGGATGATGTGAGCTGCTTCCACAATTCCCAGTTGCCGCTTACAGACACAACATGCGTGCCCATAGGCCGCCAATACTTTTTTCTTGAATTGTGGATCACGAGGAAACGCTTTTCGTGTGTAAGAGAAGCGCATCCGTTTCTCACTTGTGGAAGTGGTCTCTCCCTCAATTGAAAGGAAATTCGCAGAATAAGAGTCACGAACAATTCTTTGAATGTCTTCGTCAGACCGCAGACGATGAAAATGCTGTATGTTTTGCAGATAGAAGCCCAGCGAATCTGAAGTCAGTGCGATTTCGGATGTGTTCTCTTCCATGTATTTTGCAGAAAATGTGCGAACAGCGGCTGAACACTCTTCAACACGTTCCTTCTGCGTTTGCCTTGCATACACCGACACCATTCTTTTGGCTTGAAGTGTGAAAATATACATCGGATCCCAAGCCGTAAATACCCTGCCGCCTTCAAAGAAGCCAATAAACGCAACATTCATTCTTCCCTCCCGGCGACTGCGTTGCTTATCAATATACTTTCTAGGAATTTGAATCCGCACCTCGTCTTCATTGGATCGCCGGTTCCCCGAATCATGCACCTGTGAGATATGCAACGAATGTAGTATTCCATTAAACTGGACAATCACGGGATTTGACCTGTCTTTGATCACAAAGTCCTCAAAGTATGGCCTCAATGAATCCTGAACGAAATGATACAATAGATCCCGCTTCATATAGCGTTCTCCAATAAGTGCTTTATCATCTTCTCCGCAAGAATGCACGGAACCGCATTCCCTATTTGCCTTTGGACTGACCGCCTGTTCCCATAGAACTTATATTTTTCAGGAAATGTTTGAATTGCGGCCACTTCCGGGACCCGAAGTCGTCGGTTTGACCAATGGAACGGACCCACCCAAGGCCCCGGTTGCGCAGCAATTGTAATTGAGGGCAATTCAGGGTGAAGTTTATAAAGAAAATTCCAAAAACGCCCACCAGAACGAAATTTGCGGCCGTTGTAGTCAGATAATTTTGATAAAGAAATATAGTTTTTGCCCGGAGGCACGCAGGTTAGTTCATGGAAATAAGTCCCCTGAGTCACATCTTCCTGAGGCTCAGAGAACACCGGTTGATCAAATCTTGATATGAATGGTGCAACAGCCAAATAATCAGGGAAGGAGTCATCGAAATCCTTTTTACTATAGTCAGAATGAGTTGGGCTAGGACAAGGTATTGCCCTTGACGCACCTCGGACTCCAAAGACAAATACTCGCTTTCGCTTCTGTGGTACGCCAAAGTCAGCAGCGTTTGCTCGATATCGTGTGCACTGATAGCCCAGTATTTCAGCATTGGATACAAAGCGAAGAAACTCATCTTTATTGGTCGGGTGTAGAATGCTTTCAACATTCTCAAAAAGAAAAGCTTTTGGTCGCATCTCGGACAGAACACGGATAAATTGCCCCAGCAAATTGCGGGGATCATCCTGGATCAGCCGATTATCATGGGTCACCCAGTAGCCGTTCTTGGAGAACGGTTGGCACGGCGGGCCGCCTATCAGGACTAAATCGTCAATATCCGCCCACCGTCTGAAGTCCACATTTTTGATGTCGTCTTCGATGGTATCAAAGGTGTGACCGCTGCAATTCAATCGCAATGTTTCAATTGAGTCGTGGTCATTATCAACACAAGCGATGATTTCAGCACCTGCATTTCGCGCACCAATATCAAGACCTCCTGCTCCCGTAAATATGCTGACACACTTCACCATTCGTCAAATATCCTACAGATACCTATCTCTTTCTTTTAATCAATGGACCAAATTATCTCCCATCTCCGTGCACTAGTGATCCATCCGATAAAGTAGCACCAGAACGTTCGCCATAGAAATATAAGCACCCCTCCGCAATTTTATTGAAGCCTGACTCTCAATTATTCAATCGGATCTGAAACATTGGTTACCTAAAGCACGGAAACCACATCAATCCCCACCTTCATCAAAATTACCATAAAGCACCAGCCAAACCATTGGACAGCAAGTTAGAGAAATCAGACATCTCTCTCCTTTGCATCAATGCTCCGAATCAATCTTCGCCCTGGAAAACTCTCAGTCCACGCAGTGAGGCTTTCTTGTATAGGGGATCCAGTACGTCCGAAAGTGACTCCTCTGCACGCCAGAATGGAAACTTGCCCAGACGTTTCGGCAATGCCGCCGGTGCAGGCGGAGTACGGACGACTCCGTAAAAATCATCAGGCAACGCCCCCTCCTCCCAGAAATCATGCCCCGAACTTAGCGGAACCGGTGCCTGGGCTGTTTCCTCTGCCTCGTCCGAATCTTTCTTTTTCACTGCCTTGGCTCCGGTGATTTCGTAAAGGAACTGTTCGCGGGTGATTCCGCGCAGTTCAAAAAGCAGAAACGGGTCACGGTCAAATTCTTCCGCCAACAAATAAATGACCGCCGCAATGTGCTTACATGGATTCGACCAGTCTGGACAGTCACACTCCATCTTCAGATCGTTCCGGGGTTCGGGTAAAAGCGGCATCCTGTGCTCTTTCATAATCCGCTCAAAGTCCTCCGGGATCTCACCCGACAGCAGCCGTGCCACATAGAAAGGCTGCTGCCGCAAAGATTCTGCCAGTTTTTTCCATTCTGCACGCTTGTAGACCTTTAGTTTAATCTCAAGATCATACGATCCGCTGCGGGAGCCCTGAACCGCAGAATCCACCTTGCCCTTCAAAATGTCAATGTACAGCACCTGCCCTCTGCGGGCATAGGATTTCCCGCGCCCTAAACGGGCGCCGATGGAAAAACTCTCAAGCTTCTGAACCCAGCGGCGGCCCCACCAGGTCTGTCCAAACTCGCCCCGTTTTGACTGTGCCTTGATCCCTCCCTCAACCGAGCGCGGCCGGGAAGGCGGGAAATAATAATGGTCGTAATAGGACATCCTTCAAATCGTCGGATTGATTTTCTATGTTTTGATCTCTACTGGACCGCTCCTTTTTGGAGTCGGAGTATTTTTTTGAGGTCACGGGTAGAGAGTTCGGTAATCCACTGCTCGCCGGTCCCGACAATACTGTCTGCAACCTCCTGCTTTTGTTCAATCATTTCGTTGATCTGTTCCTCAATGGTGCCCGTACACACGAACTTGTACACCTGCACATGCTTTTTCTGTCCGATGCGGAAGGCGCGGTCTGTCGCCTGGTTTTCCACAGCCGGGTTCCACCACCGGTCGTAATGGAAGACATGGTTGGCACGCGTAAGGTTAAGGCCGGTACCTGCTGCTTTCAGTGATAAGATGAAAAATAGCGGGCCGTCTTCATCCTCCTGAAAGCGCTCCACCATACGATCACGGTGTTTCTTAGGTATCCCCCCATGCAGGAACATGGCCTCCTGCCCGAAGGTCTCCTGCAAGTGTCTTTGAAGCATGGTTCCCATTTCGGTGAACTGCGTAAAGATGAGTACCCGGTCTCCAACTTCGTAGACTTCCTCAAGCATCTCAATGAGTCGGGTTAATTTACCAGAGCGTTCTGGAATTGCGGACCCGTCATGCAGAAACTGCGCCGGATGGTTGCAGATCTGTTTGAGTTTCATCAGTGTAGCCAGGATGAGCCCTTTGCGCTTAATCCCATCATCCTCCGCACCTTCAAGAGAGTCTGATATTTCTTTAACAACGGCCCGATAGAGTGAACCCTGTTCCTTGGTCAGATTGGTGAAAACATTCGTTTCCTGCTTTTCAGGCAGATCATTAATGATAGTCTTATCGGTCTTGAGGCGGCGAAGGATGAATGGTCCGGTAATTTTTTTGAGACGCTCAACCGCCTCCATATCACGATCAATCTGAATCGGGACGAAAAAACTACGTTTAAATTTAGCCTGACTGTAAAGGAAACCCGGGTTCAGGAATTCCATGATGGACCACAACTCACCGACATTATTCTCAACCGGTGTACCTGTGAGCGCAACCCGAAAATCACTCTGAAGTGACCGGGCCGCCTTGGCCTGTTTGGTGTTGGGATTTTTGATGTTCTGTGCTTCGTCCAGAATCACAGCCGCCCAGTTGACCCGCCCCAATGCCTCAAAATCACGATGCAGAAGCGGGAAACTCGTAATCACAATCGCATGCTTTTCTGCTTCTTCCTGAAACGCTTCGGATTCTTTAACACGCCGTGGACCATGGTGCACCATGACCGGTAAGTATGGAGTAAAGTGTGCTGCTTCTTTTTGCCAGTTGCCCATCACAGATGTTGGGCATACCACAAGCACTGGACGCTGATCGTTCGTTTCCCAGTTATGCTGAATGAAGACCAGAGTTTGGGGAGTTTTCCCCAAACCCATATCATCAGCCAGACAGGCTCCAAAGCCCCAGCGCTGCAAAAATGCCAGCCACGCGTAGCCACGGGACTGATAAGGCCGCAGCGTACCCTCAAACTGAGCCGGAACAGGAATCTCTTCTATCTCTGCACCGTGCTCCAGAGAATCCAGCAGATCCCCGACCCACCCCGTCGCCTCCACCCCTTCGAAGGGCAATATCTCCGGGGTTTCAGCGAGCCCCAGTGCCATGTGCACGACATCACGGGCCGTAACCGATTGACTCCTGCTTTTCTTCTTCCAGAAATCAATCGCTTCCTGGATTGCCCTGGCATCAAACTGTACCCATTGCCCCCGAATTTTTACGAGAGGCATTTTCATCTCGGCCAGAGTTTCCAGTTCCTGAAGTGTGAGTTTTTCATTTCCCAGCGCAATCTTCCAGTCAAACTCGACAACCTTGTCAAGAGAAAGACTTCCAGCACTCTTCATCGCTGGAGATGAAATAGAAGCACTTACCGACAGTTTATTTCGTGCACCGGCAGTGGAAGACCACCATGCAGGAAGTTGTACCGTATACCCCGCCTGCTGTAACAGCCAGGCGGTTTCTGTCAGAAACACATAGGCCCCTGCAGTATCAAGGATCGCACCGCCTGGACGGGGCTGCTTCAAGCTTTCTTCAAGAACTGGATCCAGGCTGGAGACATGCCCAAGTGAGGTGAGGAGATATTCCTGAATATTCGCCTGTCGCCTGGCAAGAATTGACTTTGTTTGTTTTCCTGGATCCCAGGCATCTGCCACCTCAATAAACAAACTGGGATCGTCCACAGCATTCAACAGATAGCGCACATACCACAAATCTGCATACTCTTGTTCTTCGGGCTCTTCAAGACGAAAACTGAGACGGAACGGAGCAATGGCTGAAACTGAGATTGAGCGCCGCCAGGCCCTGATTTGCCCGGCCAAATGCTCCAATTCTTCGGTTCCGCCTGACATGTTCCCATTCCATGTACGCAGGGCTTGGATCCACTGATCATGTACACTCGCAAACGACTTTTTACTGGCTTTACGCGAGCGGGTACGCGCCGGCCGTTTCTCCGTCCACGACAAGCGCACCAAATAGTCAACGAACCTATTCACGACCTTTGATACAACCGAGAAGGATGATTCTCTAGGGGCTTTCTTCGCCTTGTGACTCAATGCCCTGCAAACCTGGGGCATCACCCCGGCTAGTGTACTAAGCTTATCCGAGTCATTGCTGAGAAAAACCGGCTCCCATACTGCCTGAAACTCTCCATCCTGTTCCCCCACGCCCGGCAGAAACTGCTCTCTGGTTACCAGCGCACTGGTAAAGCGTAATACTTTTTTGAAGAAGCGTATATCCGAACCGAGGATCACACCTGGGGCGAGCATTTCCTTACCGTAACAGGCGGCCAGAAAATGAAACGCCTCATCATCCGACAAAGCAATCGCAGTAATGCGCCAGGGTGCCAGTACCGGATCTGTATCTTCAGGTGGAGTGTCTGCAATCAACGGACTTGATGGCAGTGGAACGCCATCCCACGCAGGCAGCCACACATGCAGGGGAACTGCTCTTTTGACCTGAAGACGAAGATCGCCCTCGGAGGCCGCACTCACCAGTGCCTTTGCCGTCGTATTGTAGGGGAGACTTGGTGATGAACCCGCTTTGGGTTTGGTTTTACTTGCAGGGGGCGTTTCACCCCACAGGAACAACTGCCCATTACACACGCCAAGATGAAGAATGACCATTTTCAAATCTTTACCAGACCGAAGGGCAAATTTACGAAAATTCCCCCAAAATCACATTCTTCAATATTCAGTGTGGCATAGTTAAGCATAATCCTGATCATTTGCGCCCACCTCCCTCTCAATATCTTAATTCAGATCATTTAGTATCAGGCCGAAAACTACTTATGCCAGGAACAGAGAATACAACACAGTAACAACCTGAATGGCTGTAAAAAACAACATCGCCATGGTATACCAATGAATCTTCTTCGTAAATTTAGCCATCTGCTGGGAGAGACGTAGATGACAGCGGAATCTCAGTTCCTCTGCCACATTGACCCCTGGACTATGCACATGCGGTGCCACCTCAGTGTCATACCATCGTTCAAGCTCTGCATCAGGGGTATTTCTAAGTTTAGACCAAGTTAATGCCATTAGTACAATTTAAGTTTTTAGAGTTAACAGAACGTCCACCATGGACGCTCGCAACGGAGTATTCATATCCGTAAACACTTTATATGTTCACGAAATGTGGAGAAAAGCTAATATCTATCCACAATGGTCAAACATCAGTTCAACTGTGGGAGATACCATTGATCCTCGCGAGGTGTCCACTCTTCTTTCTCATATACATCACAGGATTGGTCGGAATCTTGGATAGTAGGATTGCGGAACACGATATCCACTTGCATTAGTTTCGAGAAAAGCGCCTGAATACCATCATGTGGAGACTTAGAGACATTGATAGATAACTTTCGTACCTTCAACGGTTGTTCCCGACAGCACCCATGCCTGACCGCATTCTTCCAGTGATTACGGAGGCAAATAAAAAACGAAACATACCAATCGCCATCCAGCATGCTATAGATCCCGCCTATCACCATCTCGCTTGCTTTGTCCATCTTGTTGTGTGCGACCAACCATGGCTCTAGACGCTCCCCGACAGCAATTGGATCAAATCCGCACTCTACCTTTGTCTCACCGCACACCTGTGGGCGCAAGCGGAACGGCTTCGGCATGTCTGTATTGTTCATTGTGTTCATGTTGTCAATTTGGATTACAATGTTAACCATAGGTGCTCCACCATGGAACATCCGAGTTGTCTAACTTATAAATTTTTAGTATGTTCCCGGAATTGAAAATGAGAATTATATATCCATCTCTGTTACTCATTCGAACAATGAAAGCGGTATACATGGTATCCTATCCCTGCCCCGCCTACCTATCTACATCAATACAGGAACTAAAGGAGTTGGGGATGCGCCATTGTAGTTGATATTTGGGAGTATAGCCATATTCACTCGGTTTTACCGGCATTGTTGTGGATAGAGGTCAAGTCTCCCACAATGCCGGTAGGACCTAGCAGCCCGTGGATAAAGTACCTTTTTGGAGGCCAAGTCGTCGGAAGTACGAATTTCGGCATAGATCCTCTTTTTGGCCCATTTGAGTGCGAAATATTTTCACGAGCGCTCCAGAGGCCGCAAAATCGCTCAAAATGTGAAATTTCGCCCTTTTTTATCCAAAAAAAGACGAAAAGTGGCACTACTATGCCACTACCAGTGCCAATTGGGCGGAGCTATTCCCTTGAAGAACCCTTGGCTTCCCCACACCACAGTGGGTTCGCATTAAAAGACTCAGGTTAAATGCTGCCCCCTGAATCACCATCCGCTTCATAATTTCACGGTTGTCCCGAACATAAACTTTTCGCATTCCCCCCGTCTCCAGAAGGTGCGCAAACGCACGCTCCACTTTCTCCCCCCGCTGCCGCTGTA
>JAJEFL010000098.1:0-9834 GCA_022820435.1 Rhodothermales bacterium
CTTCCTACACTCTTGCCCCACTACTGGAAGGCCGAACGGGAGGCAAAGCTTGCAAAAGCGGCATAGTCTCCCTGCCTGCGGACAGTAACAATATTGTTGGTGCGAATTGTGCATGCCTGTATGGGATTCTCGTACGGATACTCACGAACAGATGCGCATGACTCGCGGAGATATGTACTCGGTTGTAGTTTCATAACGCAGGACTTTCACCCGCTACACTTTACCAGTTAGCCTGGCGCTCCGAATCATGGATCTCTCTGGTATAGAATATTCCCGCCGATAATCGTATAGAGCACCTCTGTAGAGAGAATCTCCTCATCCGGAATCGTCAGGATGTCCTTTGAAAGTACCGTAATGTCGGCCAACTTGCCTGGAACGAGTGATCCTTTGATCTCCTCCTCAAATGCCGCGTATGCATTATTGATGGTGTACGACTGCAGCGCCTGTTCTCTGGAGAGTCGTTCTTCCGGAAAAAAGACCGATCCATCTGCAAGTCTGCGTGTCACCGTTGCATGATAGCTTGCGATGGGATCAATCGCCTCTACGGGCGCATCCGTTCCGTTGGTGACGACTGCACCGGTCTGCCATAAGGTCTGCCAGCGATATGCACCGCTTGCAGCCCGCTCCTCTCCCAGCCGGCGATAGACCCACGGAGCATCACTGATGGCATGGACTCCCTGCATCGCTGCAATAACCCCCAGACTCCCGAATCTGGGAATATCGTCTGGATGGATGTGCTGGGAATGCTCAATGCGCCACCGTAAATCTTCCTCTGCCGTGCCATAGAACGATTCGTAAATATCCAGAACCACCCGGTTTGCACGATCCCCAATGGCATGAACATTGACCTGGAAACCATGGGCTTTTGCAATCTCCACGGTTGCGTGGACTTCTTCCACTGCAACCGTCTCAAGCCCGCTGGAAGAAGGCATATCTGCATAGGGTTCCAGCAGCCAGGCACCGTGAGATCCCAGTGCCCCGTCAATCGAACGCTTCACACTGCGTACCGTCAGGTGATGATTCCCGTATCCTATCATCCGATAATCTGCCAGTCGCTCCGACAGTTCCGTACTGTTTGAGCGAATCATTACATAGAGTCGAACCGGCAGGCTGCCCTCATCTGCCAACTCCCGGAAGAAGTCCACCGTACTGAATCCTACACCGGCATCGTGGAACGATGTGATGCCATGAGTAAGGGCTTCCTCCGCAGCCAGATGTGCCATAGTGCGCCGCTCCTCATCCAGTTCGGCGGCGCTCATGCCCTCTCTGGACTTTTCCAGTGCAGCCTCCACAAAATATTCGGCAGTCTCCCGCATAAGCCCCGTCAATTCTCCGCGCAGATCACGTACCAGTTCTCCACCGGCAGGATTGGGAGTTTCCGGGCTGATCCCTGCCGCATTCATTGCGGCTTGATTCGCAAACGCGACATGGCCACTGGCATGGCGCAGAAAAACTGGATTATCCGGAGACACCTCACTGAGGCTGTGATGTGTCGGAACACCTTCTACCGTGCCGGCGGGAATGGAATCCCATTTTTCCTGATGCCACCCGCGACCGGTGATCCATTCGCCAGGTTCGGCATCAAGTGCTGCCGCTTCAACCATCGCAACAATCTCCTCCCAGCTCCTGGTATTCGCCAGGTCAAGGATCATCTTGGCTTCTCCAATGCCGAGATAATGGCCGTGCCCTTCAATGAGCCCTGGAATCGCCAGCTTTCCCCCCAGATCAATAACCTGCGTTTCTGCTCCGATGTAGGCTGCAATTTCTTCAGATGTGCCTACCGCCATGATCGTGTCCCCGCTCACAGCCAGCGCCTCTGCCTCGGGCAGGGAGGGATCTACCGTTACAATCTTACCGTTGGTCAAGACGAGCCGTGCCGACTCATCCTGCGAACAGCCAAACCATAAAAGCGCTGCAAGAAGAAGCACCCCGTTGTGCAAGGAAATAAATTTCATGGGTTCAATATCCTGAAAAAATGATTTACCCAAAGATAGGGACTGCCAGGGGTATAAATGACTGCTCTGCAGGAATTAGAGCTGTCTGCGCACAAACGAAGAGATTCTGTTTGGCACTTGATCGGGAAGATGCGACAAGACTTACCGTCACCTCAACAAAACTGAATTCATGCCGGATGATGTTACCTGAAGGAGCAGCCGACACAGATCGTCCAAGTCGGAAAATCCGCTCCGATGCTCCATAAAAACATCAATACGAAAACTCGAACCCGCCAAAAACAGATCTCTTCGGAAAATCCTGCAGAATGATTTGTCAGAGCGATCCGCTCTTGTTATCTTTGGGGAGAATACTCCGCACTTCTTAACCATCTAGACAACAACGATGAACCAACAGGCCACGCTGCACCGATGGGATGACATGCCGTTGGAAAAGGTCAAGGACGGCCTTGACCGGCGTGTCATTACCGGGGAGCGAATGATGATCACCCATGTCTACCTTGAAAAAGACTGCGAGGTGCCGTGGCATGCTCACGACAATGAGCAGCTAACCTACGTTCTTCGGGGTGCTCTCCAATTCTGGCTTGGCCCCGGCGGCGAACAGGAAGTCATTGTGCACGAAGGGGAAGTCCTCGTCATCCCCTCCCGGCTCCCGCATAAAGCGGTTGCGCTGAAGGACACCCTGGATGTAGATATATTCTGCCCTCCGCGTCAAGACTGGCTAGATGGAACCGATGCGTATTTGCGTTAATTTTTTACTGCTTATTGGCCTCACCGCCCCGGCACAGGCCCAGACTCTGGTCAGTGACCCCCCATCCTGGGCGGATGAGGCGATCTGGTATCAGATCTTCGTGGAACGATTCCGCAACGGAGATCCCTCGAATGACCCCGCGCCGGAGGATATACGCGGTTTCTGGTTTGATTCACAGCCGGACAACTGGGCACCGACCCCCTGGACCCATGACTGGTATAAACGGGAGGACTGGGCTGTTGAGAATGACAAAGATTTCTATACCGCCGCGCAATGGCGGCGCTACGGCGGGGATTTGCAGGGAGTTCTGGACAAGCTGGATTATCTAAAGGATCTGGGAGTCAATGCGCTTTATCTGAATCCGGTTAATGATGCTCCCTCCCTGCACAAGTTTGATGCGCGTCATTACCGCCATGTAGATCGTAATTTTGGCCCTGACCCGGCCGGGGACCGTGAGATTGCCGAGTCAGAGGATCCTCTGGACCCGGATACATGGCAGTGGACGGCCGCGGACCGCCTCTTTCTGAAACTGATTCAGGAGGTGCACGCCCGAGACATGCGGATCATCCTGGATTACTCCTGGAATCACACCGGCGTGCGGTTCTGGGCCTGGGAGGATGTGCTGGAGCATCAGCAGGAGTCCGCATTCGCCGACTGGTACGAGATCAACGAATTTGACGATCCAGCCACCCCCGACACAAACGAATTTTCCTACGACGGCTGGTTAGGCGTAAAATCCCTCCCCGAACTGGCAAAAATCAACGTACCGGAGGATCACACGCACGGGGCACATGAAGGAGACCTTCATCCCGGCCCCAAAGCACATATCTATAACGTTACCCGAAGATGGCTGGATCCCAACGGGGATGGAGATCCAGAGGATGGATTGGACGGATTCAGGCTGGATGTCGCAGAAATGGTTCCCCTCGGGTTCTGGCGGGACTACCGCAAATTCGTTCGGAGCATCAATCCGGAAGCCTACCTTGTGGGAGAGGTCTGGTGGGATTCATGGCCGCACCGGATGGCCGATCCGGTCCCCTGGGTTCAGGGAGATATATTTGATGCGGTGATGAATTACCGATGGTACATGCCAACGCGCAGTTTCTTCGCACAAACGCCCCCGAATCTGAGCGCATCCGGGTATGTGGCGCACCTGGATTCCGTCATGGCGGGGATCCCGAATCGCTTCTGGAATGTCATGATGAATCTTACTGCCAGTCATGACACGCCTCGAATCAGCACTAGCATCTACAATCCGGCGCTCTATAAATATCACCAGAACCCCCGTGGAAATCCTGATTTTAAGGTGGATCGCCCAGATGCACGAACAAGAGCAATCCAGGAACTCATTCTCGTACAGCAATTCACCTGGCCCGGTGCCCCTCATATCTGGAACGGAGACGAGATGGGCATGTGGGGCGGCGATGACCCGGATGTGCGGAAGCCGCTCCTGTGGTCCGACTACCACTTTGAAGATGAGCGTACGCACCCGTTTGGGCTGGACAGACACCCGGATGTGGTTGTGGCGGATCACCAGTTGACCGGCCTCTACCGGCAGTTGATTGCGCTCCGCAAAGCAAACCGGCAACTGTTTATTCACGGAACTATCAAGTGGCTCACCGTAGACGATGAGCGCCGGTTACTTGCTTATGAGCGGCAGCTGAATGAGGAGCGTGCAGTGGTGGTCTTCAATGCATCCGACACTGCACATCAATTGATCATCCCCGAGGGAAGCTATCGGCAACTCTACCCGGCCGGTTCCGCAGACGCAGGAAATTCCTTAACCATGCCTCCGCGGTCTGCCCGTGTCTATTTGTTCTCCCCGGAAACTCCAAAATGATGGAATACACCCCTATCTCCCATCACAACCGTACTCACAGAATACTCCATGCGTGATCTAAAATCACAGGATGCCCAGAGGGTTCAGGGCACCGCTCAAGATGCGGTACCGGAGAACGTTCCGCTCCCAAAAGGCTGGGCACAGGCGATCAAATCGCTCAAAGAACGACTCATTGATACCAGCAAGCGGAATCGCCTGATCCACTCCCCTGTCGGTAAAGACCGGGGAAAACATCTTGATATCATTGATGAACGCTCCGATGAGATCTTCAAGCTGCTGGTGCAGAAAAGGAAGAAGATGCAGTTTCTTCATTCCGGGGACGGATATGAGGAGCCGGACCTTATGGAGAACATCTTTATTCCAGACCCGGACCCTCCCGGCACCAGACATACCGATCTCAAATTGCAGACGCGCCTGACCAAGGATGCGCTGCATAAGCGCCTCCTGCAGCTTTATCGTGATTCAAACAGTTCCATTGAGGAACAGGGGGCAAATCCCCTCTTCCTCGCACTCGGGTTCGTGCGCTGGTATGAGAGTGAATCCTCCGCAATCGAACGCTTTGCGCCACTGGTACTGCTCCCGGTTGAACTCATCCGGGAAGGGGTCAAAGACAATTTTAAGCTGCTGCTGCGGGATCAGGACCTGGAACCCAACCACTCCTTTGATGCCTTTCTCAAAAGTGACTTTGATGTTCGGCTTCCGCCATGGCCGGAAGGAGAGGAATGGCTGCCGTCCGAATATTTTCAGCAGGTCAATCATCTGGTCAGCAAGTATGAGAGGTGGTGCGTCCACGCCGATGTGATCCAGTTGGGGTTCTACTCATCCGGCAAATTTCTCATGTCCAAAGATCTGGATAATGCAGCGCCAACCGACTTGATGCAGCAGCTTTTGTGCGGCGGCTTTGGGGATAGTTCCCCCCTGTTTGATCCAGATGAGAACCTTGATGAGCGGTATACGAACCCCCAGGACCTTGGGCACATCATGGAGGCCGATGCATCACAGACCCGGGTCATTGCCGCGGCACGGGACGGCCGCAGCATGATCGTTCAGGGGCCGCCCGGCACCGGTAAGTCCCAGACCATCGCCAATATCATTGCCGTCTCCGTTCGGGACAATCAGAAGGTGCTGTTTGTGGCAGAAAAGCGGGCAGCGCTTGAAGTGGTCTATGACCGGCTGGAAGCGTGCGGGCTTGGCCCCCTGTGTCTGGAAATGCACTCCACCAAAGCTAAGAAAAAAGCCGTCTATCAGAACCTGGGAGCGACCCTGGACCTGGGTGAACCCAAGATGAATGACCACTCCGAATACGAACGTCTGAAGGCCGTGAGGGATGAGTTGAATGATCGATCCAGACAACTTCACACGGTGGAGGACATCAGCGGCGAAACTCCCTACCTTGTCATTGGTCAACTGACCAGACTCATGGGCGTGATCGCAAACGGAGACCTGCCAAGCCCGGACTGCCAGATCGACGAAACTGCAACCTGGGACCATGAAACCGCACAGATCGCCCGAAAGCAGGTGGCGCAGCTTGCCGGCTTAACCCGGCAATACGGACCGGAAGGGTCCCATCCCTGGCGAGGAGCCAACCGGAAAATGACCCCCATGGACCGCAACCGGCTCAGGGACAAAGTGAACACACTGCAAAGCAGCCTTCATGAACTGAAAATCTGTCTGGAAACGGCATGCTCCGCGCTCAGCCATGATGCAGAGGGAGATCTGGCTTTTGTGAACCGCACCGTGACCCTGCTTCGCGCCATGAGAGACAGACCGGCGGAGGTAGATGATCTGGTGACGCGGGAGGAGGTAATGCACCATGCAGTCAGACTGCAGGAGTTATTTGAGACGATCCGGAACGAACAGGCAGCCCGTACCGGGCTGGAAGCCTCTATGATGCCGAGTGCTTTTGAACGGGACTGGAGCACGGAGCAGCGGGAGATTTCCAGACGCCGGCACTCCTTTTTTCGATGGCTGAGCGGCTCCTACCGGAAGGCTGTAAAAGCGCTGAAGGAAGCCGCAAAAGACCTGCCCAGATCAACTGCGGACCGGCTGAAACTCCTGGACACCCTCATTCGTCACCGGTCGCAGCTGCAGGAAATCGAGGAGCAGAGATCTCTGGGAGAACTCCTCCTTGGCCCGTTATGGCGGGGATGGAAGACCGATGTGACCGAGGCGCTGGCATCGGTCGGGTGGATCAACGAACAAATCAGACTGCTCGGTACATCCGATGCACTCCAAACGCAGATTGCGAACTGGCCTGCGGATGCCCGTGCGGGGGAGCTTGCGGACCGGTTGCAGGATTTTATCCACACGGTGGAAAAGAATTGGGATGAGGTGGCAGGTCTGTGTGATCTGGATTTCCAGCAGGCCTTCGGGCAGGACACGATCCGCAGCGTACCGCTCGCCACGATCATGACGCGCATGTCTCTCTGGGAACGAGATCCTGAAGGGCAGGACATATGGATCCAGTTGCATGACCGTGCGAATGCGGTCAGTGAGAACGGTCTGGATGAACTTCGCATCCGGCTGGCCGATGGCAGGCTCGCCCCGGAACATGCCTGTGACACGTATGACTATATCCGCGCCGAGGCGCTCTATCAGCGGTTTGAAAAACTGAACCCCAATCTGCGCCAAATGAGCGGCCGGGAGCGCTCCGCGCTGGTGGAAGAGTTCAAAAGCCTTGATTCGACTCCATTGATACTCAGTGCACAGGAAGTCATGTCTGCTCATTATGCGTCTATTCCCGAGGGTACGCGCGGAAAAATGGGGGTGCTTCGCGGAGAGGCAAAAAAGAAGACCCGGCATATGCCGCTGCGCAGACTTCTGAAAGAGGTGGGGGATGCGGTGCAAACCATCAAGCCGGTCTTTCTGATGAGCCCCCTGTCGGTTGCCCAGTATCTGGATCCGGACGGGCTGACCTTTGACCTGTTGCTGATTGACGAGGCCAGCCAGGTACGGCCTGCAGATGCGATTGGTGCCGTAATGCGGGCAAAACGCACGATCATTGTCGGGGATCAGAAGCAGTTGCCGCCAACGACCTTCTTTGAGAAACTGGTCACGATTGAGGAGGATGATGATGTAAAAAAGGATGTTGAAGAGGTGATTGCCGGACAGGTTGCAGATATGGAGAGCATCCTTGCACTCTGTGAGGCCCGAAACATGCCCGGCTGTATGCTGAAGTGGCACTACCGGTCGCAGCATGAATCACTGATTGAAGTCTCCAATCAGGAGTTCTACGAGAACAGACTCGTCTGCCCGCCCAGCCCGGCCGAGTCCACGGCCGAACTGGGACTCTCCTTTGAATTTGTCGGCGGAACCTACTACCGGGGCAGTGGCAGGGGGAATAATCCAGAGGAGGCCGAGGCGGTCATGAAGGCCGTTTTGGAGCACGCTAGAACGCGGCCAGATGAATCGCTTGGTATTGTGGCAATGAGTCAATCCCAGCAGACTACGATTCAGAATGAGGCGGAGCGGATGCGGGCCCTTCACCCGGAGCTCAACTCTTTCTGCAGCGAGGCAAAAGAGAGTGCCTTCTTTGTGAAGAACCTGGAAACCGTGCAGGGAGACGAGCGGGATGTGATTTTGATCTCCATCGGATACGGGAGATCCGAAGACGGGCGGCTCTTTCAAAATTTTGGTCCCGTCTCCAATGACGGGGGCGAGCGGCGGCTGAACGTGCTGTTCACCCGGGCAAAAAAGCGGTGCCGCGTTTTCTCCTCCATCCGGCACACCGATATCCAGCACGATAAAGCGCGGCACCGGGGGCCCTATATGCTCAAGACCTTCCTCAAGTATGCCGAAACCGGAGAAATGGATGTCCCCGTCATTACCGGGCGCGAACCCGACAGCCCCTTTGAGGAGGCGGTCGCCAATGCGATCCGCGGGTACGGGTACGAAGTCGACTATCAGGTCGGCTCGGAAGGGTTTCTGATTGACCTTGCCGTCAGGGATCCAGACCGGGAGGGAGCGTACATTCTGGCCATTGAATGTGACGGAGCCCGGTACCATTCATCCCACTGGGCACGGGAGCGGGACCGGATGCGCCAGACACTTCTGGAGGGAAAAGGCTGGACCTTCCACCGTATATGGAGCACCGACTGGTTTGCGCATCCCGACACCGAAACCCGGCGGGCCGTGGATGCCATTCGACAGGCGCGTGTGCAAAGACCTGCAAACACTTCCAGGGTTCAGCGCCAGGCCGTGCTGGATACGGTGATTGTGAGAAAAAAGAAATCCGGGAAGCCCCGGAAGGAGTCCAGAAAATACAGGGAATTTGATTCTGATAAGGGATACAAAACGTATGTCATGCGGACGTACCTTGACATCCACGAAGCTCACATCAGGGATGTGGCCGGCTGGATTGCAGCGATGGTGGAGGTGGAAGGGCCGGTTCATCAGGATATCGTGGTTCGTAAAACACGGGAGGCCTGGGGATACGATCACACGGGAAAACGCATCCGGGAAAAGATCCACGACGCACTCAGGTATGCGGTGCGCCGGGCAATGGTGGAGCGGTGTGATCTGGATCCGAATTTCCTGCAGAGGCGCGGCAGAGAGGTGCACATACGAAACCGCAGCAGACTGGAGAACCCGCTGCTGAAAAAACCGGAAATGATCCCGCCCCGGGAGTACCAGAAAGCGATCCTGCGTGCGGTGGAGCGGTGCCTTGCGATCAGCCCGGAAGAATGCGCAGTGGAGGTTGCCCGCATGTTCGGCTTTCGATCCACCAGTGCAGCCTTCAAGAAGCAGGTCACCGCACAGATCTCCCCGCTGGTCCGGAACGGACACCTGACGGCCCGGCCGGACGGAACCCTCCGCCAGCCGGACAACTAAGGCCGATATATTCCCCGCGGGGCGGCGGGGACCGCCCGCAATCAGGACACAAGCTGCGCGTCCAGATTGAGGGTCGTGCCTGCGTAGAGCTTTGCAATCGGGCACCCGGTCCGGGTCGCTTCAGCCGCATCCTGGAACGCCGCATCATCCAGCCCCGGCACACTTGCCCGGACCTCCAGATCAATACTGGAAATATGGAAACCGCCCGCCGGATCCGGCCCGAGGGTGACCGTTGAACGCGTGTCCACACGGGTTGCCGTATTGCCGCGACCGTCCAGTTCATTGGACAGGGCCATCGAGAAACACCCGGAGATGGCGGCCGCCACCAGGTCTTCCGGCCCAATGCCCGGGGCCCCCTCAAAGCGGGAACTGAAGGTGAACGGCGTATCCAGGGATCCCCGGTCCGTTTTGATGTGTCCGCTGCCGGACTTTAGATCTCCTTCCCAGGAGGCGTTTGCATG
>JAJEFL010000135.1:0-16472 GCA_022820435.1 Rhodothermales bacterium
GAGCAGAGTGGCAATCCAACACGATCCCGTCAGCCGAGCCAAGTACAACGCCTTGCGAGATCGGGGCCACAGCCACGGTCGCGCTTTACGAACCGTTGCAGATCGGCTGCTCGCCGTTGCCTGTGCCATGCTCCGGGATCGAACTCTCTTTGATCCGGATCGCAGGAAAGTTGTCCACGCATCCAACGTGGAAACACCAGAGGATTCAGCTTCAAAATCTCCTGCTGTATTTGTACTGCAGTAGCCGAAACTTCGTTCCATTGTCACTTCCTGACCACAAAAATGTAGCTCTGCATCAATTATTTTTTGAAATTCGAGGGAATCGGTGATTTTCCCCTGTTTTTGCTTGCATAAATGGTAGAGAGTCCCCCCGTCCCCTGGGCCAGCTTCTACGGACTGGGTAGAGGTAACGCATCCCTTCCATCCCTGGTCGGGGCAGCGATTCCCAATCCAGCACTGTTTCACCACCGGGAATGTGCCACTGGTGCACTGTATTATAGGAAAAAACAAGTTTCACTGTTTACCCCGGTCCTGGACGAGCCTCCGTGAGGTGGATGATTTTGAGCGGGTATCTGCGGGGCAGGCCTATTTCCGTATGGATGAGCTGGCGGCGCTTCGGGCGTTGGTCGATGTCCTTCTTGAAGATCAAAAATATGCTTATTTATTTTTCAACAATTCAAACTTTTTGTCTCGTAATAGTCAATATAGTGATATTTTTTGTGATTCTGACCTGCACGAAAGAATTTTTATTCGTATATTAGTTCATGCTAACAACTTTTCATCTCATGTCCAATACAAAACACCGTCATCTGCGCAAATCACGCACACTCAATCCCCATCCGGAACGGGTCACGGCCCCCCTATTCTCCGACAACACCTTCTTCGATCCCTGCGATCTGCTACAGGTCCGCTACGAGATGGTCCGCGCCCATGTCCCGCCCAAAACGCTAAAGGAACTCTCGGCAGAATTCGGGATGTCCGTTGCCACCTGTGTCCGCCTCAAACGCAAGTATGAGAAAGGCGGACTGCAGGCCCTGATTCCCCGGGAACGGGGTCCAAAAGGGGCCCATAAGATTACCCCTGAAATGCTGGAGTTTGCCCGGAACTATCGCAAGCGCCACGACAAGACGGGGATCCGCGAACTGACCGAGATGGTCAATGCACACTTCAAGGTGAGTCTCCATTACACCGGACTTCACCGGGCGCTGTCAAAAAAAAACTCATAACCGGAATCATCATTGTGTCTAGCGACATTAACTTTTTTCTAGGCGGACACTTAAAAGTTTCAATCTAGGAGGGGCACGGGCAACGAGGCGGAGCAGCGAGCTGCGAAGCCGAGTTGCCCGTGCCCAAAGTCGTTTTTTCCTGTACTCCATCATCTTGGTGACCTGGTCACCAAGATACATGAGACAGGAATGAACCGGATTCACCCGAAGAAGGCGTTTTATGCCGGTAATTTTCGCCGTTTGGGGATCCCGGAGAGGGAACGATCGTGTTTTAGAAGAACCGGCCGTGCAAAAGCCGTCCAATTGTGCTAACTTTAGGGCTGTTAAACATTTCAGATTGTCATGTCGCGAACAAAAAAACTCAATCGTCGAGAGTTTATTACCACTACAACGGGAACGGCTGCGGTTGCGGCTGTGCTTCCCCGGAAAGTCTTTGGCGGGCCGGGCCGGGTTGCCCCCAGTGACCGGATCCAGGTTGCATTGATCGGCTGCGGAACGCAGGCTTTGCGTCAACTGATGGGAGATTGGCTTCCAAGAGAGGATCTGCAGGTCACTGCGATCTGCGACCCGAATACGGACTCGGAAGATTATCGCGACTGGAGTCCGCACGGTCTGCGCAATTCCGTGCGTGAATTTCTGGGGAACTCCAACTGGGGATCAGAAACCGGTATTCGGGCGGGGCTCATGGCGGCAAAAGAACTGATTGAGGGATACTATGCAAAGGAGCGTGCACAGGGCGGCTGGGAAGGACTGAAGCTGTATGCGGATTACAGAGAGATGCTGGCGGAATCCGAGGGCATTGATGCGATCATTGACATGACCCCTGAGCATCTTCACGGGGTGGTGAACATTGCGGGGATGAAGGCAGGCAAGGCAGTGATCTCCCACAAGGTGCTTGCGAATACATTGCATGAGGTACACCATACGGCTCGCACGGCCAAAGAAACCGGTGTGACCACGCATCTCATGGCATGGAATAATGATCCGGCACTCTATCAACTATGGGAATGGCTGGGGCAGGGGGTAATCGGAAAGGTGAAAGAGGTCCATAACTGGTCCAATCGTCCGATATGGCCGCAGGGATGGATCGAAACCCCCAAAGAGGAGATGCCGATCCCGGACGGGATGGACTGGAGCCTGTGGCTGGGCTGTGTGCCGGACCGTCCCTACCACATTGATTACACCCATGCACTCTTCCGGGGATGGTTTGAGTTCGGCAGTGGATGTCTGGGGGATATGGGACAGTACAGCTTATGGAGGACCTATCGGATGCTCAATCCAGGCCCGGTGATTCGCGTCGAGTCAAATGTTGCCACGGGCGCAGCCATTGTCGGGAATCAAAGTCAATGGCGTCGTTCCGATGTCGCGTTTCCGACCGCAAGTACGGTGCACTTTGAACATAAAGATCTGGACATTTTCTGGTATGACGGAGGGATGAAGCCGCGCATAGCGAAAGGGTTACTGGCTCCGGGAGAACGACTTCCCAATCAGGGCATCCTGTATGTAGGAGAATATGGGACAATCATCGGGAACTTCCTGGGGACCGATTTTCGGCTTCTCCCCGAAAGCAGGATGACGGCATTACAGGGATCTTTACCTGCACAGAGATCCGGAGAAGATGTGAAAAATTCTGTGGACGAGTACATGGACGCAATCCGGGATGGTAAGCAAAGCCGGGGAAGCTTCATCAACATTGCAGATCTTGCCGAGGCGACCTGTCTGGGAACCATTGCGATCAGAACAGGGGAGCAGATCAGCTGGGATGCTGCGAACATGAAAATGATCAGTGACCATGTTCCGCATGAGTTCATGACCCGTGTATATCGTGAGGGGTGGGCGGTATAGAAGGCCGCTGCGCCGACAGGAGGCGGGTTTTCACACGGTGATAATTCTTTTTGAGCGCCAGAATGATTCCTTCCTGAGCGCGGTGCGCTGTGTTGTGTTCAGTTTTGAGGGGGATTCATCGTTGCGGATGACCGGGGAGCAGGCATCGGTCAGGTTTTCCCGGCAATTGGCCGCAAAGTGTATAGAGTCCCTCTGCAGTTGTCCGTCTGTCTGAATATCAGGGTTCAAATTGGACAATTTGTCATCAGTCTTCGCCGCGGAATACTTTTGGATCTTTATAGGATCCGCAGGCATCATTGACAAATTGACATACAACACCATGAACCTTAACAACTACACCGTTAAAGCGCGGGAGACGGTCCAGAAGGCACTGGAGATTGCCGCAGGGAATCACCATCAGGGGCTGGATTCTGCACATCTGCTGAAGGCATTTCTGGCCGATCCCAACAACATTGGATTCGCCATCATGCAGCGGCTTGGGGCAGACCTGCAGGGACTGGAAAATGAAGTGGATCAACTGCTGAAAAATCTTCCGGTGGTCACGGGATCCTCGGTGGAAGGGGGGTATCTGACCAGCGGGACGAAAAAGGTTTTTGATCAGGCGCTCAAGGAATCCAGGGGGCTGAAGGATGATTTTGTGAGCAGTGAGCATGTGCTGATCGCCTTGACGGCCGCCGGCGGGCCGGTAAGCGAGGCCATGACGCGTCGGGGTGTCACAAAGGCATCCATTCTCGGCGTACTCCAGAGCGTGCGGGGGAACCGGCGGGTGACCGATCAGCATGCGGAAGACAGCTATCGCGCCCTTGAGCGTTTTACACGCAATCTCAATGAATCCGCGGAAAGCGGCAGGATTGATCCCGTAATTGGGCGGGATGAAGAGATCCGGCGCGTCCTGCAGATTCTGTCCCGGCGGACGAAAAATAATCCTATTCTGATTGGAGAGGCCGGCGTCGGAAAGACGGCCATTGCCGAGGGGATTGCGATCCGTATTGTGCAGGGAGATGTCCCGGAAGGGTTGAAATCCAGACGGTTGCATGCTCTTGATATGGGGGCATTGATTGCAGGGGCCAAGTATCGCGGAGAGTTTGAAGATCGACTGAAAGCGGTCGTTAAGGAGGTGACCGATGCAGACGGAGAAGTCCTGCTGTTCATTGATGAAATCCATACACTGGTCGGAGCCGGGGCCGCCGAAGGGGCAATGGATGCAGCGAATATTCTGAAGCCGGCGCTGGCACGGGGAGATCTGCGCGCCATCGGTGCCACGACCCTGGATGAGTATCGAAAGTATTTCGAGAAAGACAAGGCGCTGGAGCGCAGATTTCAGACCGTAATGGTGCATGAGCCGCAGCTCGATGATGCGATTTCCATTCTGCGCGGCATCCGTGAGCGCTATGAAGTGCACCATGGGGTGCGGATTAATGATGCGGCCATCATTTCCGCCGTTCAACTCAGTAACCGGTACATTGGAGACCGCCATCTGCCGGACAAGGCGATTGACCTGATGGATGAAGCGATGGCGCGTCTGCGAACGGAGATTGACTCCCTTCCAGAGGAACTGGACACACTGGAACGCCAGATCCGGCAGCTGGAAATTGAACGCGAAGCGCTCAAGCGTGAAAAGGATCAGGAGAAACTTCTTTTGCTGGAGGAACAACTCGCCAATCTGACGGAAGAGCGCGGCAGTTTGCGTACCCGGTGGGATGAAGAAAAGAAACTCATCTCCGGGATCCGCAGGGCAAAAGAGCAGATTGAAGAACTTCGGATCAAGGACGAGGCGCTTGTTCGTGCAGGGAAGTACGAGGAAGTGGCAAAAATTCGCCACGGCACGATCCCTGAACTGGAGAATGAGATCCACGAAACCCAGTCCAGGCTCCAGCAGGTGCAGGAAAATGGGGCGCTCCTCAAGGAAGAGGTGGATGCAGAGGATATTGCCGAAATCGTTTCGAAGTGGACCGGGATTCCGGTTTCCCGGATGATGGAAAGTGAGCGGGCCAAACTGCTCCGGGCCGAGCAGGAGTTGAAGTGTCGTGTGGTGGGACAGGATGAAGCAATTCAGTCTATTGCCCATGCGGTGCGGCGAGGCAGAGCAGGGCTTCAGGAGCAGGGGCGGCCGATTGGATCCTTTATTTTTCTTGGGTCCACCGGGATCGGCAAGACGGAACTGGCCAAGGCGTTGGCAGAATTCCTCTTTGATAATGAGCAGGCCCTGATACGTATTGACATGAGTGAGTATCAGGAACGCCATACCGTAAGCAGGTTGATTGGTGCGCCGCCGGGATACGTGGGATACGAAGAAGGAGGGCAGTTGACGGAGCGGGTTCGGCGGCGCCCCTATGCGGTGGTATTACTGGATGAGATAGAGAAGGCGCACCCCGAGATATTCAATATTCTGTTGCAGGTTCTGGACGAAGGCTGTCTGACAGATAACAAGGGGCGGACGACGGATTTCAAGAATACCATTGTGATCATGACCAGTAATCTGGGCAGTGAACTGATTCGTCAGCGGATTGAGAACGGGGTTGTGTTTGACACCCGGGAAGTCTGGCGTGAGATCATGGATCTGTTGAAGGCGAGCGTCCGCCCGGAGTTTTTGAATCGGATCGACGAGATCGTTCTGTTTAACCCGCTGGATCAGGAGGTGATCCGTGAGATTGTACAGATCCAGTTTGCACGGATTCAGCGGTTAGCATTGGAGAGTCACGGGCTGACCCTTCGGCTGACAGATGCTGCCGGAGATTATTTGGCGGAAGCGGGGTTTGATCCGGCATTCGGGGCCCGCCCGGTCAAGCGCCTGCTGCAGCGGGAGGTGGTCAACAAACTGGCCGAGGAGATTCTGTCCGGCTGGGTCGGTGCAGGTCAGACGGTGACGCTGGATGTGGCACCGGATGCCAGTGGACTGGTACTGGAAACCGCACCGTTACCCATGGAAGATGGAGCGCCTGCAGGGTGAAGAAATTCTCTGTAATTGTGTAATCATTGGGAATCTTGTCCTATATTTGGAGCCTGTGGAATGGCCGGTATTCTTCCATACCGGCCATTCGTATTCATAAAGGGTTGCATGTATCTGAAGAAGCTTTCAATTCACGGATTCAAAAGTTTTGTGTCTCCGACGGATTTACAGTTTGATCCAGGGATTACGGCCATTGTGGGTCCGAATGGCTGCGGTAAGTCCAATATTGTAGATGCGCTGCGCTGGGTGATTGGGGAGCAGCGTGCCCGTGTACTCCGCTCGGGCAAAATGGACAGCGTCATTTTCAATGGCACAACAAGCCGCCGTGCAGTCGGGCTGGCGGAAGTGCAGCTGACCATTGCAAATACGCGTGGAGTCTTGCCTCTGGAGTACTCCGAAGTGATTCTTGGGCGACGCCTGTACCGGTCGGGAGAGGCGGAATATCTGCTCAATGGAGTGGAGTGCAGGCTTCGGGATATTACGGATCTTTTTACGGATACCGGAATGGGGGCGGGGGCGTATTCGGTCATTGAGTTGAAGATGATTGATGCAATTCTGTCCGAGAACACGCAGGACCGCCGCAGGCTGTTTGAAGAGGCATCCGGTATCACGCGGTACAAAAAGCGAAGAGCGGATGCGCTTCGCAAACTGGACCAAATGCAATCGGATCTTGCCCGGGTACGGGATCTGACCGATGAAATTTCCAAGCGGGTCCGGAGCCTAAAACGACAGGCATCCGTCGCAGAGCGCTATTTGCGGTACAGAGCAGAACTGCAAACTGCACAGATCAATCTGCTTAAACTTGAATACTCCCGTTTTCTGACGGAGGAGAAAATCTTTGAAGAAGAGATTGTAAAGATCTCGGATATATGTGCAGGCCTGGCGGCAGATGTACATGCAAGTGAAGTGCAGATGGAAACACTCCGCACAAGGTTTGTGGAGGAAGAGAAGAAAGCACAAAGAAATCGTCAGGCCTTTGTTGAGCACGAACAGCGGATTATCAAATTGGAAGGCGATCTTCGTCTGGAGGCGGCCAGTCAGCAAACCATTGCACAAAACCTCGAACGGCTGGAGGTGGAGAAGAGGGCAAACGCAGCGAGACAGGAGGATTTGTCGGATCAGTTTGAATCTGCAGAGGAAGGATTTACCGTTGCATCCTCCGATGTTGAGAAAGCATCCGGAGCCCTGGAGCATGCCTCTGCCAAAAGGGAGTCGGTTCGAAAAACACTCAGCATCCTGGAATCCGAAAGGCAGAATCTGGTAAAAACCGTCACCGCTCTGGAGCGTCAGAAACTGGATAGTCAGCGCAATTCTGACCGTTTACAGGGGCGGGTTACGCATATGCAGGAAGAATTAAACCGGCTTGAGCGGGAGCAGGCATCGAAGGAGGAGGCCAATGAACACGCGACAAAGGTGGCAGCGGATGCGATCCAGGCACTTGAAAAGGCACAGGAAGTGTTCAATCGTGTTCGGGCTGCGCGTCAGGAAGCCGAAATGGTCCATACAGGACTGGAGCAAAAAATTTCTCAGGGGCGGGATGCGGTAGGGCAGGCGCAGAGGCGGCTCGCCGCGAAGCGTGCAGAGATCGAAATTTTGGAAGATCTCGTCAATACGTATGACTTTTTTCCGGATGCCGTCCGGTATCTGCTAACCGAGGCCGCAGATCTTCAGACGACTACGCTGAGTGATCTGATTACCTGCGCCCCCGAGTACAGGGCAGCGCTGGCAGCTGCCCTGGAACCATATGGGGGGTGCATTGCCACCAAGACTGAACAGGCTGCCAGAAGGGCGGCGGAGCGGTTACGCGCCGAAGATAAGGGGCGTGCGTACTTTATTATTCTGGAGAACCTCCTCCCTTCTTCCCGCCTCGGCGGCCGATCATCGGGTTCACTGCTGGAACGGATTACGGTGCGAGATGAGACGTACAGGCCGATTGCCGAACTTCTGTTGCGGGATGTATTTCTGGTTGAATCTCTGGATCACGGGAAACGACTGCTTAAGGAGGAAGGAGGGACGGTATATCGGTATGTGACTCCAGATGGGGAATGGATGGATGGGCGCGGAGTGCTGTATGCAGGCGGAAGCGAGGAAGGAGGTACGTATTCCCATCTTTCCCGGCGTGATAGTCTGCGGGCCGGGAAAGAGGCTTGCTCCGAACTTCAAACACAGGCCGATCAGGCAAAATCTACGCTTGCAGAATTGCATGAGGAGCAGCACCGGATCGACCTGCAAAAAGTGATTCATCAGACGCGTGAAACGGAGCGGCTTGTTGCAGAGGCAGATCGCAATGCGCAGAAATACATTCAGATTCGTGAATTGGGTGCCAGTCAACTGGATGCACTGCAGCGGAGACAGCATCAGATTGTACAGGAAATTTCCGGTTTGGTGCAGGAGGCCGAGCCAGACGGGGATGACTTGATCCAGATGGAAAAACAGCTTTTGGAGGCACAGGAGCAGGTACGCTCGCTGGATCAAAAAATTCAGTCCTGCCGGAGAGAGTCAGAGGAAGTACAGAATCTGTATGTAGAGGCCCATACGGCTGCCGCTCAGACCGCAGCTGTGCGTGACCGGATCGGCGATAATCTGGAGCGCATCGAAAGAGAGCGGATGCGTTTACAGAGTCAGGAAGAAGTCTATCGTGAAGAACGGGAGGCCCTCCTGGAAATGCAGCAGGATGCATCCATGAAACTTCTTGAGTTAACACGGCAGTTGGAGGCAGAACGCAATAGTCACAGCGATTTGCACGCGCTCAATGCCCAGGACCGTGCCCGGGAGCATGAATTACGTCTGGAGATGGAACGGAGCAATGAACAGGTCCGAAAAGCCCGGAGGGCATTCCAGGAAGCAAAGCAGGAAGAAACAAGTGTTCAGATCAAATATAGCGCAGTGAAAGCGCGTCGCGAGGATTTACAGGTTCGGGCACTTGAGGATCATCAGTTTGAACTTTCCGGTTCGGAGGAGACTGAGAATCTGGACGACATGGTCATTCGAGAACAAATCCAGGAGACCGAACGCAAATTACGGTCCATGGGAAATGTCAATGCCTTAGCGCTGGAAGAATACAACAAGCAAAATGAGCGGCTGGAATTTATGATGGAGCAGTGCTCAGATCTGGAAGAGGCAGAAAAAGTACTGGTGCAGACCATCAAAGAAATCAATCGCACGGCCTCGCAGCAGTTTCTGGACACCTATGTATTAATTCGGGAGAATTTCCAGAAGCTCTTTTGCGAATTGTTTGGAGACAAGGCCAGATGTGACCTTGCTCTGACGGACTCGGAGGATGTTCTGGAATCTCCGATTGCGGTCATTGCGCGGCCAAGCGGTAAACGTCCGGTCAGTATTGCTCAGTTGTCCAGCGGGGAAAAAACGCTTACCGCCATTGCGCTCCTGTTTGCGATCTATCTGATTAAACCGAGTCCGTTTTGTTTTCTGGACGAAGTGGATGCCCCGTTAGATGACACCAATGTGGATCATTTTATGCGGATGATCCAGCGTTTTTCGTCAGAGACCCAGTTTATCCTGGTGACCCATAACAAGCGGACTATGGAAATGGCGAACCGTCTCTACGGGGTTACGATGCAGGAGGAGGGGGTGTCTAGTCTGGTCAGTGTACGTTTTGATGAGGCAGTCTCTCTGGGGGTGTAGGTAAAACGGCATCCACCTCAATTTCCACCAGCAGTTCGGGGCGGATCAGTCCGGCAACTCCCACCATGGTTGCCGCAGGGCGGATCGCGGTGAAGACTTCGCCGTGTGCTTTGCCGACCGCATCTGCGTGCAGATCAATATTGACCACATACATTCGTGTACGGACGACATCGGTCAGAGATGCCTTGAGTTCATGGAGGGCTTTCCTGATGAGGTCAAAGATATAGCGGGTCTGCGCATAGGCATCGCCTTCGCCAATGACATTGCCGGCAGGTGTCACCGAGGTCGTCCCCGCTACGTGTATGTTTTTTGAACTTCGTACCGCTCGTACATACCCGTACTTTGCCTCCCATACGGTCCCACTGGTGACTTCATGCCGATGGGGGGTGTGCGGCTGCTGTGATGTCTTCATCGGCGCATTGCCCACACTAGCATGACACAGATGCTCCGTAAAATCCGCAGATGCTCATGTGGGACTGCGGATCAGCGCAGATACAACACATACAGACTCGTGCCCAGAACGGGCCAAGCAGGATGTCCCCAATCCGCCGGAATGCCCATTTCGGGCATCCGTGGCGTGAGGCAGGAACAATCAAAATCCGAGGGAATTCGGATCAGTGTTCCGCGGCGGCCTCTTCTTCGCCGGACTCTTCTTCCATTGCTCCCTCTTCCATCTCACCCTCCATCATCATGTCGGTGGAGTCGGCTTCCATCTCCATGGCATCAGCGGAATCGGCTTCCATCTCCATGGCACCGTCTTCCATCATGGCATCATCTTCGTGCATGGCACCGTCTTCGTGCATCTCTGCATCGCTTTCCATCTCCATGGAGGAATCAGAGCCGCCGCATGCTGTGATCAGCAGGGCGAGGGTAAGAAAAAGAATGTAGGTAAATTTCATTGTAACCAAGTTTTTTGAATGATCAATGCGCCGGTAAAGTGCAGACATTCGATTTTCAGCGAATATTTTGTGAATAGCCTCACCGGTATCCCCCAATATAATACATACAAAGGGAATTTATGCAGTATTTCGGGACAGGGGGCGTTAAATTTTCAAAAATGAAGCATATCTAGGGGAAATGAAGTCCTCCAATAGGATACCGAATGCGGGAAAAATGGGCTGCAATGGAAAGTCATGATCAGGTTTTCTTTGTCCAGATCAAGGGTGGTAGAGTGGGGGATACCGGGGAGTTCGGGCGGTTAATGTTGGCCCCATCCTTGACCGTGCTTGATTCATGGGGCGCTGGAAATCATCCTGCCCAATCGGCCTTCTCTGCATATGGCGTTGAGGTGTCCGCAGTTTTTCATGAGCGCAAACGGCACGGTATATGGTTGTCGGGAATTGAGTTTGGTGGAGGTCAGCTGAAAAATTTGCAGTGGAGCCTCCTTCCATTACCGTTGAGGTCGGGGATTTTGAGGATTGTTCCAGACCGTTTTGAGTTGAATGGAAGAGTATCCGTTATAGTATGCACTTGATGATCTATTCTCGAAGGGTATAGCAGATCTTGCAGTTCGTAACATTGCAGGCAGTGTTCCATCTTCAAGGATGGATGGAGTCAGGGATGATACAGTGATTCAGACTTGGAGCATACCATTGTGCTGGACACACAGGGAATACGGGTGACTTTGATTGATCGTCGGGAGGCTTTATGGTTCGGATATCGAACTCGAGCAAGGATGACGATGACAGTGAGCGCAGCGTACCAGACTGTGTGTTGACAGGCGATATGTTGATGTTGTCTACGCCGACGAACTGGAAGGTTGTGCAGACTGTGAGTCACCTGCGGAGAGGAGATTCCACAGTGGATGATGTACCGGCTGGCGGCGAGCTTCGTCCGTGGGAGCGGTTCGGCGTATGGAGGTGAAGCCGCATTGGGAGACGTCAGAATAAATGTGCAAGGAACGAATCGTTGCGAAATTCAATGGAAAGCGGGTTCGGGCCAATTTTCAATGTGATGTTAAGATTAACCAGATATTAAGATTTGATTAATTACCAAAATTATTTGGATTTTTTAATTCTTTTTCCTAATTTATTAAGGCGTTAACATCTTTATTCCTTAATAAATTTGGTTTCAATACTTAACAAAATGCTTTGCACATTATCAGGATTGGGTCTGCTAATGCCTTTTTCAGCGTTCGCTCGGGAAGCGGAAACTGTCCCTGTGATCAGCGGTGCAGATACGTCATGGTTACTGATTTCCACGGCGCTTGTGTTACTGATGACCCCCGGGCTGGCATTCTTTTACGGGGGACTTGTCCGTTCCAAGAATACACTTAACACCATGATGATGAGCTTTGTCGCGCCGGGGGTTTCCGGCACGCTATGGGCCATTGCCGGGTATTCCATCGCCTTTAGGGAGGGGATTGCCTGGATGGGTGACTTTCCGATGTCATTCCTGACAGGTGTCGGGTTGGATCCGAATGGCAGCATCCCGGATCTGCTGTTCATGGGATTTCAGGTAAGGACAAATTTCTGAAACAAGCCATTTTTTGTTTCGTATGGGGGTGCGGCGAATTAGTTCCGAGGATCTAGACAGTTGGAAAAGTGATCCCCTGCGACTAGTTTGAAATGTATATTGTCAGGCAGTGAGTGCCTTTATTTCATGATTTTGTTGCATACCCATCTGTGGAATTAGGATGAGAAACAGTGCCAAATTTCTATTTGGACGCATAGATGGGTGCGTCCTTTCGGCGGCGACAAATTTGTTCTACAGTGCCGTTTGGATTAGCCCAAAAATCCCCCCCCCCCCCCGATTTTTGTCTGCCCGCGTCTTGTGGTCTAAAGGCCCCATGATCATGGGAATTCTATTTATTGTCCTGTCCCTGACCGCCTTTGATTCGAAAGGTTCGGGAAATCTTGAGGGACCAGCGGCCTTCCCTGCAGAGGTAGATTACGGCAGTCTCTCCTCGATCTCATCGGGAAATGCACTCCATACATTAGCGTCTGAAAATCTTCCGGATCTGATTTCGGAAGGTTTCCATCAGGAACTGACGGTCACAAATCTCCGTCAGGAATTCGTGACGGAGAAGCCAGAGACAGAGGAGGCATGGGAGCAAGTAATTATCCCTCATTTTGAAATTCAGGAAGAAGGGGAGGATAACGTATCTATCATTACGATTGGGGATTTGCACGGTGATGCAGATGAATCCAGAATACAATCAGAAGTTTTTGATGCGGACGGGAATGTATCGGCGAGGATTGTAACGAGGGGGCCGGCCGGTGAAGTAACAAAAAGTGACCAGTATATAATGATTACCGGGGGGGGAAGCCATGTAAGGGACACAGACAAAATTATGGTAACGGAATCCGAAAATGACAATACCAATACGATTCATGAGGGAACTCCGTTGTCGGAGTTTGAGAGTATTACCGAGATTGCTAATCGCAGATTGCCTGTCTATGAGGTCTCCGATGACAAAACATTTTCAGTGGGGGTAGAAACAGCTCATCTGATGCCACTGCTCCATGTTGTGCCATCAGGCAGATTGTCAGTTCGGCCCAATTTGTTCGATGTGATGACCACTGATCAAGGCAATCATTCACTGATAGAAGTGATGATTGACGGGGAAGGTTTGAGTGGTACAGGCCTGTTTTCAAGAGGCCATGATTTATACGGTAAACGAGGGCAGGAAATGGTTGGTGTGTTTGTCGGTACGCCGCATCAAGAGTTAAGTTTTGATGTTGCAAGCAAACGCGTTCGTGCAGGGATTAAGGTGCCTAGTATTAAGGTGAGCACTTCCAGGATTTTTATGGATGGGGGGAGTACGGCGACATTTGATGTGTGGTTAAGTGATCTGCCGCAAGGGGGTAATGTGACGGTGACGATCAGCGGCCATACGACCACGGATCTGAGGATTACATCCCCGGATCCAGCAGTACTGACGTTTACGTCGGCGAACTACAGTGGAAGGCAGCCGGTGACTTTAATGGCCGTGGAGGATACAGATAAGGTAAATGATGTGGTGCCTTTGAAATTAACGGCCTCCGGTGCTAACTATGCAGGCGAGGAAACCGATGTAGAAGTAGTGATTGAAGATATGGACAGGCCGCTATTGAATTTGTCGGCATCTCCCAATCCGGTATTGGAGGGGAATTCGGTGTGGATTATTGCAACACTTTCGGAAGCGCTTGCCAATAATTTACGCATTCCGCTGATATTGCATGATGGAGGTGCTGGTGAAACGGACAGTAGGGATTATCAGGATTTTACGAAAGACATTAGAATTGCTGCAGGAAAAAATTCCAGTAAAAGGCGAATCAGAATAATACGGGATTCGCATCAGAGAGAGGGGGAAGAGTTTTTTGATATGATTGTCGGTAATGCGGCACCATCTGAAGTCAGGTACGGGACTACATCTGTTCGCGTGAGAGTCCATGATTATACGGAGGAGACCGTGAACCTGTCGGCATCTCCAAATCCGGTATTAGAGGGAGAGACTGTGGAGATAAAGGCAACGCTAACGGGTCCATTGCCGAATGATGTGGTGATTCCGTTAAAGATCGTAAGACAAACAGCCGAGCCGGATGATCATGGATCCGCAGACGATATTACGATCAAGGGAGGAAGTCTCAAAGGCAGCAGTAGAATCACAACCACATGGGACGAAGATTGGAATGAGGGGAATGAGGAGTTTGACGTACTTCTTGGTACACCAATGCCGGAAAGAGTTAATCAAGGGTTTCGCAATAGTGTTCGCGTGCGTATCACAGACGATAGAAGGCATACGGTGAGTATATCAGCATCTCCGAATCTTGTTCTGGAGGGGAATCCTGTGACGATACGTGCAACACTCTCGAGGGCGAGATCAAGCACGGTGACGATACCGTTGACACTGAATGATATTACGACCAACAGTGGTGATTATGGCACTTTGACCCCCATTACAATCAGTAGTGGAAGTTTGGGGGGTGAAAGTAGTCTCATTACAATCCGGGATGCAAACGAGAGAGAGGGGACAGAGAGATTTGACCTATCTCTCGGCATGCTACCGTCAGATCTTAGGACTCATATCAGACATTATACTACACGTGTGTCGATTAAACAGCCCAGGATTCTGATCAACCGTGCCAGATTGACCATGAACGAGGGGGCGGAGATAAGTAATGCGTTTTCGGTTCGGCTGAGTGATCAGCCTTCGTCGAGTGTGCGCGTGACGATCAGCGGCTATGAGATGACGGTTCTGGGTAGTACTTCCCCGATCCCAGGAAAATTGACGTTTACGCAATTGGACTGGAATCAGCCAAAGTTGGTAAGATTGACCGCTGCGGAGGACGATGATGATATCATTGATGATGTAGTAGCGCTGACCTTAACGGGCGCGGGTGCGGAGTATACCGATTTGGACGAGGAGGTTCAGGTAACCATTAGAGACAATGATGATGGGGAGATTATTGTGTTTCCCATGGCAGAGTCAACAATGCCTGAGGGAGTCACTTCACATTTCACAGTAGCATTGAGTCATGCGCCCTCCAGTAATGTAACGGTAACCGTTGAAGATGATGGAGACTCAGATCTGACCTTGCCAGATAATGAGATAACCTTTACGCCGACGAATTACAGTGTGGCGGAGTCTGTAACATTAGAGGCTGGTCGTGACAGTGATATATGGAATGATGTAGAGACGCTGAGTCTGTCCGCTGCCGGTGCGGAATATCAAGGTATAGATACACAGTTTCAGATAACGATTCAGGATACGGATCCCCGTACGATGGAATTGTCCAGTTCTTCGGTTACCGTGCAGGAAGGAGGGGAGCAGACGTTTGATGTCTGGCTGAGTGACGAGCCGTCAGGTGATGTGACCATCACGATCAGCAGGGATGATGATACGAATCTGACGTTGGATGAATACACGCTCACATTTCTCCCCGCGGATTACAGTACGAAGCAGACGGTAACGGTGAGTTCAGGGGAAGACGATAATGATATCATCAGTGACCGGGAGACATTGACTTTAACGGCATCCGGCCCGGAATATGCCGGTATAGAGGAAGTTGTTCAGATAACCATAGATGATAATGATGTCGGAACGATTAACTTGAACGTCCCTTCGGTTACCATAGAGGAAAATGGGACTGCGAAGTTCAAGGTATCATTAAGTAATACTCCGTCCGATGATGTGACGATAGCACTCGATGCTGTTGGAAGTTCGGATCTGAAATGGGATAAAGGTTCACTGCCGTTTAATGAGAATAACTGGAATGAGGAGCAGGAAGTAACCTTAACCGCGGAAGATGATAGCGATATTTGGGAGGATACGGTAACCCTAACGTTAGAGGCTTCGGGTGCGGAGTATGCCACTGTGCGCCAGACACTTCAGGTAACCGTAGAGGATGATGATGATGGAACGATTGAATTATCCGCCTCTTCGGTAACGCTGAATGAAGGCGGGGCTTCGACGGGGTTCACGGTGAAGTTGAGCGATGAGCCGAGTGCAAGTGTGACGGTGACGGTCACGGGGCATGCGGGAACGGATCTGATGTTGACGGGCGGCAACACCCTGACCTTTACCTCCACGAACTGGAATACGGAGCAGACGGTGACGCTGTCGGCGGGGGAGGATGATGACCTGATGCAGGATTCCGAGACGCTGACGTTTACAGCGGCGGGCGCAGAATATGACGGGAGAACGGCTACGCTTCCGGTGACCATCACCGATACGGATACTCCATCAATCACGCTGGATCCGACTTCGGTGACGCTGGATGAAGGCAGTACGGCGGCGTTCGATGTGATGCTGAGTAATGAGCCGAGCGGGGATGTGACGGTGACGATCAGTGATGACGGCGACACGGATTTGACGCTGCCGG